>VBHA01000053.1 GCA_005889495.1 Chloroflexota bacterium
CATGTTGTTCGAGCCCGCCCCGAGGACGTATGGCTTGATCAGAAACGCGTTGACCGTGTAGAAGAGCGGGATGTAGACGACGTCGTCGATGAGCTGCCGGTTCAAGGTTTTGTAGTCCGGGATCGCCATCGGCAGAGGCTCGGCGTCGGCCCTCGCCAGGAGCTGGTCGTAAGCCTTCGTGTCGTAACCCGACGTGCAGTTGGCGTCCGGGCAGCCCGCGACCTTGCCCCACTGATTGTCGAACCAGTCCTGCGGGTGGTTGTAGTCCGCCGCCCACCCGTCGCGTGAAAGGACATAGTTTCCCGCCAGCCGCTCGGTGATGAACCTCGTGTGGGGCGCCGTCTGGAGACTCACCGTGACGCCGAGGTTGGCCAGCCACTGCGCCTGGATGAATTTCGCCACCGGCTCGTTGGAGGGGTTCTCGGGATCGTAGGTGTAGACGAGTCCCTTGGTCCTGGCGCCGGTCGGGTCCGCGGAAAGCAGGAGGCTGCGCGCCTTCACCGCGTCGAACATCGCGAGCGGGTCTGAGCCGTCGCCTAAATTGCCGAGCAGGCCCTTGGGGATGAGGCCGCCAGTGGCGGGCACGCATGTCACGTCGCCGCAGATCTCCTTGGCAAGCTTCTGGCGGTCGATGGAGATGGAGAACGCGAGCCGCAGGTCATGCGCTGCCTTGCCGCGGTCCAGCGTGAAGGGACCGCCCGCGGGCCGGTGCGCGTCGGCCACCAGGTTGAAGCTCGCCCAGTACGTCTTGTTCTTGACCGAGAGGAGCAACTGGGACTTCTGCGCCGTCTGCACCTTCAAGACGTCGGCCGTCGCCGGGCTGTTGGCCGCATAGCCATAGATGTCGAACGCGCCCTGCTGGTATCTCGACATCGCCGTCGTGGCGTCGGCGAGGACGTCGATGTGGATGGTCTTGAGGGTGGGTCTCGGCTTGCCCCACCAGCTCGGGACGGCGGCGAAGTCGTACGACCGGTCCTGAGTGTGGGCGGCAAGCTTGAAAGCGCCCGTTCCCACCAGGGTCGCCGGCTTTTTCCACCAGCCGTCGAAGTCCGCTTTCACCACCTTCCGATCGACGAGCATCGCCGCCACCGAGGGCTGGGCGATCGCGGCTCCGAACCACCCCGCGGACCCGGTGAGCTTGACGGCCACGGTGCGATCGTCCGGCGCCGTCAGGCCGGCCATCGTCACCGTCGCGTCCTGCTTCTCGAGCAGCGCCTCGAGCGCCGAGCCGGAGGCCTGGTTGGCGGCCACGCGGTCGTAACCGCTGATCGCTGAGAGGTTGGTCGCGAACGGACCCTGCATCGCGGCCGCCCGGTTCCACGAGTACAGGACGTCGGCCGACGTGACCGGATCTCCGTTGGAGAAGGTCGCGTCGGTGCGGAGCTTGAACGTGTACGTCAGGCCGTCGGGCGAGACCGAGGGCATGCTGCTCGCGATGTCGGGCACGACGGTCAGGTTGCCGTCGAACTTGAGCAGCCCGTCGAACAGGTTCTGCCCGATGGCCGTGTCGGTCTCTGCCTGGATCATCGCGGGGTCCAGCGTGACCAACTCGTGCTGGATCGGAAAACGCAGGATCTGCTCGCTCGCGAGCGGGGTCGGCGTGTTGCCGACCGGGGTGTTGTTGGAGCAGGCAAAGAGAACGAGCCCTGCCAGGGCGGAAAGCCGCCGGGCGGCGCTCGTGGGTAGCATCTTGCGTTGATGAGCGTATCCGCCAGGGCGGGGAGGCGGCGCCAGGAAGGAGCCGAAAAGGTTCGGGGCGTCACCCGCTTCACAGCCGACCTCGAGTTTCCCGGGCTCCTGCACGTGCACCTCGTCCTCGCGCATGTCGCGAGCGGGCGCATCGCACGGATCGACGTGCGGGCGGCACGGGAAGCCGCCGGCGTGGTGGACGTCGTGACCGGGGCCGACCTGCCGGTCCTCGAGAGCACCCCCAGCCCCGAGCTGCCGCTCGCGCGCGAGCGGGTCTTCTACGCCGGCCAGCCGGTCGTTGCGGTGGTCGCGGAATCAGAGTCCGCGGCGGCCGACGCCGCGCTCCTGGTCGAGGTGGACTACGAGGAGACACCGCCGGTCGTCGACCCTGTGGCGGCGATGCGTGACGCCTCGCCGGCGGTGCTCGACGAGGCGGAGGCGGCGAACGAGGACGATGCCTCGGTCCACGGCGCCTCGACCGCCGCGGAGGAGGAGCCCGCCGACAGGCCACGGAACACGACCGGCGTGGTCACGCGCAAGCGAGGCGACGTCGAGACCGCGCTGCGGCAGGCGGACGCGGTCGTGAGGGCCACGTACAGGATCGGGCGCGCCCACCACTCCTTCATGGAGCCGCACATCTCCGTCGTCCGCCCTGAGCCGGGCGGCGGGCTGACCATCTGGTCTCCGACCCAGGGCCCTTTCGCCCTGCGCGACGACATCGCCAGGCTCGTCGGTGTCCCGCCGCACAAGGTGCGGGTGGTCCCGATGCCCGTCGGAGGAGGTTTCGGCGGCAAGGTCGAGCTGCTCGAGCCGCTTCTCGCGCTGATCGCTCGGCGCACCGGCAGGCCGGTTCGGCTCGCGTTGGCGCGATCGCACGAGTTCGTGGTCGGGCATCACGCGCCGGAGGCGACCTTCGAGCTGGAGCTTGGCGCGCGACGCGATGGCACCCTCCTCGCCCTGCGCGCGAGGTATCACTACGACAACGGGGCCGCCGCGGGCTGGCATGCGGGCATCAGCGCGAGCTTCCTGAGCGGCACGTATCGGATTCCCGCTTTCGAGATCCACGGCCTGGAGGTGGCGACCAACAAGACGCCCGCGGACGCCTACCGCGCGCCGGGCGCCACCCAGACCTACTTCGCCCTCGAGTCGGCGATGGACGAGCTGGCGCTCGCCCTGGGCATCGACCCCGTCGAGCTGAGGCTGCTCAACGTCGTACGCGAAGGCGACCTGGACGGCGAGGGTGACGCCTTGCCGAGGGTCGCGTCGGTCGAGGTGCTCGAGGCCGCCAGGAAGCACCCCGTTTACAGCGCGCCGCTGTCCGAGGGGGAAGCGGTCGGGGTCGCGCTCGGCATGTGGGGCGGCGCCCGGACGCCGTCGGCGGCGGGCTGCCGCGTCGAGCCGGACGGCACGCTGGCGATCACGGTCGGCTCGCCGGACATCAGCGGCACCGCCACCGGCCTCGCGCTCATCGCCGCCGAAACTTTTGGCGTCTCGCCCGAAAAGGTCCGCGTCGACGTCGCCGACACCGCCGGCGCGCCATTCGCGGCCATGTCGACTGGCAGCCAGGTCACCTACAGCCTCGGGGGTGCGGTCATCGAAGCCGCCCGTGAGGCTCGCCGTCAGCTCTTCGAAATCGCGACCGAGGAGCTCGAGGCCGCGCCCGATGACCTCGAGATCGTCGACGGTCGCGTGCAGGTGAGAGGGGCGCCGACTCGCTCGGTCGAGATCACAGAGCTGATCAAGCTCAGCACAGAGTTCGTGGGCAGGTACAGGCCGGTCGAGGCAGTCGGCAGGTCGGCGGTGCTGGAGGCGTCGCCGATGTTCACGGCGCACGTGGCCAGGGTCCGGCTCGACCGCGAGACCGGAGCCTTCCAGCTCATCGGCTACGCCGCGATTCAGGACGTGGGGCGCGCCATCAACCCGCCCGAGGTCGAGGGGCAGATCCACGGCGGCGCGGTGCAGGCGCTGGGCCGGGCGCTCGGCGAAGGCCTCGTCTACGACGCGGACGGACAGCTGCGGACCGCTTCGTTCCTGGACTACGAGCTGCCCGCGGCAGACCAGCTCCCGAACATCGACGTGACGCTGGTCGAGGTCCCCTCTCCGGTCGGGCCGCTGGGCGCGAAGGGCGTTGGCGAGCCGCCGGCGATCCCGGGCACGGCCGCCCTGGCCAACGCGGTGTCGCGTGCGTCGGGGGTTCGGGTCCGTGAGGTCCCGATCGACCGCTCGCTTCTGGTGACCACCGACGGACGGTAGGAACGGAGCGTCCTCCCTGCGCGGCTACGTCGCGCGGACGCTCCCTGCCCACAACCCGATCCTGGTCAGCAACCGAGGGCCGCACGAGCCTCGCGGCGACGGCACGTTCCGGCGTGGCGCCGGTGGCGTGATCACCGGATTGCTGACCCTCGCCGAGGCAACCGGGGCGACCTGGGTCGCCTGCGCGCGCAACGAACCCGAACGCCAGCTGGCGGCGAAGCATCCCGACGGTGTCACGGTGCCCCTGGCCCAGGCGCGCGGGCGGCTCCACTACGCGATCCCGACGCGCGAGCAGTACGAGATGTACTACTCCGTCATCGCCAACCCGGTGTTGTGGTTCCTCCAGCACTACCTGTGGGACCTCGGCAACGAGCCGGTGATCGACGAGCGGATCCACCAGGCCTGGACCAACGGTTACGTCGAGGTCAACCGCCAGATGAGCGCGAAGGTGGTCGAGCTGGCGCGCGCAGGCTCGGGTCCGCCGCTCGTCATGGTCCACGACTACCAGCTCTACCTGGTGCCTCGGATGCTGCGCAAGGAGATGCCCGACGCGGTCATCCAGTTCTTCCTCCACGTGCCATGGGCAACGCCGCAGTACTGGAAGGTGCTGCCGAAGGAGATGCGCGACGGCATCCTCGAAGGCCTCCTCGGGTGCGACATCGTGGGCTTTCAGTCCAGCCTCGACGTGCGCAACTTCCTCCTGACCTGCGAGGAGAACCTCGGCCTCCAGGTCGACGAGCACGAGCGCGCCGTCATCGCCGGCGGACGCATCGTCTACGCGCGGCACTACCCGATCTCCGTCGACGTCTCCGCGACCATGCGCCTGGCCGCCTCGCGCGGCGTCAAGCGACAGGAGGAGGAGCTCGCCACCTGGCGCCCTCCCCGCCTGATCGCCCGCATCGACCGCACGGATCCGTCGAAGAACATCGTCCGCGGCTTCATCGCCTACGAAAAGCTCTTGCGCTACCACCCCGACCTGCATGGCCAGGTCCAGTTCTGGGCTTTTCTGCAGCCCTCGCGGCAGGACGTCGCGGCGTACAGCCGCTACCTCAGGCACATCCGGCAGACGGCCGGGCGCATCAACAGCGAGTTCGGGAACGAGCAGTGGCAGCCGATCCGGCTCGAGATCGCGGAGAGCGAACGCAAGGCGATCGCCGCGATGAGGAACTTCGACGTGCTGCTCGTCAACCCCGTCTACGACGGCCTCAACCTGGTCGCGAAAGAGGGAGCGCTGGTCAACCACAAGGACGGTGTCATCGTTCTTTCCGAGAACGCGGGCGCGCATGAAGAGCTCCGCGAGCACGTCCTCTCGATCAACCCTTTCGACGTCGAGGCGACGGCGGCGGCGATCTACACGGCGCTGACGATGCCGGCCGCGGACAGGCACCGCCTCAACGAGGGGGCGCGAAACGTCGTCCGCACCAACGACATCGCGAGGTGGATCAGCAACCAGGTGCAGGACCTGCGCGACCTGACACGCGCGCCCGCGTTCAGCGCGCCCGGCTAGATCAGCTGCTCTTTTTCGCCCAGTCGACGATCTCCCACAGCACCGCCGTCGCGCCTCGCGGCCCGGCCACGACCAGGTCGCAGCGCTCGAACAGGTCGGGCGGGGCTTCCGGCGACCAAACTCCGACGGCCATATGCGGGATGTCGAGCGCGCTGACGTACTCGAACAGGGAGCGGTCGTTCTCGTCGTCGCCGAAGCACACGACGCCGGCCGGGTCTTCGCCCGGCAGCAGAGCCGCCAGCGCGCTGCCCTTGCCCGCTTTCGGCGTGTGGACCTCGATCACCTTGCGGCCCAGGGCGGCCGCCAGGCGCGCGCCGTCCAGCAGGGGGCGCAGCAGGGCCAGCATCTGCTCGCCCTCCATGTTGGTGTTGCGGAAGTGGACCGCCGTGCTCGCGGGCTTGGCCTCGAGCCAGGCGCCCGGGATGCCCTGGAGCATCCTCGCCGCTTCGGCGTTGAAGCGGTCGAGCGCCTCCTTCTGGGCATGCCGGGGAAGGGCCAGCCCGCTGTCGCCGATCAGGCGCACGCCTGAGATCGGCACCAGCGATTCGAGCTGAGCCGGCGGACGGCTGCTCAGGACGATGACGTCGGCCAGGAGCATGGCGAGCTCCTGCAGGGCTTCCAGCGCCTCCGGCCTGGCCCGCGCAGCGGCCGGGTCCGGGACGACCTCGGCGAGCGTTCCGTCGAAATCGGTGACCAGGATCAGCTCGCTCGGCGGCACACTCGCCGCAGGCGAGTCCAGCCAGGCGTGCGTGAGCTCCTCGGTTTCTTGAATCATCACCCTAGTCAAAACGCGGACGGTGCCTCTCGATCACCGATCTGAGGTCCGGCCTGGTATCCAGGCTACCAAAGGTATGCCCCCAGCCGCCTTCCAGCCTCGAAGCGCAAAAGATCTCGCACACGATTGGATCGCCGTGTCTCAGCAGCAGCGAGGCCTCCAGCACGACCGCCATGCTCTCCACGAGCCGGCGCGCGCGAGATTCCATGTCGCCGCCGGTGAGCTCGTTCTTGAGCTTTGCGATGGCGCGCTCGAGGCGCGAATCCTTGGGCGCGGACTCGACCTCGGCGAAGTAGGCCGCGACCGAATCGGGCTCGCGCTGCATGGCGCGAAGCACGTCCAGCGCATTGACGTTGCCCGAGCCCTCCCAGATCGAGTTGAGCGGCGCCTCGCGGTAGAGCCGCGGCAGGATCGACTCCTCGACGTATCCGTTGCCTCCGTGGCATTCGAGCGCCTCGGCCACGACGGCGATCGCCCGCTTGCACGTCCAGAACTTCGCGATCGCGACGCCGATGCGCCGGAAGTGCGCCTCCAGTGGAGCGGCGGCGCGGTCGAACGCGCCTGCGAGCCGCATCATCAGGATGGTCGTCGCCTCCGACTCGACCGCCAGGTCGGCAAGCACGTTGACCATCAGCGGCTGCTCGACCAGCAGCTTGCCGAAGGCGGTGCGGTGCGCCGCATGGTGCGTGGCCTGAGCGACGGCCTGGCGCATCAGCGAGGCCGATCCGATCACGCAGTCGAGACGAGTGTGGTTGACCATGTCGATGATCGTCCGCACACCATCTCCCTCTTGCCCAAGCAACACAGCCCACGCGCCGTCGAGCTCGACCTCCGAGGATGCGTTGGAGCGATTCCCGAGCTTGTCCTTCAGCCGCTGGATGTGGAAGTGGTTGCGCGTCCCGTCCGGCAGGACACGCGGCAGGACAAAGCACGACAGGCCGCCCGGCGCCTGCGCGAGGACGAGGAACGCGTCGCACATCGGCGCCGAGCAGAACCACTTCTGCCCCGTGAGCAGGTGCTCGCCGTCGGAGCCGGTCGGCACCGCCCGCGTCGTGTTGGAGCGCACGTCGGAGCCTCCCTGGCGCTCGGTCATGGCCATCCCGAACAGCACGCCTTGCTTGGTCGCCGGAGCACGCAGGCCGGGGTCGTACGCGAGCGTGGTCATGAGCGGCTCCCACTGCGCGGCGAGGCCGGGAGCCTTGCGCAGCGCTGGGACCGCTGCATAGGTCATCGATACCGGGCAGCCGTGGCCACCCTCGACCTGCGACCAGACATAGAACGCGGCGGCGCGGGCGGCATGAGCGCCCGCGCGAGGCTCGCGCCACGGCAGCGCGTGCAGGCCGTGCCCGATCGCGACCTTCATCAGCTCATGCCAGGCGGGATGGAAATCGACCTCGTCGATCCTCTCGCCGAAGCGGTCGTGCGTGCGCAGCACAGGCGGGTTGGCGTTGGCCTGGAAACCCCAGTCGATCGCCTCCTGCGTGCCGGCGAGTCGCCCCAGGCCGTGGACGAGGTCGTGCGCCCAGGACCCTCCCTCGCGCTCCAGCGACTCGCGCAGGACCGCATCCGACTCGAAGAGGTTGTAGTCGACCAGCGGCGGCGCCTGGTTGAAGCTCATCGCATCCGTGGGCCCGCCGGATAGTCCGGACTATCCGGGGCCCCCACGCGAGAAAAGTCAGGAGAGTCCGGACTATCCGGGGTCATCCAACTTCCCCGGCTAATTCAGCGATGGTCGTCAGCTGCCGCTTGCGCTCTTCGTGGTCGGGCATGACAGGCCAGACGATCAGTGTGTCGACCCCGGCGTCGCGGAAGTCGCGCAGCTTCGCCTTGACGCGGTCGCGCGGGCCGACGATCGAGACGAGGTCGATGAGCGCCTCCGGCAGGGCGAACATCGCCTCCGTCTTCTGCCCGGCCAGGTACAGCTCCTGCACCTTCTGTGCCTCGGCCTCGAAACCGTAGCTGGAGACGAGTCGGTTGTAGAAGTTCTGCTCCCGCGATCCCATGCCGCCGACGTACAGGGCGATGATCGGCCGCATCACGGTGCGCGCGCTCTCGAGGTCGTCGCCGATCATCACGTTCACGGAGGGGCAGATCCGAAAATCGTCGAGCGACCGTCCCGCGCGCGCGGCGCCCTCTTCCAGCGGTCCACGCAGGGCCGCGGTGTGCTCGGGCGAGAAGAAAACGGGGAGCCAGCCGTCGGCGATCTCACCGGCCAGGGCCACGTTCTTGGGCCCCAGCACGGCCAGGAAGATCGGGATCCGCTCCTGCACCGGCCGGATGGTGAGCTTCAGCGCCTTGCCCGGGCCGTCGGGGAGCGGGAGGTCGATGGTCTCGCCGTGGAACTCGATCTTCTCCCGCGCCAGGGCCTTGCGCACGACGGCGACGTACTCGCGCGTGCGCTGCAGCTGCTTCGCGAACCGCACGCCGTGGAAACCCTCGGAGACCTGCGGGCCCGACGTGCCCAGCCCGAGCAGCATCCGCCCGCCGGAGAGGTTGTCGATGGTCGCGGCGGTCATGGCCGTCATGGCCGGGCTGCGGGCCGGGATCTGGAAGATCCCCGCCCCAAGCTTGATCCGGCTCGTACCGGCGGCCAGCCAGGCGAGGACCGTCGCCGCATCCGAGCCGTAGGCCTCGGCCGTCCAGATCGAGTCGTAGCCGAGGGACTCGGCCGTCCGAGCGATGTCGAGCTGGTCGGCGGGGGTGAGGCCCAGGCCCCAATAGCCGACGCTCACTCCCAGCTTCAAACCGGCATCCCGAAGCTATCCTGACACGGCCATGTGGCGCGACTGGTTGATCTGGGCGGTGATCGGCATCACCGTGCTTGTGATCCCGCTGGAGGTCTACGTCATCGTGCGCACGCGCAAGCGCCTGCCCGACGGGTTGCCCGGCTCGCCGCTGCAAACGCTGGAGAAGCGCCTGGCCGACGGCGAGATCTCAGCCGAGGAGTTCCAGTACGAGCGCTACCTGCTCGAAAAGGGACGTTAGCCAGACGCTCCGAGGAACGTCTGGAACAGAAGAAAGACGTTCAGGACGATGATCAGCGCGGCCACGGCGTACGCGGCGTAGTTCGTAAGCCGGCTGTTGGCGAGACCGTTCATCAGCTTCTTGTCGCGCGTGAAGATGACGAGCGGGATCATCGCGAACGGAATCCCAAACGACAGCAGCACCTGGCTGAGGACCAGCGCTCGTGAAGGGTCGAAGTGGAGGCCGATCACGAAGAGGGCCGGCACCATGGTGATCGCGCGGCGCAGGAAGACCGAGATTCTGCGCCGGATGAAGCCCTGCATGACGACCTGGCCGGCCAGCGTGCCGACCGATGACGAGGAGATGCCCGAGGCCAGGAGCGCGACGCCGAAGATGAGCCCGCTGTTCGCGCCGAGGTAGTGCTCGAGGCCGCCCGCGACCTGGCTCAGGTTGCTGCCGGCGTCGAACAGGCCGCGCGTGTTGAAGACGGCGGCCGCGGTCGTGAGCATGGCGATGTTGATCAGGCCCGCGATGCCCATCGCGATCACGACGTCGACGAGCTCGAAGTGGAAGATCTTGCGCTTGGCGTCGGAGTTAGCGCCGACGATCCTCTTCTGCGTCAGCGCCGAGTGGAGGTAGATGACGTGCGGCATCACCGTGGCGCCGAGGATGCCGGCGGCGAGCAGGATCGATTCGCGCCCGTCGAGGTGAGGGATGAGCGAGTTGCCGGCCACCGAGCCCCACGAGGGATCGGCCCTGAACACCTCCAGGCCGAAGGCGATGACGATCAGGCCGACCAGGCCGGTGATCGTCGCCTCGAGGCGGCGGAAGCCCCATGCCTGGAGGCCGAGGATGCCGAACGCGGCCACGCCGGTCAGCAGCGCGGCGCCGAACAGCGGGATGCCGAAGACCAGGTTCAGGCCGAGCGCGGCGCCGACGAACTCGGCGAGGTCGGTGGCCATGGCGATGAGCTCGGCCTGGACCCACAGAAACCAGACGACCGGCCGGGGGAATCTCTCCCGGCAGACCTCGGGCAGGTTGAGCCCGGTGGCGATCCCAAGCTTGGCGCTCATCGACTGGATGAGCATCGCCATCAGGTTGGCCGCGAGCACGACCCACAGGAGCATGTAGCCGTAGCGCGAGCCGCCGGCCATGTTGGTGGCGAAGTTGCCGGGATCGACGTAGGCGACGGCGGCGATGAACGCGGGGCCGAGGAAGGGCATGACCGCCCGCAGCCCGCGGCGCTCCCCGTTCAGCGATCGCTCCGCCGCCTTCAGCACGCGCAGCTCGCCGGGGAGTGCGTTCTCGGCGCCGATCACCATCGACTGCGACACGGTCGTCCTGACGAGCTCCGCCACTAGCGCGCCTCAGCCACGAACACCGCGCGCGCCAGCCCCAGAGGCACGCTCTCGCGCCGCCCCTTCAGACGCACTTCCACCGGCCCCTCGAACTCGCTGGCGCCGACGACTGCAATCGGCGCCCCGGGCACTAGGCCGCGTCGCTCGAGCTCGCGCAGCTTCACGGGGTCCTCGTCGGACACGCCCTGCACTACCAGCCTCTCCCCCGCCTTCGACTCGCTCAGGTTGCGTCGGCTCACGGGCCGGACCTTGCCGCCGAGGGTGGGGATCACGTGGCCGTGGGGATCCAGCTCGGGCCGCCCCAGGAGCTCGAAGATTCGCTGCTCCATGCGCTCCGAGATCACGTGCTCCAGGCGCTCCGCCTCATCGTGGACCTCGTCCCAGGAGTAGCCCAGGACCTGGACCAGGAACATCTCGAGCAGGCGGTGGTGCCGCACGAGCTCGAGGGCGACCCTCCGGCCTTCCCGGGTCAGCTGCTGGCCCCGGTAGCGGTCGTGCTCGACCAGGCCCTGCGCCGTCAGGCGGGTCACCATCTCGCTGACGCTGGGCGAGGAGATGCCAAGGCGCTGCGCCAGCTCGCGGGTCGGGACGGGTCGCTCCTCGCCGCGCAGGAGGTAGAGCGCCTTGAGGTAATCCTGCTGGGAGCGAGTGAAGGCGCTCCGCCGCTCGAGTGTGGGTGTACCTACCATTAAAGATAGGATAGCCTAACTTGCCCAGCTCACCCCCGGTTAGTCGCGACTATCCGTGTGGTTTGAGGCCGAAAGACCCGGTTAGTCGCGACTATCCGGGTTGGTCGAGACAGCCGCCTAGGAGGCGCAGACCCCGGTCAGCTTGCTCGCCGGGTTGTACGTGACGCTGATGTTGGGCTTGACCGTGATGTTCGAGGTCGACGTGAACACCGCGAGATAGCCTGCGCAGCCCTCCGCGAGGTGAAAGTCGTAGTCGATCTGGGACTTGTTGATCCAGGCGATGACCGCGCCCGAGTAGTTCATGCAGTAGTACGCGCTGCCGACGCCCGCGTTCATGCATCCGACCGCCTTGGCGTAGTTGTCGAACGTCAGGATGCTGACCGACATCGGCCCGGTCGAGCTGACGTGCAGGTGATAGGTGAAGGTGTCGGGGATCCCACCCTCCAGCCACTGGGTCGGGCCTTTGATCTGCTGCGGAAGCGTCCACAGCACGAGGTTGGGATGCTCGAGGTCGGCTTTGGCCTGCGCCAGCTGCCCCAGCGTGGCCGTCAGGTTGTCCTGCGTCGTCTTCACCTGGTCCTTGAGGATCTGGTTCCGCCCGTCCAGCGACTCGTTCTGGAGCGTCAGCGACCTGACCGCCGCCTGGTTGGCGGTGTCGTCCACGTACAGGATGCCGACGCCGCCGGCCGTGACCACAAGGGTGGCCGCGAGGGCGATGGTCCACCATCGCCGCTGCCGCATCTGGAGCATCGGCGCCCATGAGAAGGTCGGCCGGGGAGCCCTCGGCGCCGGCGGCGGCGAGTAAGCCTCAGGGCGTGGCAGGTCGGCGGGTGGGGCTGGAGTCGTGATCTGGTCCATGTCGGTCGGCGTCATGATCCCACCACCGGAGTTCGAGTTGTCACAGTTGCCCTGCCCTCGGCCAGACCCCGTAGACCTGGTTGATCTTCGACGCGGTCTCCGTCTGCTGAGCCAGGTCGAACGTGAACGTCTTGCCGTCCGGTCCCCAGGCCGGCCCAAGCGCGCAGTTGGTCGAGCAGACGGTCTCCTCGACATAGAAGAAGGTCGTGGAGTTGAGCCACGCGGGCGAAGACCTCACGTTGGGCAGCTGCCCGCCGGAGTGGCCGCCGTGGCCGTAGAGCCAGACGTGCGGGGTCCCCGCCTTGTCGCGCACCGTGAAGGCGATGTTGTCATCGCCCGGGTCTGACCGCGGCCGGATCCAGGCCAGCTGCTGGGGGATCGCCTGGGAGACCCCGGCCGCCGAGTCCCAGACCTGGACGATGCTCGAGCTGGGCAGACGGTAGTAGAGCCGGCTGCCGGCGCTGCCCCAGGTGGCCATGGTCCCTTTGGAGAGGCTGAAGGCCAGGCTGCCGTCGATCGTGCGCCGTACCTGGAGCTGGTCGCCCGAGCTGGCGAAGGTCTGGACGAGGGCGAAGTAGGCGCCGTCGGGCGAGAAGGCGAGGTAGGTGTCGTCCTCGTTCGGGTTGGAGCCCCGGCCCGGAACGGGGCCCAGGGTGGCCACCACGCGGTCGCCGCCGCCGCTCAGGAGGTGCAGCGCCACCCCACCTGCGTCGGACGCGATGTAGGCGAGAAAGCCGCGGTCCGGGCTCCAGGCGTGAAGGCCGTCCATGAAGCTGCCGCCCGACCAGCTGGCGGCGATGGTGGAAGTGCCGGTGAACAGGTCCAGCACCGCGATCACGCTCGTCCCCCCGGCGGTGGGCGAGCCCTGCGTCGCGTGCCAGGAGATCATCGTCTGGGTCACGAGCTGGGGTTGAAAAGCGCCGCCGCTGATCCCGCACAGCGTGCGAGGTGCCTTCGGGTTGGAGACGTCGGCGAGCACCGCGTTGGTGGCGCCCTGTAGCTGAAGCACCGCCTCCTGCGCGGCCGGTTGCCCGGCGCAGCTGGCGTGGAGGGCGGCCCACGACGGCACGCTTACCGGAGTCGGCTGGACCGTGGGCGAGGGCGGCGGGGTCGGAGAAGGCGTCTCCTCGGCGCTGGGGCTCGGGCTGGGCGAGGGCGAGCCGAGCCTGGTGGCGGCGGGGCTGGAGTTGGGTGCGAGCGGTCCGTTCGCGGTGCAGCCCGCGACGGCCAGAAGCGACAGGAGGACGACTACCCCGATCCTCACGGAGCTGGAAACGCACTGAGCTCTGGACGCGTTACGGGCCTTCCCTGGCGGCGCAAGGTCGCACAGGATACCCCAGGTAACCTCCTGGCCGCCCGCCCGTTTATCGAGACAGGAATCTGTGCAGGGAGGTGGTCGCCGGCGCTTCTGAGCTGTGCCAGCTCGCGCTCAACAGGGGGCATAACGTCTCAGCACTGGAGTTCGAAGCAATGTTTCTGCGGCGATTGATACTTGCCTTTTCCGTTTTCATAACCGGATCGATGGCGCTGGCGGTCGGTGCCGTCGCCGCCGGCGGCGGGCTGGGACCCGGCAACTACTCCTTCACCAACCGGAGCGCCGATGCGTTCTTCGGGATGGGCGGCAAGGGAGGACCCGGCGGCCCGTCGTGGAGTGTCTCCGTCAACCAGGGCCTGAACTCATTCAAGCCTACTCATCCAGGCGGCGCACGCACCGTCAACCACAGCACGATCGTGTATGTCACCGAGTTCGACGCGTCGGGCAACGGAGGGTTCGGCTGCTTCACGATCCCGGATGGCGACTTCGTGGTCAGCCGCGACCTCAGCAGCACCTCTCTGCACACGACCCTCACGTCGGCTGAGATATGCGACGGGTACGCGTCGCCGGTCGGCGGCGGCAAGGGCGGGGTCTACGGCGGCGGCGAGGGCGGCCTCACGCTCCCGCTCACGGTCGACGTGACATGGACCGCGACCAGTGCCATCAACAACTACAAGGACAGCTTCACGTTCCGATGCCTCAACTACAACGAGGACGGGAACAGCACCAACCAGTACGTGAACGCGAGCGCGTCCGGTTCGATCTCGGCGCTCGGCGGCATGTTCACCAGCGACTTCTCAGACGTCGTGTCCGGCAATGGACAGCTCAACGTCCATGGAACCCTGCCTGACGCCTGCTACGCGTAGAAGGTTTCCGCTACTCAGGCCGGCGCGCGCGCAACGTCGTGCGCGCCGGCCGCTCTTCGCTAGCCCGGGAGGGCCGGTGCGGCCTGGAAGCCGTCGGGCAGCGCGGTTCCAACCTCGTGGGAGCGCACCTCGACGATCTCGGATTTCATCGGCCCGAGCAGCCCGAGGAGCTCGTCCTGCTCGCCCTTGGGGACGTTGAACTGTTTCAGAGTCATGACCAGGTCCTCGACGAGGGCGTCGAACTCGCCGGTCGTCACGCCCATGCCGGCATGCGCCTCCTTCATGCTGCGGCCGCGGTACTGGCACGGTCCACCCGTGGCTTCGCAGACCTGGTCGAGCAGCATCTTGGTGAGCCGGGCGAGGTCCGTCCTTGCGAACTTCAGGTTGATCCGGTCGTCCTTCGCCACGCGGTCGCGGAAGGCCTGGACCACCGCGGTGATCGCATCCATGCCACCGAGCCGGTCAAACAGCGTGCGTTCCATGCTCCCACCTCCGCTTCGACTATCGACCGCCGACGATCTGCTGTCAAGGCCTCCTCGCCCGGTGCTTGATGTAGGTCGCTCAAACATGCCTCAGCGCGTTTCGCACGGTCATCTGACGACCAGTCTCGGGAGCGACTCGTGCAGGATCGTCTCCGCCTCGCTCACCATCCGAGCGATGACCTGGCCCGCGGGCACCACCTCGTCGATCAACGCCGCCGTCTGCCCCCAGTAGAGGATCGCCTCGTCGGGGTCGCCGCTCCGTCTCGCCTGGCGCATCGCCGGCAGCACGTCTTCCCTGCGCCGGCGCAACTCGTTGGTCCGGCCGAGCCAGCGCTCGACGAGGCGGTTGCGCGCCACACGCTCCAGGGCGCCGGGCCACTCGACGCCGAGGAGGATGTCGGCGATGTCCGTGACGATGGTGTCGGTCCCGTCGCTGTCGACGATCAGCTTTTTGAATGCCTCGTGGAGCGGCGATTCGGTGGTCGCGAGGAATCTCGTGCCGACGAGCACGCCGGCAGCGCCGAGGGCAAGCATCGCGGCGAGGCCGCGGCCGTCGGCGATTCCTCCCGCTGCGAGCACCGGCACGGGGGCGACCTCGCGCACGACCGCCGGCACGACCACGACGGTGCCCACCAGCCCGATGTGGCCGCCGCCGTCGGTGCCCTGGGCGACGATGATGTCCGCGCCTGCGCCGGCTGCCCTGGACGCATCGGCGGCGGTCGGGACCATGTGCATCACCTTCAGGCCGCGTTCGTGGGCGCGGCCAAAGATGTCGGCCAGGTCCTGGTCGTCCCGCGGCCAGGCGGTGGAAAGGACCGCGGGTTGCCCCTCGAGCACGGCTCGCATCTGGTCGTCGTCGGCTCCGTGGAGCAGGAGGTTCAGCCCGAATGGATGCTGCGTCCTGTCGCGAATCGTTGCGATGTGGGCAGGCATCTTGTCGCCTTCGACGTCCGATACGCCGCTGATCCCGAGGCCGCCGGCGTTGCTGACCGCGGCCACCAGGTCAGGCGACGTGGCGCCGCTCATGCCGGCGAGGGCGACCGGGTGCTGGATGCCGAGCAGCTCCGTGAAGGCGGTCTTGATCACCCGGTCAATCTAAGGGCTCGGCAGGCAGCGCGCAGGAGGTGCGGCAATGTGGTGGCACATGCCCGGGCCGGCGCGGGTGCGAAGGGTGCAAATGGCTGCATTTGCAGGGATGCACGTTGGTAGCCCCGGCGGGATTCGAACCCGCGATCTCAGCCTTGAGAGGGCTGCGTCCTAGGCCACTAGACGACGGGGCCGCTATTGGTGGGCGGCGTTGGGTTTGAACCAACGACCTCTTGCGTGTGAGGCAAGCGCTCTCCCACTGAGCTAGCCGCCCATGGGAGCGCTCATTTTACCGGCCGGAAGCCAAACTCATCGACACGGTCATGGCGGCGCGGCTGCCCTCAGGGTCCTAGGATCGAGGTCGTGGCCACGTCCCTTGCCGAGCAGCACTGCACGGTCTGCACGCCCGAGACCCCGACCCTGTCGAAAGCCGAGATCGACCGCCTCCTCCAGGAGCTTCCCGGGTGGAGCGTCGTCGAGTCGGAAGGGCACCTGCAGCTGACCAGGACCTTCAAGTTCAAAGGCTTCATGCCCGGCGTGGAGCTGGTGGACCGGATCGCGGCCATCGCCGAGGCGGAGGGCCATCACCCCGACCTGCGCCTCGCCTACGGCTCGTTGCGGGTCGACCTCTGGACCCACGCGGCCGGCGGTCTCACCCAGAACGACTTCGTCCTCGCCGCCAAGATCGACCGGATTCCGGCCTCCTGAGCCCGTTTCACCATTTCTTTACCGGCTGTCCTGTGCTTTGTCGGCGGAATCCGGATACATTCTTCCGGCTTGATGCACTTCATGATCTGCTGGCTCTTTCACCAGAAGGAGCGAGAGGTGCTGCTGAAGGGGGTCCTGCCCGGGGGGATCGACGCGGTCGTGTTCTGCTGGCGCTGCGACCGAATGCGCGGCAGGGCCGTCCGGGTCCTCCAGCTGACGCCCAACGGCATCCACGCCTGCAGCGCGACCCACTAACGACGTAGCACCACCGCCGGGTAATAAGCCGGCAGCGTCGTCAAGCCCGGGAACCGCCGCGCAGCCTCGTCGCGCAGCCCGAGGTCGACGCCCCAGCTGACCACCACCACGACGTCGCAGTGCTCCAGCTGGTCGGCGTTCGTCACCACGTCGAAGTTGCTGGTGTAGGCGGACAGCACCTGTTCGTCGCTGTGGACGACGCACGCGGTCTGCCCGGAGCGATGGACCTGCTCGACGGCGGCGGCGGCCTGCGGCAGGGCCAGGGGGTCTTCGACATACGTCGGCGCCTGCCCGATCACCGCCGCCACCGCGCCCACCACGACCACCGGACCCAGCACCCACCACCGTGCAATCGCGGCCGCCATCAGGTAGGCGATGGCCGGGACCAGGAACACGAAAAAGCGGGGGTACAGGAACGCCGGGCGCAGGCCAAGCCACAGGACGACCACTGCTGCCGAAACCACCGCGAGCGTGGTCCAGAGCCAGGGCCGGCGCCACTGCGTCCACAGGCCGAGACCCAGGACGGCGACCCAGAGGGCGACCGGGAGCAGGACCGGCGCGCCGACAAGGAACAGGGCGAGGTCGCGCGGAAATGTGGGATTGAAGAGCGGCGGCGGCAGGCCGTGCCGGGTCAGCTCCTCGAAGTAGATCGTCGCGTTGGCCGCGATCCCGATCGCCGCCGCGCCGGCCCAGGCCGGCACGGGCCTCAGGAGGTCTGACCGGGACCGGCGTGTGGCGATCCACGCGACGTGGCAGACCAGGACCACGCCGGCGAACAGCTGGGCGGCCATCGCCAGACCCATCACGATGGCGTAGGCGACCAGGTGCCACCGGGACCACCCGGCCCCCGCCCCTCCGGCCATTCCCCTCCGGCCATTCCCCTTCGGGCCTGCCCCTCCATGAATGGGGAGGGCCAGTGTCAGCGTCCCCACCACCGAGCCCAGCGCGGCCAGGCTGTAGCCGCGCAGGTCGCGGCTGTTGTCCACGAACAGAGGGTCGGTGGCGATGAACAGGCCGGCGCAGAGCCCGGCGATGAGCCCGAACCGCCTGGTCAGAACCGCCGTCGAGAGGCCCACGGTCGCGCCCGCGGCAAGTCCCGGGAGGAGGCGATAGACCACCTCGCTCCGGGAGCCCGTGAGGGAGAAGATCACGTGGCTCGCCAGCGACAGAAGGACGTGGTCGTTGGTCGCGACCTGGGTGACCGGGATCGTGGGGATGACGGATCGGAACGCGAATGCGTCCAGCAGCGATGGCGTGGCGATGAAGTTGGCGAAGGTGGCCGCG
This sequence comes from Chloroflexota bacterium, assembly GCA_005889495.1. Taxonomy (GTDB): domain Bacteria; phylum Chloroflexota; class Dormibacteria; order Dormibacterales; family Dormibacteraceae; genus 40CM-4-65-16. The sequence continues at coordinate 18,090 of VBHA01000053.1, forward strand.
GCGTCGTAGCCGAAAGAACGGTTGGAGCCGACCATGTAGACGGCGAACGTCAGGACCCCGAGCAAGAGCCCCATCGCCCCGCTTCGCGGGGCACTTCCCCATGAATGGGGAAGACCGTGCTCCGTGTTAGCCGACGTCCCCGACAAGCTCTTCGATGTCTTCGCCCGTGTACGCGGCGGCCTGCATGCGGAAGAGCCTCGCATAGCGGCCACCCAAACGCATCAGCTCTTCGTGCGTGCCTTCCTCGACCAGCCGGCCGTGCTCGAGGAAGATGATCCGGTCAGCGCGCCGGACGGTCGAGAAGCGGTGCGATATGTAGACGGCCGTGCGCCCTTGGGTCAGCGAGCGGAGCCGCTCGAAGAGGTCGTACTCGGCCTGCGCGTCCAGCGCGGAGGTCGGCTCGTCGAGCAGGAGGATCCTCGCGTCCTCGCGCATGAACGCACGGGCCAGCGCGACCTTCTGCCATTCCCCGCCGGACAGGTTCACACCGGCGTCGAACCATTTGCCCAGCGCCGTGTCGTATCCCGCGGGCAGCTTGGAGATCAGCTCGTCGGATCCCGCCTGCTTGCTCGCGCTCACCACCGCATCCCTGTCGGCTATCTCCGGGACGTTGCCCAGCCCGATGTTCTCGCTCGCGGTCGCCTGGTAGTCGACATAGTCCTGGAACATCGCCCCGATCTGCCGGCGCAGGTCGGCAGGCTCGAAGTCCCGGATGTCGATGCCGTCGACCAGGATGCGTCCGCCGCTGGGGTCATAGAGGCGGCAGATGAGCTTGAACAGCGTGGTCTTGCCCGCCCCGTTTCGGCCCACGACAGCAAGCGTCTCCCCCGCCTTGATCGTGAACGAGAGGTCCGTCAGCGCCTGGTTCTCGGAGCCGGGATAGACGAAGCTCACGTTCTCGAACCGGATCTCGCCGCGCAGCGGCTGAGGCACCGCCACGGGATCGGCCGCGACCGGCATCGACGGCTGCTTGGCCATGAGCTCGACCAGGTTGTTCAGGTAGAGGTTGTGCTCGTACATCCCGGAGAAACCGCTGAGAAGGCTCTGGATCGAGTTCTGCACCTGCACGGCCGCCTGCGTGTACGCGGTCAGGTGCCCGAGGGAGAGCCGCCCCGCGATCGCCTGCAACGCGATGTAGATGAAGTACTGGCCGAGGCCGAACAGCCTGACCTCTTTCGCGAAGGAGTCGGTCGTGACGAGGTTGACCATGTAAGTCATCCGGCGCAGCAGGCGCGAGCCCCAACGGGCGATGTTGTAGCCGCGCCAGCCGTATCGCGTGTCGGCGATGAAGGCGGGAATCGGCGAGACCAGCACGACGGCGGCCAGGATCCAGCTCACCCCGAACAGGAGCACGATCATCGTGACCAGGGTGAGGATCGTCTGGAGGAGGCCGAACGCGGTCGCGATCATCAGCACAGGCCGGTTGACTGAGTCGTTCTGGGCCCGCCGCAAGAGGTCGTACGAGGCCGGGTCTTCGTAGAACTGGAGGTCGAGCGACGCGGCCTTCTCCATGACCATCAGCTGGATGCGCATCGAGACCGAGTTCTGGAGCAGCTGCTGCGTGATGTTGCGCAATGTGTTCAGGAGCGCGCTCACCGCGAAGACGATGAGCTGCAGCACCGCGAGGAAGACGATCATGCCGACCGACGAGAACGTGGGCCCCGGGAGCCAGGGCACGCCGAGGTCGGAGAACCTGACGTGGTCGGCGAGGTGGAACGAGTTGATCTTGATCCCGGCGACGACCGCGTTGGTGAGCATCAGCGTGATGCCGACCGAGATGGTCGGAATGACACCGGCGATCGCGGTGGTGACGAACAGACCGATGGTGATCGGGTGGCTCGCCTCCCACACGAGGCGCAGGACCTGGGGCAGCGCCGCGGTGGTCCCGGTGACCGACTGCTTGAGGCTCTCCCAGCGTCCGCGGAGGTCCTTCGGCCCCTCCGGCTGTTGGGGCGGCTCGAGCGTCGGGTCGCCGGTCAGGCCGCTGTTGGCTGCGCCCTCCTCGGGCTTGCGCCGGCGTCCTCCCCAGCCTCCCCACCAGATCACGGGCCCGTGCGAGCCCGGCGGCATCATGCCCATGCGCAGGTGAGCTTACGTGAGGTCATTGGGGCAGCACCGCCCTCGGTAGTGCGGATCAGCCCCTCCGGCCCTTCGGGCCACCTCCCCATAAATGGGGAGGAGACTTTTTTCAATCGCCATGAACATGAATGGAGAGGAGCTTTTCATCCAGCCCTCTTGACTTCTCATTTATTACAGTGTAATTATGTAATGCATGGATGAAAAGGAACTCGGTTCGATCAAAGGTTGGTTTGCCGGAAGGCTCCCGGACGGCTGGTTCACGGGGGTGGAGGTCGCCGTCGAGGACGACCAGATCGTGGTCATCGGCTCGCTGCCCGACCTCAAGCTCGGGACCACGCCGGAAGAGAAGGAAGGCGCGGCGGCCGGCCGCATCGCCCGCTTCCGCGAGGAGACGAGGGAGCAGCGCATCGGCGTCGCCCAGGAGGCGGAGGAGCGCTTCAAGAAGTACGTCACCTGGGGCGCGAAGCTCGACGGCGTGACCAAGCGCTTCAACCCCGGCGGGGGCGGACGCGGAGGCGATGACCGCAGGAGCGTGATGATCCGGCGCTGGATGCGCCGCCACCGCGGACGCCAGCCGCAGCAGGCGGAGAGACAGAGCCAGGTCTTCTAGGTCTCACTCACGGCCGAATACATGCTCCCCAGCCAGCGGCTCGGGACGGTCTTCAGGAGCCTCGTCTTCCGGAAGCCCGCCTGAGCCGCGATCTTCTCCCATCGTGCGTAGACGAATGGATACGGCACCCATGGGTTGCCACGGTCGGCGCCGTATTCGACGACGATCAGGCGTCCGCCTGGCGTGATCATCCTGCGCACGGATTCCAGGACCGGCTGCTTGTCGCGCACGAAGTGCAGCGAGTTGGCCATCAGCACCCCGTCCAGGTCGTGGAGGTCGAGAGGACGGGTGAAGTCCGCGACGCGGGTTTCGATGTTGCCCCCAAGCCCTCGGAGGGCGCTTGCGTCACGATCCACCGCGACGATGCTCGCCTCCGGGCCGAGCAGGTCGGCCAATGCCCGGGTGAAGGCACCCTCCCCCGCACCGAGGTCGGCCCACCTGCCTCCCCGCTCTCCGGCCACGCCGTCCCTAATCAGGTCGACGAGATCGTCGTGCTTCAACTTCCTCGCGGACCCTGGGCGCCACCTCCGACATGAACGTGCGCATCTCGTCGGGGTCGTCGGTGACCAGAAACGTGTCGATGCCATATTCCGTGACTAGGGCGACGAGCTGCTCGGCGTCCATGTAGCCGGCGTTCAGGACTCGGCGGACGGCCCGAGGGTCACGTCCGGCGGCGAGCGCCGCCTCGTCGATCCGCCTGCCGGCCTCGAGCAGCTCCGGTTCCTTGAGATAGCCGTAGGACGGCACCCACCCGTCGGCCAGGCGCCCGACCAGCGACAGCATCCTCGGCCGGTAGGCGCCGAGCCAGATCCCGACCGGGTGCGCGGGCACCGGTCCCGAGTGCGCGCCCATGAGCTGATAGAACTTGCCTTCGAACCTGATCCCGTGCTGCCCGCTCCACAGGAGGCGCATCACCTGGATCGCCTCCTCGAGCGCCGACACCGACTCGGCCGCCGTCCGCGCCGGTCCGTTGTACGCCTTGATCCCGTCCCAGAAACCGCCGGCCCCCAGGCCCAGCTCGAGCCGGCCGCCGCTCAGGATGTCGAGCGTCGCGGCGGCTTTGGCGAGCATCGCGGGGGGACGGAGCGGCACGTTCGCGACGTCGGGAAAGACCGTGATCCTCTCCGTCCTCATCGCCATGGCGGTGAGCAGCGTCCAGGTGTCGTAGAAGCGGCGCTGGTACGGATGGTCCTGCACGCCGGCGACGTCGAAACCGAGCTCGTCCGCGATCGCCGCCAGCTTCAGGGGCCGCTCGGTGGCTTCCGGGGTGACGAAGACTCCGAAGCGGACTGGCTGGCCGTAGTCCATCCAGTGGACTAGAAGACGGTCGCGGCCAGGCCTATTTCCTGCCCCGCCGGAACAGAAGTCTCCAGATCAACAGCAGGATCACCGCTCCGACGAAGGCGATGACGACCTGGTTCAACAGGTCCGCGCCCAGGTTGATCGAGATGTGGAGCAAGCCGGCCAGCCAGCGGCCGAGGATCGCGCCGAGGATGCCGATGATGAGGTTCCAGAACCAGCCACGGCCGCGACCCATCACCACAAGGCCCGCCAGGAATCCGGCCACCAGGCCCACGACGATGGTGACGACGATGCTTTCGAGTGTCACTGCTGCTTATGAGCCTCCTCTACGCTGTTCCTTGCTATGCCGACTGACCAGTATCACGAACCGGCCGGTGATTTGAGCCAGGAGATCCGCACTTTCGCGCGCATGGCCGCCTCCCTCCAGGAGGAGGCGGAGGCCATCGGGTGGTACGAGCAGCGCATGTCGTTGGAGCGCGACCCGGGGGCGCGGGCGATCATGGAAGACGCCCAGGAGGAGGAGTTCAAGCACTTCGCCATGGCGCTCGAGTTCCTCTCCCGGCGCAAGCCGAAGTGGCGCGCCGTGCTCCAGTCGGTGCTGTTCAAGGAAGGCGACATCGTCGAGCACGGCGAGGAAGGCGAGGAAGCGGAGAAGAAGACTTAGATCTCCTTCGTCAGGTCGAGGATCGCCGCCAGCTCCAGGGGCCGCTCGGTGGCTTCCGGGGTGACGAAGACTCCGAAGCGGACTGGCTGGCCGTAGTCCATCCAGTGGACTAGAAGACGGTCGCGGCCAGGCCTATTTCCTGCCCCGCCGGAACAGAAGTCTCCAGATCAACAGCAGGATCACCGCTCCGACGAAGGCGATGACGACCTGGTTCAACAGGTCCGCGCCCAGGTTGATCGAGATGTGGAGCAAGCCGGCCAGCCAGCGGCCGAGGATCGCGCCGAGGATGCCGATGATGAGGTTCCAGAACCAGCCACGGCCGCGACCCATCACCACAAGGCCCGCCAGGAATCCGGCCACCAGGCCCACGACGATGGTGACGACGATGCTTTCGAGTGTCACTGCTGCTTATGAGCCTCCTCTACGCTGTTCCTTGCTATGCCGACTGACCAGTATCACGAACCGGCCGGTGATTTGAGCCAGGAGATCCGCACTTTCGCGCGCATGGCCGCCTCCCTCCAGGAGGAGGCGGAGGCCATCGGGTGGTACGAGCAGCGCATGTCGTTGGAGCGCGACCCGGGGGCGCGGGCGATCATGGAAGACGCCCAGGAGGAGGAGTTCAAGCACTTCGCCATGGCGCTCGAGTTCCTCTCCCGGCGCAAGCCGAAGTGGCGCGCCGTGCTCCAGTCGGTGCTGTTCAAGGAAGGCGACATCGTCGAGCACGGAGAGGAAGGCGAGGAAGCGGAGAAGAAGACTTAGATCTCCTTCGTCAGGTCGAGGATCGCCGCCAGCTCCTCCGGACCGACCAGGTGCCCCATCCCGGGATAGAACTGGACCGTGACCTTGGCGCCCATGCCCTCGACGACCTTTCCCGTCTCGACGACACGCGACATGGGAATATGCGGGTCGACATCGCTGCAGCCGAGAAACACCGGTGTGTGGTCGAACGTCCCCGGGTAGTCGCGAGGCGTGGCATCGGGTCCGATGAGGCCGCCGCTCAAGCCGACCACGGCGCCAAACCGGCGAGCGTTCCGGGCGGCCCACTCGAGGGTCAGGCAGGCGCCCTGGGAGAAGCCGAGCAGCACGATCCGCTGCGCCGGCACGCGCGCCTCGACCCGCCCCACCAGCCTGGAGACGGTATCGAGCGCGGCGCCCAGGTAAGGCTCGTTGCTCTCCAGCGGGGCGGTGAACGGGTTCGGATACCACGTGTTCCCGGCCGCCTGGGGAGCGAGGTAAGCCCAGCCCGGACGAAGGACCTCTGACGCGATGGTCATGATGTCCTCGGCGGTGGCGCCGCGTCCGTGCAGCAGGATCATGGCCGCGCGCGCGGAGTCGAGGTCCTCGCCTGCCTGGACGATCCGCTGGCCGTGGGCGATCGACATCGCGGCCTAGTATGACCAGAGCCTGATGCCGGCCTTCACATACTCGAACCCGCGCGTCATCCACTGGGGCGCGGGCTCTGTCGACCGGCTCCCGGCCGAGCTCGAGCGGCTGGAGGCGACACGATTCGCGCTCGTGACCACGCGCTCGTTGCTGGCCGAGACCGGGCGGCTGCCCGTAGCCCCGGTGGCCACCATCGTGATCGGCCAGCACGCCCCGATGGCCCAGGTCGACACTGGAGTCGAGCAGGCCGCGGGCGCCGGCGGCATCGTCAGCTTCGGCGGTGGCAGCGCGATCGACGCGGCCAAGATCATCTCCGTTCGTCGCGCCGACGCCGGCGGGCGTGCCCTCCCCCACATCGCTGTGCCCACGACCCTGTCCGCCGCCGAGCTCGCGGCGGGTGCCGGGTACACGAACGCTGACGGCGACAAGGCCGGGATGCGGGATCCGCGGCTGCTGGTCGACGCGGTGATGTACGACGCCGAGCTCGCGATGATGACCCCTCTGGAGCTCTGGCTGTCGACCGGCATCCGCGCCCTGGACCATGCCGTCGAGGGTTTCCTCGCGGAGGGCGACCACCCTTTCAACGACGTCATGGCGCTGGAGGCGATCCGGCGTCTGTTCGACTCGCTGCCGCGAGCCAGGGCAGCTCCGGGCGACACCGCCGTGCGCACCGAAAACCAGGTCGCGGCGTGGTTCTCCTTCACCCTTCCCGGGGCGTCCGCCGCGGGATTGAGCCACACCATGGGCAAGCAGATCGGCGCCCGGCACGGGATCCCGCACGGCGTGACCTCGTGCCTGCTCCTGCCGCACGTGATCCGATTTCTGGCCCCGAAGATGCCCGGGCGCGTCGCGATCCTGTCCGAAGTGATGGGCGGCGACGCGGCCGACTGCGTGCAGGGCCTGATCGCGTCGCTGGACCTGCCGCAGCACATCGCGTCATTCGGCGTCGGCGAGCCGGAGCTCCGGCGCGCGGCGGCCGAGCTGGCCGGCAGGTACCCGGCCGATGATCTCCTGCGGACCTACCTGGCGGCTCTCTGATCTCTTAACAGCTCGGTTGACAGCGCCCATTTGCAGGCGCTTTAATGCGATGAGCGGCTGGTCCTGAACATGGGGGTGGAGAAATGAGAAAAATCCTGGGCATCGTCGCGGGCGTCACCGCCGGGCTGCTGGTCAGCGCCAGCCCCGTGCTGGCCGCGGGGAGGTACACGCTGTTCGGGGACGCGACCCGCGTCCATCCCGGCAACCACTCCCATACCGCGATCCAGCTGCGGTCCGTGGGTTCCGGTTTCGGCGGCATCGACTTCAAGATTCCGGCCGGCATGACGTTCGGCCAGATCCAGAACCTGAGCACGGACTACGAGTTCACAGCCGCGACTTGCGGCCAGGGATCGCCGCGATTCCAGATCAACGTCGACGGCAAGAACGCGTTCGTCTACATCGGGCCGCCGCCGAACTACACCGGGTGCCCGCAGGACGTCTGGCAGAACACAGGCAACCTCGCGACGCCCGTGAGCTTCGTCGATACCAGCCAGCTGCCGGGAGGCTTTTTCTACGACACGTTCGCAACCGCCGACCTGAAGTACGGCTCGGATGTCGTGACGGGCATCCAGCTCGTCGCCGACGCGGGTTACTTCTTCGGAACTCAGACGGTCCTGATCGACAACACGATGATCAACAACGCGCTCTACACGTATGAGAACCAGGGCCGTGGCGGAGACGGTCAGGACGGTGAGGGTGGCGACGGGTAGCTAATGGCGGCGGGGGCGCGACCGCCAGAGGTGCACCCCCGCCTCAATCCTCACCGCCGCGAGGGCGTCTTCCGCGCGAGAGCGATTCGACGAGGGCCTGACCCTCAGGCCATGCCAGCCGGCGACGGTGAAGGTCGTGAATCGGAGCGCGGGTTCAAAACCTGACGGACCGACCGCCTTCTCCGCCGGGATGGCGACGCTGCCGATCCACAGCCGTCTCAAGCCCGAATCGCGCGCGTGGGCCGAGATGCCGGCGAGCAGCGACCGGAAGATGCCCTTGCGGCGGTGCTCCGCAAGGGTCACGCAGTTCCAGACGTAGGCCTCGCCCGGCCGGGGCCTGATCTCGAGCTGGAGCTCGCCGATCCACTCCGGGCCGGTCGAAAGCCATCCATAGCCGGCGATGGCGCCGTCCACGACGACCGCGAAGCACCGGCAGCCACGCTCGAAGCGGGGCGCGACCAGGTCTCCTTCCGGACCCATCGTGGCCGCGATCAGCGAGGCTCGGTCGGGAAGTATCTCCTCGACAGGAAGAAGCGGCGGAACCCCAGGCGCGAGGTCCGCCGCCCAAAGAGTGCTTCGGATCTAGATCGAGAAGTGGAGGTGTCGCACCTTGTGGATCACCGCCGGGTCCCCGCTCGCCGATCCGCCGGGATAGCGGCCGAAGAATGTCAGGACCAGATCGGCTGCGTTGTCGAACTTGAACAGGGCGTCGCAGCCATCGAAGCTGCCGGTCTCAGGCTGCGGGGTCCATTTGCCGTCCTTGACCGTGATCCGCCACTTGCCGCCCCAGGGGCCGTCGACCTGGATGCCATAGGTGAAGTCCTGCCCGGCCGCCTCTTTCTGGTCGACCTGGTACTGCCAGAAGATGAACGCGAAGGGCAAGATCAGCCCCGCGGTCGCCTCGTCGATGGTGGCGAGCTTGTTGCCCAGCCCGTACTCGATGTCGTAGGGGTGGACGCCGTAGTCCATGATCTGAAAGGTGCCGTAAAAACCGGCCGGCACCGGACCGGAGTAGGGGTGCGAGACCATGAAGCCCGTCCACTCTTCGGGCTTCAGGTCGTCGAGCATCTTGTCGAGCTTCTCCGCATCCTTCTTGAAGCGAGCCAGCGCTTCCTCGCGTGGCAGCTTGCGAAAGTCCTTGGCGTGGTCGTTCAGGGTCGTGGCCATCACGTTCAGGCCCGCGGGGGTCGGGGCGCCACCTTTCTTTGCCTCTTCCCAGTTGGCGAAATATCCCTCGATCACGTCGATCATGTGACCGACGAGATCGCGTGTCTCCCACTCCGTGCAACGTGTCTGGACGTTCCAGTTCTTCGGGTCGGAGACCATGCGTATGAAGTTCTCGCGGTCGCGGCGCATCACGGTCATGACCGTGTCCTTGCCCTCCGCGGACATAGGGTTGACTGGCGCGATGACTGCGGTGCTCATCCCCTCATTCCCCTCCAGGGTTACTGACCACGGAGCTGTGAGCCCCCGTCGTCGTGGTGGTCGGCACGACGATCGGCGGCAAGATCTCGTCGAGGCGGTCGCGCCGCACCTGGAACCAGGGCGGCAGGCTCAAGGTGCTGCCAAGCTTCTCGGGCGGCTCGTCGACGGTGAAGCCGGGTCCGTCGGTCGCGATCTCGAACAGGAC
>VBHA01000054.1 GCA_005889495.1 Chloroflexota bacterium
GCAGGCCGTGGTTCTGGATGATGTCGCGGAGCGCGCCCGCGCGGTCGTAGTAAGCGCCGCGGTTTTCGATCCCGATCTCCTCCGCGACCGTGATCTGCACCGAGTCGATCAGGTTGGTGTTCCACACGGGCTCGAAGATCGAGTTCGCGAAACGAAACGCCAGGATGTTCTGGACCGTCTCCTTGCCCAGGTAGTGGTCGATGCGATAGACGGAATCCTCGGAGAAGACCTTCTGCAGCGTCTGCGTGAGCTCGCGGGCGGACTGCAGGTCGAAACCGAACGGTTTCTCGACCACGACCCGGTGGAACCCGTATCCCTGGTTGAGGCCGGCGGCCTGCAGCTGGAGGGCGATCGTCTGGTAGGTCGGCGGCGGCGTCGCGCAGTAGAAGATGCGGTTGCCGGGGATGTGGTTCGCGTCGTCGAGCTGCTGGAGCCTCTGCCCGAGCGCCTTGAAATCGTCGAGCTTGCTGAAATCGACTTTGACGTAGGCCAGGGACGACAGGAACGCCTCGAGGACCCGGTCATCGATCGGCTGCGTGCGGGAGAACTGGTGGATCGTGTCCGATGCGTGCTTGCGAAACGCCTCGTCGCTCATCGGGTCGATCGCCGCGCCGACGACCGCGAATCCCGCCGGCAGCGAGCGCTGCTTGGCCAGGTTGTAGAGCGCGGGAAGAAGCTTGCGACCGCTCAGGTCACCGGTCGCGCCGAAGATGACCATGACCGCCGGATCCGCGATCCGGTAGTCGTGCAGGCCCTCGGCCAGCGGGTTAGGGGCCTCCTCGACCTTCACTTCTCGGATGCAGCATCCTTCACCACCGCGTGGCCGCCGAACTGCGCCCGCATCATGGCCAGCATCCGGTCCCCGAAGGTGTTCTCCATGCGGCTGCGGAAGCGGGCGAAGAGCGACTCTGCGATGACCGGGGTCGGTACCGATTCCTCGATCGCCGCCTCCACCGTCCACCTTCCCTCCCCCGTGTCTTCGACCCAGCCCTTGATCCCGGCCAGCTCGGGGTCCTGCGCCAGGCCGCGGGCCACGAGGTCGAGCAGCCACGAGCGGACGACGCTGCCCGTGCGCCACGCCTCCGCGATGGCCCGCATGTCCATGCCCGGGAAGGACCTGGACATCTTCATCACCTGGAAGCCCTCGGCGTAAGCCTGCATCAGTCCGTACTCGACACCGTTGTGGACCATCTTCACGAAGTGGCCCGATCCTTCGGGGCCGGTGCGCACGAGGCCGCCGTCGTCAGGCGCAAGGTCTTTCAGAAGGGGCAGGCAGTGGTCGTAGATCTGCTGCTCCCCGCCGACCATGAGGCAGTAGCCGTACTCCATGCCCCAGATTCCGCCGGAAGTACCGGCGTCCATGTAGTGCATGCCCTTCGCCTTGATGCGGCTGCAGTCGTCGAGGGCGATCTTCCAGTTGGTGTTGCCGCCATCGACGATGATGTCGCCCGGGTCGCCCAGCTCGATCAGCTTGTTGATCGCCTGGGTGGTCGGATCCCCGGCCGGGACCATGATCCACATGATTCGCGGCTTGCTTTCGAACTTCTTGACGAAGTCATCCCAGGAGGTCGCACCGGCCGCACCCTGCGCGGCGTGCGCCTGCACCGCGGCCTGGGAAAGGTCGAATGCCACGACGCGATGCCCGCGTTTGAGCAGGCGCAGCGTCATGTTGCCGCCCATGCGGCCGAGACCCACGAACCCGATCTCCATCAGCGCACTGCCTGTCTGACGGCGGTGGCGAGCGCGCGCCAGCCCGCGGCCGGCTCGCGTCCCAGCGTCACCCGCACGACCGGCAGCCGGCGTGACGTCAGCGACTGAAGGTCCCCGAGCGATTGTGCCTGTTTCAGCACCGAGAAGCTGAACGGCTGACCGGGGATGGGCACGTCCTTGGCGTCGTCCTGCACGATCTGCAGGAAAAGCCCGGTCTTCGGGCCACCCTTGTGGAGCTGGCCGGTGGAGTGCAGGAAACGCGGGCCGTAGCCCGCCGTGGTCGCGATCTTCGTCTTGTCGCGCACCGCCGTCCGGATCGCGGCGATGGCGGCCTGGGACTGGGGGGTGCGCGCGGTGTAGGCCATGACGGCGAAGTACGCCCCACGCTTGGCGCGCCCGAGCAGGGACGCGATTGCGGCCTTGGACTTCGCGGCGGGCAACGATTCCGCGGCCGGCAGCTTGCCCCGGCTCTTGAACGTGCCCAGGACCTTCTTCGTGTTGTCCTTCGACTCCTGGACGTTGGGCTGGTCGAAGGCGTCGATGCCGAGGACCGCGCCCGCGATGGCTGTCGCCACCTCCCAGCGGAAGAACTCGCCGCCGAGGTCGAGCTTGTCGCGCATCGTCAGGGTGATCACCGGGTGCCCGGACTTCTCGAGCGCCCGGACCGCGCGGTGGGGCGGGTCCGTGTCCATGCGGATGTAGACGAACAGCCGGTCGTCGCCGTACACGGCCGGCTTGCCGACGGGCTCGCCCTCGATGGGCACGAGCCCCTTGCCCTCCTTGCCCGTGCTCTCGGCCAGGAGCTGCTCGACCCAGTAGCCGAACGTGGCGACCCTCGGCGAGGTGATCAGCGTCACCTTGTTGCGGCCCTGCGTCGCGAGCCGGCCCATCACCGCGCCGAGCCACACGCCGGGGTTGGTCTCGACCGGCACGGAATCGGCGCACGAGTGCTCCATCTCGATCGCGCGCTCCAGCAGCTCGGGCATGTTGACGCCCATCAGCGCCCCAGGGACGAGGCCGAAGTAGGAGAGCGCCGAATAGCGGCCACCGATGTCGGGCGGATTGGAGAACACCCAGCGAAAGCCGTTGTCCTTGGCCAGCTTCTCGAGCGATGTGCCGGGGTCGGTGATCGCGGCGAACTGCTTGCCGTTCTTTTTCGTCTGGTCGAAGAAGTACGCGAAGTGCGAGAGGGTCTCGGTCGTCTCGCCCGACTTGGAAGCGACGATGAACAGCGTGCTGGCAAGGCGGATCCTGGAGCGCACGCCGAGGATCGTCGCGGGGTCGGTGGTGTCGAGGACGTGGAGCTTGGGGTGTCCCTTGACCGTGGGGCCGAAGGTGTTGCGCAGCACGTCCGGGCACAGGCTCGAGCCGCCCATCCCGAGAAGCACCACGTCGGAGAGCTTGCGGCCCGCGGTGGCCATCTCACGCAGCTCTCCCGCCTTCTCCTGCATCTTGTCCGCGACGTCGAGCCAGCCCAGCCGGTCGTGGATCTCCTGGCGCTTGGCCGGGTCCGGCGTCCACAGCGTCGAGTCCTTCGCCCACAGGCGACGCGGCGCATCGTCCTTCTGCAGCTTCGCCAGCTGGGCGTCGACCCCAGGCTGCAGCCCGCCCAGGCTGTGCCACTGGCGCGGGCCCTTGCCGGCGCGGATGTCCCTGGCCGCCTTGGCGAGCGTCTGGAGCAGGCTCTCGAACGACTTCGTGAAGGCGGCGACGCCCTCGACCTCTAGCTCGTTCGTGACCTGGCCGAGGTCGACACCGACCTCCGCCAGCTGCTTCAGCTGGCGCCGTGCCAGATCGACGTTCTCATCCAGGCTCCGCCGCACCTCGCCGTGCTCGCGAAAGGCGGCCAGGGTCGCCGGAGGAATCGTGTCTACCGTCTCGGGACCGATGAGCTCCTCGACGTAGTACGTGTCGGGGTAGCGGGGATCCTTCGTCGACGTGCTTGCCCAAAGGCATCGCTGCGTACGCGCGCCGGCTTTCCGCAGCTTGTCCCAGCGCGGGCCCGCGAAATGCATCTTGTAGTGCTCGTAAGCCATCTTCGAGTTGGCAATGGCAGCTTTGCCGTGAAGGCGCTCCAGCGTTTCCTTCTGCCTCGGGTCCGAGACCGCATTGACCTTCTCGCCCAACAGCTTGTCTACTTTGGTGTCGACTCGGCTCACAAAAAAGCTCGCCACGCTCGCGACCTTGCTCAGGTCGCCACCATCCTTGTGCAGCTTCTCCAGACCCGAGATGTAGGCCTCCACGACCTCGTCGTAGCGCTCGACGGCAAAGATCAGCGTGATGTTGATGTTGTTGCCCTTGGAGATCTGGTCCTCGATGGCGGGCAAGCCTTCCCTGGTCGCCGGGATCTTGACCATCACGTTCGGCCGTTCGCAGCGGTCGTGGAGATATTCGGCGAACTTGATCGTCGCCCGTGTGCTGTTGGCGATCGTCGGTCCGACCTCGATGCTGACAAAGCCGTCCTTGCCCTTGGTGCGGTCATACACCGGCCTGAAGACATCGGCCGCAGCCTGGACGTCTTCGACCATCAGGTCCCACAGCATGTCGGCCGGCTTCTTCTTTTCCCGGACCAGCTGGACCATCGCCTCGTCGTAGTCGGTCGATCCGCCCACCGCCTTCTCGAAGATCGTCGGGTTGGAGGTGACCCCGGTCAGGCCTTCGTCGCGCAGCCTCGCCAGCTCGCCCGAGGTGATGAGCTGGCGGCGGATGTTGTCCAGCCACAGCGACTGCCCTACCTCGTGGAGCTCCTGGATCGGATTTGGCCTGGACGTGGTCGCGCTCGCCATCATCTGGCCTGAGCAAGCTTGGTCGCGGCGGCGACGATATGGCGGCTGGAGATTCCCGCCGCGTTCATGAGCTCCTCCGGCTTGCCGGACTCGGGAAGGCCTCTCACCGCGAGGTGGGCCATGCGGATCGGAGGGTCGCCTGCCAGCGCTTCCAGCACCGCCGCGCCGATGCCGCCCTCGGGGTAGTGGTCCTCCACCACCACGAGTCGCCCCTTGGTCACCCGCGCCGCCTCACGCAGCGTCTTCACGTCGACCGGCTTGACCGAATAGAGGTCGATCACGCGGACAGGGATCTTCTTTGCCGCCAGCGCGTCGGCCGCGGCGAGGCAGTTGTGCAGCGTCACCCCGGCGCCGATCAGCGTGACTCTGTCCTTGGGGCTCTGACGCAGCACCTTGGAGCCGCCGACCTTGAACGTCTCGCCTGCGCCGTACAGCGTCGGATACGCACCACGCGTCGTGCGCATGAACACAATGCCGGGGGTGTCGGCCATGATTCGTGTCAGCTTCGCCGTCTGGTTGGGGTCGGACGGGTAGAGGACAGTCGAGCTGTGGATGGCGCGCATGGAAGCCAGGTCTTCGAGCGCCATCTGCGACGGGCCGTCCTGGCCGATCTCCACCCCGGCGTGCGATCCCGTCAGCCGGATGTTCGCCTGCGAGATGCCCGCCATGCGGATGAAGTCGTAGGCGCGGCTGAAGAAGGCGGCGAAGGTCGAGGCGAACGGCTTGTAGCCGCGCACGCTCATGCCGACCGCGATGGCGACCAGCTGCTGCTCCGAGATCCACACCTCGAAGAACCGCTCGGGGTGCGCCTTGGCGAACTCGTCGGCGTGGGTCGAGTTGGAGACCTCTCCGTCCATCGCCACGACCTCGGGGATGGCGGCCAGAGCCAGCAGCGTGTCCCCGTACGCCTTCCGGGTCGCGACCTTGTCCTCCTTCTTGTAGGTCGGCAGGACGGGCTCGGCGGCGGTGGGCCGCCTGGGCGCGGCGCCGCGCTCCGGCTTCTGGGTCTTGACCTTCAGGTTGCGGATGCCCCCGAGCTCCTTGATCGCGCGCTCGGCCATGTCGGGCGGCAGCGCCTTGCCATGCCAGCCGTCCTTGTTCTCGATCTCGGAGAATCCTTTTCCCTTGACCGTCCTGGCGATGATCACGGTCGGCTTGCCGGTGTTGGAGAGCGCCTCGCCGAGAGCTCGGTCGACGGCGCCAAGGTCGTGGCCGTCGATGACGATGGGGAAGCAGCCGAAGGACTCGACCCGCCGCCGGTAGGCGTCGAGGTTCCAGCCCAGCTCCGTCTCCCCACGCTGGCCCAGGCGGTTGATGTCCCAGATCGCGGTCAGGTTGGAGAGCTGGTAGTGGCCGGCCTTGTCCAGCGCCTCCCAGATCGAGCCCTCGGCCAGCTCGGAGTCGCCGCAGAGGACCCAGACGTGAAAGGGCAGCTTGTCGAGGTACTGGCCGGCGAGCGCCACGCCCACGCCGATCGGCAGCCCCTGGCCGAGGGACCCGGTCGCGACGTCGACCCAGGGAAGGGCCGGAGTTGGGTGGCCCTGGAGGCGAGAGCCGAACTTGCGGAATGTCATGAGCTCGGCGTCGGTGATCGCCCCGACGGCCTTGAACATCGCGTAGCAGAGCGGCGAGGCGTGGCCTTTCGAGTAGATCAGGTGGTCGTTGTTCGGGTCTTTCGGTTTCGCCCAGTCGTACTGCAGGTAACGCGCGATGAGGACCGCGATGAGGTCGGCCGCGGACATCGAGGAGGTCGGATGACCGGAGCCGGCCGCGGTGCTGCAGCGGATCGAGTCCACCCGCAACTGCTGGCCGAGCTGCCGGGCGAACTCGAGATCCGTGGTTGCAACTGTCTCGGTGACGGCCATGTCACTCCCTCGCACGTGAGTGCGGAACCGCTGGTCAGTCTTGGTCTCGAGCTAAGTTTATCGACCGCCCGACAACCGCTCGACCTCGGCGACCATCCCGTCGAGGATCTTCAGGCCCGCGTCCCAGAAACCCGGGTCGGTGATGTCCATGCCAATCCCCTTGACCAGCTCGTCCGGCCTCGTCGAGCCGCCCGCCGCCAGGAAGTCGAGGTACTTCTCGACGAATGAGGGTCCGGCGTCCAGGAAGCGGTGGTAGACGGACAGCGCCAGCAGGTTGCCGAACGCGTACGCGTAGACGTAGCCAGGGGTGTGAAGGAAGTGGCCGACGTAGCTCCACCAAACCTTGTGGTCGTCGGTCAGGACGAGCGCTTCGCCGAACATCGCCTGCAGCTTCTCCTGGAAGGTTTCGCCGAGCTCCTCGACCGAAAGCTCGCCTTCGCTGCGCCGGCTGTTGTGGCTGGCGTCCTCGAAGCGGTTGAAGGCCACCTGGCGGAAGACGGTCGAGAAGGCGTCCTCGCACTGGTTGCACAGCATCGCCAGCCTGACCTTGGGGTCCTTTTCCTCGGCCATGATCCGGTCGAACGTCAGGGCTTCTCCGAACACGGACGCGGTCTCGGCGAGCGTGAGCGGCGGGTGGTAGTCGAACACGTTCTGGTTCGAGGCCAGGCGGTCATGCAGGCCGTGCCCGAGCTCGTGGGCCAGCGTCAGCGCGTCGCGCAGCTTGCCGGTGAAATTCATCAGCACGTACGGGTGGTGATGCGGAGTGACCGGCATGCAGTAGGCGCCTCCCGCCTTGCCCGGCACCACCGGCGCGTCGATCCAGCGGTCCGCAAAGAACTGTTCGACCAGCTTTCCGGCCCGCGGTGAGAACCGGTTGTACGAGCCGAGGACGAGGTCTTTCGCCTCATCCCACGTCAGGTCGCGTGTCGTCTCGCTGATGGGCGCGTACCGGTCCCACTCGTGGAGATCGCCGACGTTCAGGAGCTTGCGCTTCACCCGGTAATAGCGAACGCACACGTCGTAGCGGCCCGTGACTGCATCGACCAGCGCCTGCACCGCCTCGTCCGACGTCTCGTTGGCGAGGTTGCGCGAGCTGATCCAGCTGGGGAAGCGGCGGACGCGGTCGTCGATCGCCTTCTCCTGCAGGATCACGTTGAAGATGTAGCCGCGCGTGCGGATGTCGCCGCGCAACGCCTCGGTGATGGCGCCGCTCGCTTTGCGACGCACCTCCCGGTCCGGCTCGCGGAGCAGGTTCAGCGCCACATCCAGCTGGACCTGCTCGCCGCCGAGATCGACCCGGATCCTGGCGCACAGCTCCTCGAACAGGCGCACCCAGGCCCCGTTGCCGACCGGGCTGAAGTCGGTCAGGACTCGCTCTTCCGGCTCCGAGAGCTGGTGCGGACGGAACTTGCGCTCGTGCTCGACGAAGTGGCGGTAGGCGACGGCTTCGGGGTCGGCGTACAGGCTTGCAGCCTGCTCGTCGGTGATCTGCGCCAGCTCCAGCGGGAAGAAGACCAGGTGCACGCCGCGCTCCGCGGCCGCTTCCCGGACGCGAGCCAGCAGCCGGCCCGCGGCGTGGTCCTGCGTGTCCTGGCTGTGGAGCATGTAGGCGTAGACCTCGGGCTTGGCGGCCGACTCTTCGTGGTCCGCCAGCTCGCGCATCATCGCGGCAAACGTTTTGGGGTCGAGCGTCGCGACCTTGCCCTTGAATCGCGCCTCGAGCGACTTCGCCCGCTCGAGCTCGCGGGCCAGCGCGGCCTCGATCGCGGGGTCGTCGGGCGAGCTGAAAAGGTCGCCGAGGTCCCAGCGGACCTCCTCCGCACCGGTGGTTTTCAGTGCTTCAGCCACTGAAGGTCAGAATATCCGGTGCGCCATCTCGCGCACCTTGCGCGGCTCGGGCCAGCGGCCCGCGTAGACGCCTTGGTTGACGGCTTCCGTCACCTCCGCGAGCAGCGCCGACGTCATCGCCTCCTGGTACTCGAGCGGCGTTTCCGGTGGGGCACGTCGCCGGCCGAGCCGGCGCTGCAGCCGGTCGTAGAGCCGGAGCAGCTCTATCTCGCCCGGCTGCGGCTTGCGGAAGGACCAGCGCCTGCGCCGCATCCAGGCGTAGACGAGGACGAAAGCGAGAGCGATCCCGGCGGCGGCCGGGACCACGACCAGCGCTCCCAGCGAGCCGAGCGCGGCCGCCGGCGCCCCGACAGTGAGGTGCGGTATCAGCCGGGCGATGCCACCCGCCGCCCAGTGGCTGGGAAACTGCGTCGCGGCCAACGGCGCCACCCCCGGCGTGGGATCGACCGGCACCCAACCGTGGTGCGGGAACCACACCTCGACCCACGCGTGCGCGTCGTGCTCGCGGACCACCGCCTGGTTGAGCACCGGGTCGTAGTCGCCGGTCGAGTAGCCGGTGGCAAGCCTCGCCGGGATGCCCTGGCTGCGCAGCAGCAGCGTCTCGGCCGTGGCGAACTGCTCGCAGTAGCCGGTCTTGACGTCGAAGAGAAACCAGTCGACCGGGTCGCGGCCGGAGGGCACTGGCGGCAGGTCGAGCGTGTAGCGGTAGTTCTGCTGGAGGTAGTACGTGATCGCCATCACCCGGTCGTAGTAGGTGGGCTGGTCGCGGGTCACCTCTGAGGCGAGCTCGACGGCCCGGTCCGAGAGTGCGCCCGGGCCGGTGTAGGTGAGGACGTGGTCGGGCAGCCGGTCGAGCGACGAGTCCTCACGAAGCACGCTCGGCGTCAGGTTCGGGAGGTACGAGACGACGCTGTAGGTCTGCCCGGCATGCAGCTGCTCCGGGGTGTGAAAGGTGCCGTACGCGTCCACACGCAAAGCCGCCACCGGCGCGTACAGGCTCTCGATCGGATAGGCGGCGCTGATCACGCCCGGCATCGTGCGCAGGACCCGAAACGTCTGCACGAACGTGCCCAGGTTGTCCTGCGGCGCCGGCGGCAGGAATCGCGGGGGCACGTAGGGCTGCATCTCGCGGTAGTCGCGAATCGAGGCCGTCCACGCTCCGTCCCGGTACGTGTCGAAAACCTGGCCGCGCCAGTAAGCGGGCGCCCCAGTGCGCACATACATCACCGGCGCGTCGCCCAGCCGGCCGCGGAAGTGCAGGTCGACGCTGGTTGTCGCGCCGCTCGGATCGCCGGTGAGCTGCACCAGGGGCAGCGCCGGGCTCTCGATGCCGCCCTTGAAGCTCGTGAAGTTCGGCAGCGAGACGACAAGCGGCGAAACCGCCAGTCCGGAAGGCTGCGGCGTGACGACAAACCAACCGATGCCCCCAAAGAGGGCCGCCAGCGCGGCGACCGCCACCGCGCGTGCCGGCAGTCTGAGCTGCGCACCGCCACGCCGGAGGTGCGACGCCACCCAGAATCCCGCCAGGCACAGCGCCCACAGCGCCAGCAGGATTCCGAACGCGTAGTCCCACGCGTAGACGGCCGCCAGATAGAGGATCGCGAGGCTGATCCAGAGGCTCGAGTAGCAGTTGCGGCGGGTCTTCAGGTCGAAGCTCGTGATCGCCACCAGCAGGATCGCGAAGTTGGCCTGGGGCAGCACGCCGCCAAACAGGGCCAGCGCGGAGTCGGTGAGGACGTAGAACAGCGCTCCGAAGACCAGCGCTGCGAGGAGCACCTGCCGCCAGAACCCACGCTTGTGGTTGCGCTCGCGATAGCTGACGACATGGCCGGCGGCCGCCACGGCCACTCCAAGGACCGGCACCACGTAGTCCTGTCCGTAAAGCACGATCGCCAGCACGGCAACCGCAAAGCCCGAGAGCACGAACGCGCGGCCCTCGACCGAGTGCTCGATCGGAGACGGCGGCAGCCGCAACCGGCGCGTCACAGGGGCCACCCCGCGCCGACATGCTCGATCGGGGCGTCGACGTCCAGGTCGGCGTCGCCGACCATCCAGGCCCGCACGCGCGAGCCCCGCCGCCGCGCTGACTCCAGGGCTTCGACGAGGCGCGGGTCCGCAGCGCCGGTCACGATCACCGCCTGGTCGCCGGCGGGCACCGGATCGTCGCCAGGCTCGCCGGGGTAGCGGGCGAGCCACTCGAGGATGTCCCACAGGCCACGCGCCTGGACCGACTCGCTTCCCTGGAGCCCCGGCGCCCACAGGGCGACGCGGCCCCCCTCGCGGATGCAGTCCCAGGCCTCTGAGGCGGCGATCCGGGCGACCTGGTCGGCGACCTCGGGATCGCGCGGAGATGGGTCGAGGTAGATGGCCAGGGTCTGCACGCCCGGTGGTTCGTACTCGCGCACGACCAGCTCGCCACGGCGCGCGCTCGACCGCCAGTGGATCCGGCGGAGCGAATCGCCAGAGTGATACTCGCGGACGCCGAACAGCTCGATGCCCGAGCCGGCCCGCGGGGAGGCCGGCGACGATGCTCCAGGCGGTGGCCCCCACGGCTCCCCGGCGCAGCTCGGCCAGCTCCTGGACGGACCGCCAGCCCCGCTTGGTGATCAATCCCGTGCCTGCCTTGAGCTGCCGCCCGGCCACCTCGCCGTCAACCCACGCCGGCCCGCGCGCCGCACCCGTCGTGTCCAGCCCCACCTCCAGCTTCATCGCGTCGCCCTCGAAGAGCGGCCCCGGGATGGGCCCACCGTGCAGCAGGTTCTCCGGCAGCTCCTCGGCCGGGGACCCTGGCCCTGGCGTTGTGCCTTTCGCTGCAAGGTGGAGGCGGAGACCGCCGCGGTTCCACACCGCGTACACAGCGGAGACAGCGATCAGGGCGAGCACCCACGCGGCGAGCAGGAAAAGCCAGGAGACTTCGGACTCGGCGCCGTACCACTCGAGCACCAGCCACAGCGCTGCGGCGCCGGCGACACGCCAGGTCGGCCTCACGGCAGCGCCTCTAGTGCTGGCGCAGCGGCGGGATCGGCAGCGTGGCCACGACCTCGCCCAGCATGTCCGCGGCTCTCCCCCGCCCCCGCATGCCAAGGCGGTGCGCCAGCACCGGCGCCGCAAGCAGCTTGATGTCGTCGGGGAGGACGAAGTCCCGGCCCTCGAACAGGGCCCACGCCTGGGCGGCGCGCTGCAGGTAGACGCCGGCTCGCATGCTCGCCGGCAGAAGCACGTCCTGCCGCGCGCGCACAGCCTGCAGCAGGGCGACCAGGTACGTCCGGATGGCGGGGGCCGCGACCACGCGCAGGCACGCCTCCTGTAGCTCGATCACCTCCTGGACGTCGATCACCGCGCCCAGCTCGGCGATGGGGTCGCCATGCTCCCGCCGAGCCAGCACCTCGAGCGCTTCGGCATCGGTCGGCGGGCCCATCTCCGCGGCCAGGACGAAGCGGTCCAGCTGCGACTCCGGCAGCGGATACGTGCCATGAAACTCGGCCGGGTTCTGAGTCGCGACGACAAAGAACGGCCGCTCGAGGATGCGCGTCGTGCCTTCGACCGTGACCTGGCCTTCACCCATGGCTTCGAGGAGCGCGGACTGGGTGCGAGGCGTGGTCCGGTTGACCTCGTCGGCCAGGACGATGTGCGCGAAGATCGGTCCGGCCACGAACTCGAAAGTCAGCTCCTTCTGGTTGAAGACGCTCGAGCCGGTGATGTCGGAGGGGAGAAGGTCCGGCGTGCACTGGATGCGGCGAAATGTGCCGCCGACCGAGGTCGCAAGGGCGCGGGCGAGCATCGTCTTGCCCGTGCCGGGAAGGTCCTGGAGCAGGATGTGCCCGCCGGCGACCAGCCCCGCGAGCGCCAGGCGCACCACGCGGTCCTTGCCCACGATCACGCGGTGGATGTTCTTCTCGACGCGGTCGAGCAGCTCGGCGGCGCCGCGCGGCTGGAGCGATCGTTCCTGCACTTGGCGGTTCAGTCTAGAGCCGGTATTCGCCGGCTCCGCCGCCTTAGCCCTGGCCGACCATCCGCGAGATGACCTCGCCCAGGTTCGGGCCGCCCTTCCCGAACGGCACCGAGTGGACGCGGTGCGCGAAGACCATCTCCGCCACCTCCCCCACGTGCTTGACGTCGACCTCCTCATCGCTGTCGTAAGCCGCCTTGGCCTGCGCCGCCCTCGCGCACACGAGGTCGGATCGATGGCCGTCGACCTCCAGCGCAATCGAGATCTGCGCGATCAGGCGCAGGATCTCGCGCGAGAGCGTCACCTCTGGGAAGGTCGCGATCGCTTCCGCAATCTGCGACTTCACCGCGTGCTCCGACTCCGCGTGCTGTTGATAGAAGAGGTTGGGGTCGTCCTCCCAGACGGCCCGCTTCTCGACGATCGCGACGCGCTTGTCGAGGTCCCGGATGCCTTCGACGTCGACGCACAGGCCGAATCGGTCGAGCAGCTGCGGCCGGAGCTCCCCCTCTTCGGGGTTCATGGTGCCGACCAGGATGAACCGCGACGGGTGCGACACGGACACGCCCTCGCGCTCGACGGTGTTCACGCCCATGGCCGCCGCGTCCAGGAGGACGTCGACGATGTGGTCGTCGAGGAGGTTGACCTCGTCCACGTACAGGATGTTGCGGTTTGCCTCCGCCAGAACGCCGGGCTCAAAACGCCGCGACCCTTCCTTGAGCGCCGCCTCGAGGTCGATGGTGCCGACCACCCGGTCTTCGGAAGCGTTGATCGGCAGCTCGACCACACGCATGCGCCGCGTCGCCACGGGCAGCGCCCCGCCAGCTGCCCGTTCCCGGCAGTCTAGACACCAGTCCTCGGGGTCGTCGGGATGGCACCCGAAGTGGCAGCCCTCGACGACCTGCTGGTCGGGCAGCAGGCGCGCCAGCGCGCGCACCGCAGTCGACTTCCCGGTTCCCTTCTCACCCCGAATGAGCACGCCTCCGATCGTCGGGTTGATGGCGTTGAGCACGAGGGCGAGCTTCATCTCGTCCTGTCCGACGATCGCCGTGAAGGGGTAGGAGTACCTGTCGAGCGCCATGCGTGGCTAGATGTTACCGACGCTCACTGGCAGGTCACCTTCGTCGGGTCGAAGGTGAACGTCCAGCCGTAGTAGGCCGCCGCCAGGCGGTAGGCGTCAGCCTCCTGCGCGGGCTTGGCGCCGTTGTGCGCGATGTCGTCGCACATCGCCGACTGCGGCTGGCCGTTGTTGGGGTTGAGCCCGAGGCTGAGGATGCTCGTGCCGACGGCGCCGTAGTACGCCCACGCGAGCACGTTGACCGCGCCGCTCTTGCACAAGAGCGGCGCCGCCCTGCCGTCGGCGGTCGTCGTGATGGGTTTCGAGCAGAGGTTGCCGGCAGGAGGGTCGGTGGCGGGTGGCAGAACCTGCTGGGCGACCGCGGTCTCGTCGCTCGTCGAGGTCGGCGAAGGCGACGGGCTCGGCTGCGCGGCGGGTGAAGGCGAGGGCGAGGGCACCGCGGGCAGGTCCGCCGATGAGCACGCGCAGGCCACGAGGCTCGCCACCAACAGGGCGCGCAGGCTACCGGGCGCGGCCGAGCTCCCGCTCCACCGCCGTCGCGATCTCGTCCCGGGAAAGGTCATAGAGCCCGTAATAGTGCGCCCCCATGCGCTCCGCCAGGTCCGCGCAAGCGTTGATCGCATACGTCTGGTACATGGGCGCAACTCGGGCCAGGTGCTGGACCGACGGCAGGTGGCTGTAGTCACGGGCCGAGTCGATCACCAGCGCGTCGATCTTCTCGGCGTCGATCAGGGCCGCCACCTTCTGGGCCTCGACCAACGGCTCCTCCTTGAACATCGAGATGTTGCCGCGTCCGTCGCTGATCAGAACGAGAAGAGGCCGGATCGTCGGATCGCGCAGCAGCTCGGTCTTCACGACCTTGTAGCCCGCCATCAACCCGTGAGTCAGCGGGGTCGTGCCTCCTACCGAGAGCCGTTCCAGGCGCCGCCGCGCCAGGGAGACGCTCGACGTCGGCCGCATCACGACCTCGGCCGTCCGGTTCTTGAAGATCACGACCGCCACCCGGTCGCGACGGACGTATGCGTCCTGGAGCAGGGACAGGATCGCCCCCTTGGTCGCGGCCATCCGCTGCTCCGCGTCCATCGACGCCGACGCGTCGACCACGAAGACGATCAGGTTGCCGATCTTCCGCTCGCGGACCTTCTGCCGCAGGTCCTGCCTCTCGAGCATCAGCCGTTCGCCGTGACGGCGGCCGCGCTCTACCTGCATCGGCGCGGCCGCACGCACCGTGGCGTCGATCGCCAGGTCGCTCACCTTCTCTTTGGGCTCGGCGCGAACGTATCGCCCGCGACGGTCGGGGGTCTGGCTCGCCGCGCGCTTGCCTCCCTGCTTTCGCACCCGGCGCTGGCGCGGAAGGTCGATGCGGCGGAGGTTGAAGGTCTGCAGGGCTTCGGGCGACGATTCATGACCGCTGGACCCGCCTGTCGTCACCCCCGTGTCGGCGCCGGCCGACTGTTGGCCGGTCTCCGAGGAGCTGGCCGTCTGCTCGGTGCTGGCGTCCGCGGTCGCCTCGCTCTCCGAAGCCTGCGGCTCGCCAGCCTCCGACTCGGAGGGCTGCGAGCCCTCCTGCTCCTCTCCATGCTCCGGGGCCGTCCGGCTCTCGTCGTCGCGGCGCACCGGCTGCCGTGCCCGATGCGCGAGCGCTAGCGTCGCGGCGTCGTAGATGTCCTCGCGCGATGGGGACGAATGGCGGCGGTAGGCGGCGAGCGCCCGCGCCGCGTGGTCGATGACCACGTCCGCACGGTGCCCCAGCACCTCCGCCTCCACGCAGATCGAGGAGATAAGACGCGCGTGGCCGGCCGTGATCCGGACCTCCTTGACCCGGCCGATCGCCTCGGCCAGGGCGCGGGAAAGATTCCCGTCCGCGGCGGCGAACTCGTTGGTGAACTCGTGGTCGCCGCGCTTGAAGGCCGCGTCGCGCTCCGCGATCAAGACTCGCTCGTCGGGGTCGCGGATCCCTTCGACGTCGACGCAGAGCCCGAACCGGTCCAGAAGCTGCGGCCGCAACTCTCCCTCCTCGGGGTTCATGGTGCCGACGAGGATGAAGCGCGACGGGTGGCTGAAGGAGACGCCCTCCCGCTCGATCACGTTGACGCCCATCGCGGCGGCGTCGAGCAGGACGTCGACCAGGTGGTCGTCGAGCAGGTTGACCTCGTCGACGTAGAGGATGTTGCGGTTGGCCTCTGCGAGCACGCCCGGCTCGAAGCGCCGCGCGCCCGTACGCAACGCGGCCTCGATGTCGATCGTCCCCACGACGCGGTCCTCCGAGGCGTTGATCGGCAGCTCGACGACGCGCATCCGGCGCTTGTGGTGAGGGAGCATCCCTGCCGCTTTCAGACGTGCCCGGCAGTCCGCGCAGAGGCCTTCCAGGTCCGACGGGTCGCAGCCGAAGTGGCAGCCCTCGACGACATCGTGCTCCGGGAGCAGCCGGGCGAGGGCGCGGACCGCGGTGGACTTGCCCGTCCCCTTCTCGCCGCGGATCAGCACGCCGCCGATCGTGGGCACGATGGCGTTCAGGATCAGAGCGAGCTTCATCGACTCCTGGCCGACGATGGCCGTGAAGGGGTACGAATGCCGGTCGAGGGTCAGGCTCACCGAACCAAGCTTAGGCCTGGGTTGGTACGAGTCCCTTCACCAGCTCCTGCTCCTGGAGGAGCTCCTGCGTGGTCACGCGGATACGCTTCCAGCCGTCGTCGTCGTGCTGCAGGTCGGACACGACCTCCCACCGGTCGCCGTCCGAGCGCACCGGGAACCCGAACTGGAGGCCCTCCGGCACCCCGTACTCGCCGTGGCTCACTACCGCCAGCGAATGCCAGTCCCCCCAGGGTGTCGGCGTGCGGATGCTGATCACGGAGTCGATGACGGCGTTCGCCGCCGAGGCGGCCGAGGAAGCGCCCCGAGCCTCGATCACGGCCGCGCCCCGCTTCTGGATCGTCTCCACGAACTTGCCCTTGAGCCAGCCGTGGTCCTTGATGACGTCCTCGACCGGCAGCCCGGCGATGCGCGCGTTGTGGGCGTCCGGGTACTGAGTGGTCGAGTGGTTGCCCCATACCGCCACGTTCGAGATGGCCGCAACCGGGACCTTGGCCTTGTGCGCGAGCTGGGAACGGGCTCGATTCTCGTCGAGCCGGGTCATGGCGAACCAGCGCTCGGCAGCGATCTCGGGCGCGTTCATGCGCGCGATGTAGCAGTTGGTGTTGCAGGGATTGCCGACGACCAGGATCCGGACGTCATTCGCGGCCTTCTGGGCGATCGCCTTCCCGTGCGGTCCGAAGATGCCGCCGTTGACCGACAGGAGGTCTGCCCGCTCCATGCCCTGCTTGCGCGGCGCGGCGCCCACCAGGAGCACCCAGTTCGCGCCCTCGAAGGCCTCCTCGGCCTTGCTTGTGAGCTCCATGCCGGCCAGGACGGGGAAGGCGCAGTCGTCGAGCTCCATGGCCACGCCTTCCAGCGACTTCATCGCCGGCTCGATCTCGAGCATCCGCAGGACGATCGGCTGGTCGGGACCGAACATCTGGCCGGACGCGATCCGAAAAAGGAGGGAGTAGCCGATCTGGCCGGCCGCACCGGTGACCGTGACCTGGACGGGCACGCGCCCCCCGCTCATATCACGGAAATGCTAGTCGGGGATCAGCCTCCCCCGCATTGGTGTGCCGGGTACGTGGCTTCCTGCGCCGCGGCGAGGACCCGGGGGACGAAAACGGGGGCGCAGGCGAAGATCGCAACGGTGACGAGTGCGGAGACGCAGAGCAAGACCATTCGCGGGACGCGGCGCCCCATGCCTGTTCCAACGAGCCCGGCCCGGGTTTGGTTACCGGAAGCCTTCGCCCTCGGGCTCGAAGAGGTCGTCTTCCGCCAGCCGGCGGGCAAAGCACAGAAACCCGGTATGGGCCACCATCCGGTGGGACGGCCGCATGCTGCGCCCCCGTACGGTCCAGCCGCGCTGCAGGAGCTCGAAGGCCTCGAGCATCCCGAACCCCCTCAGCTCCCGGAGGCAGTCGAAGAAGCGCTGCACCTGGCTGACGTTCGGACAGTGGGCGAAAACTATGCCGCCGGGCCGCAGCGCTGACCTGGTGGCGGCGGCCGCCTGCCACGGCTCGGGAAGGTCGAGCAGGACACGGTCCATCTCCCGCTCATCGACCCCGGCGTAGACGTCCCCCAGCTTCAGGGTGAGGTTGGGCGGCACCTGTCCCATGGTGTCGACGATGGCCCGCGTGGCGGCTTCCAGGAACTCCTCCCGCGCCTCGTAGCTGACGACCGAGCCCGAGGGACCGACCGCCCGCAGCGCGGCCATGGTCAGGGCGCCGGTGCCCGTCCCCGCCTCGAGCACATGTGCTCCGGGATGGATGTCGGCTCCCATCATGATCGCGCCCAGGTCCTTGGGGTAGATCGGCTGGGTCTGGCGCCGGCGTCCGGTCACCTGCTCGGCGAAAGTGGGCCTGACGGCCAGGAGCCGTGCGCCGAGCTGGGTCGTCACCACGACGCCCTCCGGCCGCCCGATCAGGTCGTCGTGCTGGATCAGTCCCGAATGGATCGAGTACCGCTCGCCGGCCTGCAGGCGCACGCGGTGCCGGCGGCCCACTTTGTCGACCAGGACGATGACCTCGCCGCCGGCGAGGGTCCTGCTCATCGCGCCCCACCCGGCGCCCTACCCGGCGCCCCATCCGGCGCCCCACCCGGCCTACGGCCGACCTCCCCTTTCATCGGGAGGATGGCTTGTGGGCGCGGATCAGGGCGTGCCAGTAGGCGTGCCACAGCTTGCCCTCCCGCCTCTCGGGATGCAGCTGGGCGTGGGCGTCGCCCTCGGCCGATTCGATCAGCCCCGCGAGCTCGGCCGACAGAGCCGGGGCGACGGCCATGTTGCCCATCCACTCCTCATAGTTCCAGTCGAGCTCCCGCGCCTCCGCCCTGTCCACCTGGAACCCCGCGCGCTGGAGCTTCCCCACCCACTCGTCGAGGGTCAGCGAGAGGACGTGCGAGGGGTCTCGCCTCGTCTCGACGTCATGGAGGACGTCGCGCGCGGGCAGCGGCGGTGAGCAATCGATGAACGCGGCGTCGTGGTTCGGCTTCAGGACGCGATACGCCTCGGCCATGAATTGGTCGACGTCAACGAAATGGTGGGGCGCGGCGCGCACCGCGTAGAGGTCGAACGTGTCGTCCTGGAACGGAAGGTGGAGGGCGTCGCCGATGACCCAGTCGACATTCACGATCTGGCGCTCGGCCGCGATCCGACGGGCCTCGTTCAGCATCTCGCGCGTCAGGTCGAGACCGACGACCCGCCGCACGCGGGGAGCGAGGGCAAAGGCCGTGTTGCCGGTGCCGGTGGCCACGTCCAGCGCGAGGTCGCCAGGCTTGGGCCGCGCGAGGTCGAGCACCTCCTGCAGCCGGATCGTCGAGGCGTGGAACGTGGACTTGGCGTAGTTGGCGGCAACGTTGCGAAAGCTGTCGCGGACGTCTGGCACGGCGTGGAGTCTAGGCGCGGAAGTAGTCGTACACCAGCTTGCCCCCGATGACGAACAAGGTGAGGCCGGCCACGGGCTTCAACCAGGCTATGCGATCGATGAGCTGGGAGCCGAGGAACGTGAACCCGAAGAGGCAAGCTGCCGCCAGCAACACGCCGCCGGCAAGGATCGGCAGGCGGTCTCGAGGGGGAACTGTGCTCGCCACTGAAGAGATGGCGAGCGCATTGTCTAGCTGCAGGGCGATGTCCGTGAGCGCGATCGCGGCGATCGAAAGCAGGATGTTTCTCATTCCAGGACCTCCACTCGAATCAAGTCCGAGTAGAAGTCTTGCCGCGGACTGATTGTCCGCCGCGGGCCCGGGCGCGCGCCGTCCTGACGGGCTCCGCGAAAGCCGGGCGCGCGCAGGGCGCACTTCCGGCCTGGCTACTCCCCTCTACGAATCACTTCCGAGTATATGGTTGCGGCGATGACGAAAGCGACCGCCCGGTGGTCTGGGAGCAAGGTCCTTTTCGATGTCGAGTCCGGGTCGGGACACACCGTGCAGATCGACGAGGCTCCGGTCTTCGGCGACGACGCCGCCATGCGCCCGACCGAGATGCTGCTAGGCGCTCTTGGCGGCTGCACGGGGCTGAACGCGGTGCTGCTCCTGAAGAAGTTCAAGCAGCCCCTGCGCTCGCTCGAGGTCGAAGTCGAGGGGGAGCGCGACGAGGAGTGGCCCAAAGCCTTCAAGAGCATCGAGCTCACGTTTCACTGCACCTGGGACGGCGACATCGACAAGAGGCTGGTCGACCAGGCGATCGACTGGGCCTGCAACCGCTACTGCCCCATCCACGCGACGCTGTCGCGCGGCGTCAAGATCGAGCACCGGCGCAAAGACCGCCACTAGAGCGGACTTTCTCAAGACCAACCTAGAATTAACCCGTCCCCGCAAGCCCACTTCACGGAGAAGCCTTGCTCGACAGCTACGTCCCAGTTCTGATCTTCGTCCTCATCGTGCTAGGGCTGATCGGGGCGTTGGTCACCCTCAGCTTCGTCCTCGGCCCGACCAAGCTCCACAAGCGCAAGCTCGCGCCGTACGAGTCGGGCATCATTCCCGACACGCCGGCCGTCCGCAGGCTCTCGGTCCGCTTCTACCTCACCGCGATGCTTTTCATCATCTTCGACGTCGAGGCCGTCTTCTTCTATCCCTGGGCGGTGCTCCTGCGGCAGCTGAAGTGGTTCGGCCTCATCGAGATGCTCGTCTTCATCGGCATCCTGCTGGTCGCGCTGGCGCACATCTGGCGCAAAGGAGGCCTCGATTGGGAATAGAGGCGCTCGCGGAGTCCCTGGGACAGAACATCCTCACGACCACGCTCGGCAAGCTGATCGGCTGGGGCCGAGGCAACTCGGTATGGCCGCTGCAGTTCGGCCTTGCGTGCTGCGCGATCGAGATGATCCACACCGCCACCGCCAGCGTCGACATCGCCCGCTTCGGCTCGGAGGCGATGCGCGCTTCGCCGCGGCAGGCGGACATGATGA
>VBHA01000055.1 GCA_005889495.1 Chloroflexota bacterium
AGTCCATCTTGCGAATGTAAATCGACGGCGGCACGGGGTCAAGGACGCTTCCAGGGCTTCCGCCAGCCGATCGGGATGCGTAAAAACAGCGGATCGGCAGGCGTCAGAATCGAGGCGTGTCGACCGAACTTCCGCCGCGACACCACGGCTCCGAGGCCATCCAGATCCTCGCCACCGAGCACTGGAGCCTGCTCGCCACCCGCGCGCTCACGTACCAGGAGTCGCTGGGCCGGGTGAACATGTTCCTCACGATCCTCTCCGGGGCGGTCATCGCCCTGGCTCTGGTCGCCCAGGCAGATCGCTTCGGGCCGGCGTTCATCTCGATTGCGATCTTCATGCTCGCGGTGGTGTTCGTCGTCGGCTTCTTCACGGTCGCCCGGCTGCTGGCGCTGAACCGCGACGACTTCCAGTGGGTGCTCGCGATGAACCGAATACGCCACGCCTACCTCGAGATGCACCCGGAGCTCGAGGCGAACTTCACGACCAGTGGCCACGATGACCTGCCGGGGGCCCTGCAGACGCTCCGCATCGAGCCGGCAGGGGCGTCTGCACTGGGTTCGATCGTGCACAACCTGCAGACTCTGCCGGGCGTGGTGTCGGTGATCGTTGCGGCTGTCGGCGGGGCCATCGGCGGGCTCGTGGGGGCAGGCTTCGGAGCCCCACCGGCCGTCATCCTGCTAGCCGGGATCGCGACGTTCGTGGCCGCTGTGGTTTTGATGTGGATCTGGTCGCGCCGCGCAATGGGCGGATACGGCCCGAACGTGAACGCCAGGTTCCCTAAGTCGCCAACTTCGCCTTAACCCACCGTCACAATCCTCTAGCCGTGCTCGAAGTCGAAGGCCTCGCGAAGCGCTACGGCGACGTGCTCGCGCTGCGCGACCTGAGCGTGCAGGTCGAGGAGGGGCAGTGCCTTGTTCTGCTCGGGCGCAACGGCGCCGGCAAGACCACCGCCCTGCGCTGCATGGCCGGCGTGCTGCTGCCGACCGCCGGAAACGTCAGGGTCGACGGCATCGACGCGGCCGACGACCCGGCAGCGGTGCGCGCCCTCGTCGGTCTGATGCCCGAGGTGCCGGGCCTGTACGAGCGCATGTCGGCGCGTGCTTACCTCGACCACTTCGGTGCGATCTACGACCTCGAGCCTGCAGTCAGGCGGCGCCGGATCGGCGACCTGCTGGAGATGTTCGAGCTGAGCGACGCCGGGGACCGCTGGCTCGGCACATTCTCCAAGGGCATGCGCCAGAAGGTGGCGCTCATCCGGGCGACGCTTCACCGGCCGCGCCTGGTGCTGGCCGACGAGCCGACGTCAGCCCTCGACCCCGACAGCGCGCGACGCGCCTGGATCTACCTCAAAGACCTGCAGAAGGAAGGTTGCGCGCTGGTGATCTGCACCCACAGCATGGACGAGGCCGAGCAGCTGGCAGGCGACATCGGAATCATGTCCGCCGGCCGCGTTCTGGCGATCGGAAGCATGGTCGAGCTCCGCCGCCGCTCTGGCCTCAAGACGCGCCAGGAGGTACGCGAGCTCCCGACGCTGCAGGACATCTATCTCGCGATCGTCGGAAACCCTGGAGACAGCCAGGGGGTCGATCAGCGTGAGCTGGCCGAAACTCGAACGGCGTAAGGCCGCGCTCGTGGCGAGGCGCGACCTGCGCGACGCGGTCAGCGAGCTGCGCCTGATCGCGGCGATGGTCGCGCTGACCCTCGCGATCCCGCTCGCCTCAGGCTCCGGGATCCGGGCGCTCGCCGCATTCGGCGGCGGCACCGCCGTGGTCAACAGGCTGTCGCTGGTCGGAGCTTTCTTCGTCGTCTTCATCCCCGCGAGCTTCTCCCTCGTGCTGGCGCTGGAGTCTTTCGTGGGCGAGAGGGAGCGGACGACGCTCGAGGTCCTGCTCTCGACTCCGCTCCGCGAGGCGGAGATCTATGCGGGCAAGGTGGCGGCGGTGCTGGGCGTGTCGCTGACCCTGTGCTATGGCGGGCTGATCGTCTACTGCCTGGTCACCTTCCCAGGCCTCGGCTACTTCCCGGTGGCGATCCTGCTTGCGCTGGCGCTGTCCACGATCTGCCAGGTCGCGGCCATGGTCGCGGGCGCCGTGATCATCAGCCTCAACGCGCGCACCATGCGGGCGGCCAACGTCATGGCCTCATTCATCATCTTGCCGATGTCCGTCGTCCTCCAGGTCGAGGCGGCGCTCATCCTGGTCGGGCGGGCGGAGTTTCTGTGGGGCTTCGCGCTCCTGATGGCGGTCATGGCCGTCGTCTTCCTGCGCATGGGCTTCAACGGCTTCTCCCGAGAGGCCCTGCTCGCCCGAGACGTCGGCCTCCGCCATCCGATGCGCCGCGCCGTCGCGGCCTTGCGGGCGAGCTTCGCTCACCGGCCCGCCTTCCTTCGCCTGGTCTGGATGCGCCGCATGCCGATCACGATCGCCGCCGCCGGCTTCCCGGTCGGGGCGCTCGCGGGCTATCTCGCCGGCTCGAGCAGCGCGATCCCGGCAAACGTGGTCAAGCCGGTCCTGACCAGCCTCGTCCGATCGGCCGGCGGCGGCGGCGGCGGCGCGATCGAGGAGGCGCTGGCGATCTTCAGCCACAACGTGCTCGCCTTCATCCTGGTGGCCGCGCTCGCCATCCTCACGGCGGGGCTGAGCGGGTTCCTGCTCACGTTCGCGCCGGGCTTCATCCTGGGGTTCGCGGCGGCGCTCACGTCATGGACGTTCGCGTTGAGCGGCATCGTCCCGAACGGCTTCGTCGAGATCCCGGCCGCGATCGTTGCGGGCGGGCTCGCGATCCAGATCGGCGCGACGGCGATCCACATGGACGCGCGTGGCGGCTGGAGCGCGCGGGTGCTGGCCGCGTTCGCCGACTACGTACGTGCGCTGCGCTGGCTCGTGCCCGCGCTGGCGGCGGCTTCCGTGCTCGAAGTCTTCCTGGGTTGACCAAAAACCTCCGGCCGTAGCAACCGGATCGTCAGCACGACCGCGCCCGCGATCGACGCCCCGATGGCCATCGCCCACGGCGCGCCCAGGAGGGTGGCCACGCCGCCGGCGAAGAGGTTGCCCAGCGGTCCGACTCCACCGAGCGCCTGCGCGTAAAGCGCGATCACCCTCCCGCGAAGGTGGTCGGGTGTGATGGTCTGGATGCGGCTGTTGGTGGTGGCCAGGAAGGAGATCTGGCAGTAGCCGGCCACGCACAGCGTCGCGAGCGAAAGCACGAACACGCGCGAGATCGAGAATTCGAGCAGCGCGGCCACCCAGATCGCGGCCATCCGGAGCTGGCGGCGAGGATCGGCCGCCAGCTGCGGGACAAACGCCAGCGTCAGGGCACCGAGCAAAGCGCCCAGACCCATGGCGCCGAGGAGCAAGCCGAATCCCTGGGCGCCAACGTGCAGCACCTGCTCCGCGAAAAGCGGCATGATCGTCTGCCGGTTCATCGCGAACAGCGAAAACACGGCGACCGCAACGAGCAGCATGCCGACGACCGGTTCATGCCGCGCGTAGGCCGCACCCTGGGTCAGCCGCGACACCCACGGCGGTTCGTGGTGCTCGCGGATCCGGTCCGGCAGGTCCTTCATCAGCAGCAGGGCCACCACCGCCGCGATGTAGCTGACTGAGTTGGCGAGGAAGCAGAGGGGCACGCCTACGGCTGCGATCAGGAGTCCCGCGACGGCGGGTCCGACGACCGCCGCCCCGTTGAAGACGGAGGAGTTGAGCGCGATGGCATTCGTGAGGTCGCGCTTGCCGACCATCTCGACGTTGAAGGACTGCCGGGCGGGGATGTCGAACATCGTGATCGTGCCCGTGGCGATCGCGGCGACGATCACCATCCAGTAGTGCGCTTGACCGCTCGCGCTGAGGGCGAACAGCACGAACGACGGGAGCATGAAAGCCGTCTGGGTGGCAAGCAGGACCGGCCTCTTGGGAAAGCGGTCCGCGACCACGCCGCCGAGCTGGCTCCCAAGGAGGACGGGCGTGAACTGCGCCGCCAGCACAAGGCCGACCAACAGACCGCTGTGCGTCAGCTCCAGCGCAAGCCAGGGCATGGCGACGCTCTGCATCCAGGTGCCGATCGTCGAGATGATCTGGCCGACGAAGAAAAGCCGATAGTTGCGATGCCGCAGCGCACCCAACATTCGCCCCGGAACGACCTCAGACATTCAGTTGAGCCACTGATGGGATGATCGCAGCGTGGCGACCATCCACGAAACGATCGACATCGACGCGCCCGCGGAGCGCGTGTGGGCGGTCGTCGCGGAGGACGTCGAGAACGCGCGCAGGTGGACATCCAACCTCGACAAGGTCGAAAAGCTGACCGACGGTCCGCCGGGCAAAGGCACGCGCTACCGCTACCACCTGGACATCGGAGGGCACAAGGAAAAGCTCGAGGTGGTGCAGGACGTATTCAACCGGCCAAAGAAATGCTCGGGCAGGTTCGTCAACGGGCCACTGAAGGGCAAGTGGTCCTACACCTACACGCAGCGGAAGGATGGATCGACCCGATTGGTCTACGACATGGACTACCAGCTGGGAGGTCTCCTCCGTTTCGCCACCGGCGTGCTCGGCCCGCAGTACGCGGCCGGCATCCGCAAGAGCATGGAGTCGTTGAAGCGATACATCGAGTCGGGCAAGGGTCCGCGACCTAAGAAGTAACCGCCTCAGCCTCGATCTCGACCTTCCAGCGCTCGTCCAGCAGCGCCTTGACCACGACCATGGTCGCCGCCGGCCGGGCTGCGCGCATGACCTCGCCGTGCGCGCGACCCACCGCCTCGCCATGCGCGGGGTCGGTGATGAACATCCTCGTGCGCACCACCTGCTCGACGGACGCGCCGGCGTCCTCGAGCGCGCTCGTGATGATCGCGAAGCAGCGCTTCGCCTGGACGTAGGGGTCCGGGTCGACGGAACCATCCGGCCAGATCGGAGCTGTGCCGGCGACGAGCACGCGATCACCGACCCGCATGGCGCGGCAGAAGCCGATCGTCGCTTCGAATGGGGACCCGGAGGTGACGCGCTGACGCTGGCTCAGGGCTTGCGGAAGGGCAGCAGCTCCAGCTGCTCAAACCGGTCCTTGACGGCTGTCTGGAGCTCGCCGGCCAGTGTCTTCAGGCGTTCCTGCGAGGCGCTGTCGGTGACGTTGACGACACGGACACGGCGCAGCGTCGTCTGCAGCGCGTACAGGCCCGCCGGCTCGTTGGCCATGATCCGGGCCGCCGAGCTGCGAATCTCCCGGGAGACCTCTTCATGACCGTGCGCGCGCATCCAGTTGGCGAGGCGTGCGGCCGCCACGAGCACCCGCTGTGTCTTCGGGTTGACCGCGCGCTGCACGACATCTCTAGGCCGGCGCGGTTCGAAGAGTGCGGGGACGCTTGCCCGATTTCGCAACGAGCGGATCTTGCCGAAGACGGTGCGAGGTCCGAACATGAGGAGCACGCCGGTCGCGATGAGAAGAACCACCACGACCGCCACGATCGCCTCCAGCATCCAACCCTAGGTTACGCTTGGACGGCGGCGGATTTGCAAGCGTTTACTTCGGAGGAAACGGCGTGACTCCTGTGGCGGTGATCACCGGAGCTTCCTCTGGGATCGGGGCAGCCACGGCCATCGCGCTTGGCCGTCACGGGTTCAAGGTCGTCGTCGGCGCCCGCAGGCTGGAGCGGCTCGCGCGCGTCGCGGGTGAGGAGGGGGTGGCGCTGCGGCTCGACGTGACTGACGAAGCGAGCGTCAACGATTTCGTCGGCCAGGTCGGCAAGCGATTCGGCCGCATCGATGTCCTCGTCAACAACGCCGGAGGCGCGTTCGGCCTCAACCCCATCGCCGAAGCTGTCGACGACGACTGGATTGGAATGTGGAAGACCAACGTGCTCGGCCTCATGTGGATGACACGCGCGTGCCTACCGCTGCTCCGCAAGGCCAGGCGCGGGCACATCGTGAACATCGGCTCCATCGCGGGTTTCGAGACGTACAAAGGCGGCGCCGGCTACACCGCCGCCAAGCACGCGGTGCGTGCGATCACCAGGACGCTGCGGCTCGAGCTCAACGGCGAGCCGATCAGGGTCACGGAGATCGCCCCCGGGCTGGTCGAGACCGAGTTCAGCCTCGTGCGCTTTCACGGCGATCGCAAAGCCGCGCGGAGCGTGTATGAAGGCATCAAGCCGCTGACCGCCGAGGACATCGCGGACTGCGTCGTGTTCGCGGTCACGCGCCCACCTCACGTCGACATCGATGAGATCGTCGTCCGGCCGGTCGCCCAAGCGAACGCGGTGACGGTGGCGCGCAAGCCTGCGCGGCCGAAGGGCTAGGGGAGCAGGAGGATCTTTCCGGTCGTCTTCCTGGCCTCGAGGTCGACATGGGCCTGGCGGGCTTCTCGGAGCGGATAGCGGGCGCCGACCCGGATGTCGAGCTTGCGCTCTTGGACGAGGTCGAACACCTTGCTTGCCCGCTCCCGCAAGAGCTGGCCGGTGCGCGTATAGGTCTGGATCGTCGGCCGCTGGACGTAAAGCGAGCCGAGCGGAGCCAGCGATTGCAGAGGCAGAGGATCGGGCTGTCCGCTGGCGGCTCCGTAGAGAATCATCCGGCCGAGGGGCCTGATCGCCTTCAACCCCTCGGAGAATGTGGCCTTGCCGACGCCGTCGTAGACGGCCGCGAGGCCCTCGCCGCCGGTGATCTCCCTGGCCCGCTGGGCGAAACCTTCGTACCCGAGCACCTCGTCCGCGCCCGCCTCGCGCGCCAGGCGGGCCTTGTCGGCGGTCGACGTGGTGGAGATGACGCGACCACCCAGTGACTTCGCGATCTGGATGAGAAGCCGCCCGACGCCACCGGCCCCCGCGTGTACGAGGACCCAATCGCCCCTCTGCACCGGGTAGGAGTCGTTGGCCAGGTAGTGGGCGGTGATGCCCTGCAGAAGCGCCGCGGCGGCAACCTCGGTCTCGACGCCGTCCGGGATCGCCACCAACCTTTCGCGGTCCGCCGCCACGCGCTGCGCGTAGCTGTGGGGGACGTCGATCCAGGCGACCCTTTCAGAAGTCCCGGCGATGATGCCCGCGCCCTCGACGCCGATGACGGCGGGTGGAGGGGATCCATAGCCGTGACCCTCGCGCTCGTAGACGTCACGGAAGTTGACGCCGATCGCACCGACGTCGACCAGGACCTGGCCGTCCTTGGGCGCAGGCTCGGGTACGTCCTTGAACTCCAGGACCTCCGGTCCGCCGTTCCGATCGAAGACGACCGCCTGCATCAAAGAGATCTCCCTACTCGATCAAACCGGCCGCACGGGCCTCCTCTTTCGTCATTCAACAGCCGGGGTCGCCGTAGTGGCCGCAGCAGCCCTTGCCGCCCGTCTTTCTGCCGATGTTGGTCGCGATGACGCGCAGTCTTTCGAGTGGGTTGTAAGAGCCCGCGCCGAGGTTGCGCAAGAAGCTAGACGGTCTGGCTCGACTCATTCGTAATAGCTGTTGTTGTACTCGATCCAGCCCGGGTTGGGGCAGCCGCTCGAGGTGTGGGCGTGAGTGCAGTGCACTCCGTAGCGCGGACCGGGGTCGATATACAGCTGGCCGTGGATGACCAGCCCGTCGCCCTTGTGCGCCGGCACCGCCTGGGCGAGCGTCGTGTTGTGGTCGACCTCGAGCATCTCTCCGGTCGCGGCCTTGACCTCGAAACGTTCGTGTCCGCCGCTCTCTATGGGATCGGTGAGGATCGTGGCGTCGAAAGTCACCTCGGCGCCGTTGCTGTTGCTCTGGATGTCCTGGTGCAGGCCCTGGTCGTCCGCGGCCTCGTGCCCGCCGCACGCGACGAGCAGGAGCGCCGCCGCGACCAGCGCCAGGCGCCTCATGCCCCCAGGGCTTGCTCCAGCGTGATCTTGCCCTCATACAGCGCCTTGCCGAGGATCACGGCCTCGGCTCCCGACGCGGCCACCCGCCGGAGGTCGTCAACCGAAGCCACACCGCCCGAGTACTGGAGCTCGAGCCGCGTCATCTTGCGCACCCTGGCGAGCGTTTCCAGGTCAGGCCCCGAAAGGGTTCCGTCGCGGTCGATGCATGTCAGGATCACGCCCGCGAGCGGCAGGTCGGCCCACCGGCCGACCAACGCCTTGAGCACGACAGGATCGGTGTCCAGCCATCCGCTCACGGCGGCCTTGTTGTCGCGAACGTCGAGCGCGGCCAGGATCTTTCCTGGATGTCCGAAAGCGCAGCGCTCGAACAGGTGCGGGTCGCGGACCGCCGCGGTCGCCATCACCACCCACTGGGCGCCGCCGTCCAGGAGTGCCTTCACCGTCTCTTCGCTGCGCACGCCCCCCGCAACCTGTAGCTGGATGGCGGACTGCGCGAGCATCCGGGCGATCACGTCCCGGTTGCTGGCCGAGCCACGCGCGGCGTCGAGGTCGACGACGTGCATTCGAGTGGCCCCGGTGGCGCCAAACCGCTGAGCCATCTCCACCGGGTCCTCCGAGTACACGGTCGGTTCCGAGTAGTTGCCCCTGGTCAGGCGCACGCAGCGCCCGCCGAGGATGTCGATGGCAGGGATGACGACCATGCGGCCCGCGGCTTAGCGGTAGTTCGTGAACTGGAGGGGAACGGGGATGTCCTCCGCGTCACGGAGGGACTTGATCACGAGCTGGAGGGTGTCCTTGTCCTTGCTGACAACCCGGAGCTGGTCGCCCTGGATCCGGACCTGGAGCTTGTTCGACACGTTCTGGATTCGCTTGCGGAGGTCACGTGCCAGCTCGTCGTTGATGCCGGCGTTCAACCGCACCTCGATCTGGCCGCGACCCCTGCCGATGGTCTTGGGGTCGCCGGCCTTGAACAGCTTCGGCGAGAGCTGGCGGCGCGCCGCCTTCTCGCGCAACACCTGCAGGGCCGCACGCGCGCGATCCTCGCTGGCTGATTCGACCACGATCAGGTCCTCGCGGTGGTCGTAGCTGGTGGCGGTGTCTTTGAAGTCGAAGCGGGTGCCGACCTCGCGGCGCGCCTGGTCGATCGCGTTGGTCAGCTCCGCGGGGTCGAACTCGGAGACGACGTCGAAGGAGTACTCCGCCATCTACCCGAAGATAGCGCGCAGCCCGGCGATCACCGCGACCACCGCAAGCGCCACGCCCGCCAGGGACGAAAGCGCCAGCAGGGCTCCTATGCCCGCGGTGCCCTCGTCGAGCGGCTCCGGGGGAGGCTTGTCATACGGATCGGGGCCGTAGTCGAGGTCGTAGACGCCGTCCGCCCGCGCCCGCTGGACCAGCTCATCGACCACGGGCTTACCGCCCGGAGGCAGCGCCTTGCCCTCGAGGTTCGCGACCGCCTCCTTGAGGTTGTCGCGAGTCTTGCCCAGCTCGGACACGACCATGTCGAGCGTCTGCATCGCGGCGGGGGTGGGGTGCTCGCGGCGCAGGTCGGCGATGATG
>VBHA01000056.1 GCA_005889495.1 Chloroflexota bacterium
CGGTCATGCGAACGCTCCTGAGTTTGCCCAGCACGATGACATCGACGCGGCCTGCGCGGTCCTGCGATTCGACGGCGGGACGCTGGGCATCGTCAGCGGCACCCGCGTCGACGCCCGCGGTTACGACGTGAGGATGGAGGTGTTTGGAACTCACGACAGCATCGCGGTCGGTTGGGACGGGCGGACGCCGATGCGCTCGGTCGAGCCCGGCGCGGTCGCTTCCGGCGATCCGGGGTATCGGGACTTCATCGACCGCTTCGGCGCCGCCTATCGAGCCGAGCTCCAGGCCTTCGTTGCGGCGGTGCGAGACCGGACGGACAGCCTGTGCACCGTCCACGACGCGAGGAACGCACTCGCCGTCGCGCTGGCGGCCGACCGGTCGCGACGCGAGCACCGGCCGGTCAGGATCGGCGAGGTAGGCTGACCCGACCGATCAGTTTTCGGCCCCTGTCTCCTCTGGCTCGTTGTACCAGCGCATCCGGTCTCCGACCCGGCTGCGCAGCCGCCACTTCGCGCTCTTGGGCTCGGCGTCGATGCGCGCCCACAGCGCCGCCAGCCGCCCGGCGATCAGGTCCGCCACGTCCCCCTCGAGGCCGTAATCGATCACGCTCGCGATGCAGCGCTCGACCGTCGACTTCGTGGTCCGCCACAGCCCCCAGTCGCGGGCGCAAAGGTCTGCGATGAAGTCGGCCTCGATGCCCGAACCGTCGCCGTCGCTCAAAGCGTGGTGGAAGGTCAGGCTGTAGATGTCGCGCTGGTCGCGCTCGGTCAGCTGGACGATCTGGAGCTTGGTGAGCAGCAGCTCGGCGAGCGGCACGGTGAGTGGCTCCCGCTCGAGCCTGTCCGCGATGGGCACCTCGTGGCACATCGAGAATCCGCCCACGAACACGTCGAGCTTGCGCCCGTTCTTACCGTCGTAGAACAAGAGCCGCTTCGCGCCGTGCAGGGCGTTGAACATGCGGTCGGGTGTGTAGCCGGCCGAGATCAGCGCGTCGGTCACAGCGGTCCGCGCACCTCGCGGCGTGGCGAGATCGATGTCCTTGACCGCGCGAGGCAGAAGCGGCGAGGCGTCCGGAGCCTGCAGCTGGACGGCGGCGCCGCCGAGCACGCGAGCCAGGAGGGCCTTGCCTGTCGCGACGGCAACGACCCGGCGGGCCTCCTCGACCGGGTCGCCTAGCGGCTCGCTAGCCGGCCGTGAAGAGGAAATCGAGGTAGCTTCCATCGTCGGCGAAGTCCACGATAACGCCGCGGAGCACGTCCGCCGCGTAATCGCTGCCAGGGTTGAGGCACATCGTCGATCCGATCTTCTGGGCGCCCTTGGACTCGTGGATGTGGCCGTGGAGGCCGACGACCGGCCGGTGGCGCTTGACGACCTCGCGCACCGCCTTGCTGCCGACCGGGATGATGCTCGGCCGGCCGCCGCGGATCACGGGCAGCAACCTGTCATCGAGCTCGGCTGCGAAGTCGAGGCCGGAGCCATAGGGCGGGTTGTGGAAGTTGACGACCAGCCGCGCGCCGGCGGGCGCGGGCGCGAGGATCTTGTCCAGGCGGCGCTCCAGCTCTTCCTCGGGGTACTCGCGCTCGGTGTTCCACGGCGTCGGCGTCACGTCGCCACAGCTTGCGAGTAGCACGGGCCCTACCTCGCACAGCTCGCCCTCCGGAGACTCGATGCGCGGCGCGGCCTTGAGCACCGCATCGATGGCCTTCGGGTCGTCGTTCCCCGGAGTGATGATGCAGCGGACAGCCGGTTTGAGCCGCTCCTCGGCGAGCTTGCACCAGCCCTGGATCTGTTCCACGATCGCGCCCTCGAAGACCGCATCGATCGCCGCCTTGTCCCCTTCGAGCCTGTCCATCTCGCCGTCGTCGCCGACGACGGAGTAGAACCCGAGCTGGTTGATCTCGGCGCGGAGCCGCTCCTCATCGGCATGTGGAACGGCCACAGCCTCGCCGCGCACCTTGGCGGTCAGAGTGCCGTTGCGCGAACGGACCGGCACGAGGCCCTTGCCCGCGATGTCGCCGCCGAGGACGAGCGCGTCGGCTTCGTAGTGCTCGGCCGCCGCGAGGAACTTGCGGAAGCAGCGGTCCGAGCCGTGGATGTCGGTCGCGAAGTAGATGCGGAGGGCCCGCTTGGGGGGACGGCCGTGGAACATGGACCCTCCGCCTGCTCCTTACTCGGGAGGCAGCTCTCGCATCGCCAGACGAATGTCGATCGACGACGACGAAAGGCGCATCCGGCGCGCGATGACGTAGATGATCGGTCCCGAGAAGAAGATCACGATCAGGGAGCCGATCGAAGCGATGCTGAAGGCGCCAAAAACGTTGGGCTTGGCGATGATCACGCCGACCGTGAACAGCGCGAGCACGGTCGAAGCGCCTCCCCAGATCGCGGCGGTCGGGATGCCGGCGATCCGGTCCACGTCGGTGGTCCCAGGCTTGTAGATCAGCTCGGGGCGGCGGAATGGCAGCGCGATTGCGGCGAGCGAGCCGCACAGCAGCACCAGGGCGAAGAACAGAGCGAGGTTGGCCGAGATGTTGGCGATGTTCAGGATCGAGCCCGCGATCGTGAAACCGATGGCCACGATCACCGCCAGGATGATCGCGTTGACCGGTGACGCGTTGCGCTCGCTGATCTTCGCCAGGCCGATCGGGAGCATGCGGTCGAAGGCAAGGGCAAAGATGACGCGGGTCACCACGGCGACGAACGCGAGGTCGACGGCGATCTCGGCCGCCGGCACCGCGAGGCCGATCAGGATCTTGCTGATCGGGTCGCCGGAGAGGACAAGACCGTAGCCGAGCCCGCCGGCGTTCGCCTGCAGGTTCGTGATGCCGCTGTAGTCGGACGTGCCACCGACCTGCGCCTGCGCCTGCATGAAATCGAGCCCGATGGTGTTCCGCATCAGGAGCCAGACGCCTACCCAGACGACGATCAATAGGCCGAGGCTGATGATCGACGCCCAGATGTACGTGCTGCCGGGGCGCTTGAGCTCGCCGCCGACGTAATAGGAATAGAGGACGCCGTTGTAGTTCAGGACCATGAAGGGCACGACCAGCAGCGAGGCGCCGATGTCGACGCCGAGCGGGATGCCGTTCTTCTGGGCCAGCGCGATGACGTCGTTGTAAGCGGTCGATTTGCCGCTGTAGGAGCCGAGCGCGTTGACGAAGTCCTGGTGTGAGTGGGTGGCGAGGAGGAAGCCCAGGACCACGAACGCGACGACCTGGAAGATGACGAGGGCGAGGATCACCTGCGCGATTCGGCGGAGACTGAAGACCGACGCCAGGCCGACGATCACGAGCATGCCCACCGCGCAGATGACGAGCCCCGGCGAGCAGGTGACCGTGACGCAGGTGGTCGTGCCGGAGATGCTGGTGGCGGCGCTCATGAGCGCTGAGCTGTTGAACGCGGCGCCGAGGCTGTTCAGGGCAAAGGGCACGTAGTTGGCCGCGAAGTTGGCGTTCGCCGAAAGCGTGTACGAGAAACCGACGGCGGTCGCGATGCCGATCATCGTCCCGACGGCGGGGGAGATGATTCGAGACATGTAGATGTACTCGCCGCCGGCTCGCGGGATCGCGCGCAGCAAGTATCAGTAGGCGAACATCGCCACGAGCCAGATGCCGGCCGCCAGGAGGAGGGGCAGGACCATGTCGACCTTGGTGAAGTTGAACAAGCCTGAGTAGAAGTTGATGAACGTGTTCACGACGGCCACGGATGCGAGCGCGATGCCTGTT
Source organism: Chloroflexota bacterium (assembly GCA_005889495.1). Classification (GTDB taxonomy): domain Bacteria; phylum Chloroflexota; class Dormibacteria; order Dormibacterales; family Dormibacteraceae; genus 40CM-4-65-16. The sequence goes on from VBHA01000056.1 coordinate 3,727, forward strand.
GCGGCCGGCACGCCGAGCTCACGGACGAGCCCGGACGACTGGCGCGTGAACAGGCCCTGGCCGGAGGTGGCCTTGCCGGCCATCGGTGTGCTGGTGCTCGCCATGCTTCCCTCCCCAAAAAGCGACCGAGAACGTCGAAAGCCCACCAGAGTGGAGCGTTCCAGAACCATATGCCAACCCCCCAACCCCGTCAAGTTCACCGCCAGCGACCCGGATTTTCCGGAAAACACGACTCCAGGACGCCGGCGCGAGTCGATTTTCCGGAAAATTCGACCCCCCAGGAGGGGAGCCTCAGCCGGTGATCTCAGACACGGCCACCCACCGCCGCTCCGCCGCGGACAGCTCGATCGCGTCGCACACCGCCTGGACCGCCGCCCCCTGGGCGAAGTCGGGTTCCCACGGCCCGTCGGGCCATCGGTCGAGCAGGTCTCCCAGGTGATTGACGAAGCTCGACCCGTATCCGACCCCCTGGCCGACGGGCCACCAGTCGCGGGCGTACGGGTGCGACTGTTGCTCGGCGCGGATCCTCCTCATCCCATAGAGCTCGACGCGGTCCGCGCCGTCCCCGAACCGCAGCTCGTTGAGCCGGGCGTAGTCGAACGCCAGCGTGCCCCGGTCGCCGTTGACCTCGAGCGTGAAGTCGCATGGGCGGCGCACGGCGACGCGCGCCATCTCCACCACGCCGCGCGCCCCTGACGCGAACTCCACCATCGCAGCCGACGCGTCGTCGACGGTGACAGGCCTTCCGGAGCGCTCCCGGACAAAGGTCGCCGACTGCCCGCTGACGGCGACGATCGGCCCGGCAATCCACGTCGCCATGTCGATCATGTGGCTGCCCAGGTCGGCGATCGTGGTGCCCCCCATCGCCCGGTCGAAGCGCCAGTCGAAGGGAATCGCAGGGTCGACGAACTCGTCGGAAAGCCATGCCGACCGGACCAGCCTGACCTGGCCGACCGCGCCCTCGTCGACCATGCGCTTCATCAGCGAGACAGCGGGGAGGCGGCGGTAGTTGAAGCCGACGGCGTTGAGCACCTTCGCGCGTGTCACCGCTTCCACCGCCGACGCCGCCTGCGAGTAGCTGACCGCCAGCGGCTTCTCGCAGATCACGGCCTTGCCGGCCGCAGCCGCAGCCGCGGCTATCTCGGCGTGCGTGCCTGGGGGCGTGCAGATGTCCACGATGTCGACGTCGTCGCGGTTGACGAGCTCACGCCAGTCCTCGGTCCAGCCGGCCACGCCGTAGGACTCCGCCGCCGCCGCGACTCGCTCACGATCGCGTCCGCTGATGATGCGAAGGCTGGGGCGGTGGCGCAGCCGGCGCATGACCGGCGCGGCGGTGTAGCCGAAGGCGTGCGCCTTGCCCATCAGCCCGTAGCCGACGATCCCTATCCCGACCGCGCCGGCGGTCACGCGCGCGCGGCTTGCGCGGCCGCCCGCTCGGCCGCGCCGAGCGCAGCCGCCGCATCCGCCGCGCCCGCCCCTTCCAGCGGCGCGCCGCGCACATGACGCGCGAAGCTCTCGGCCTGCGTCCGGAGCGCGGTGAAGAAGGTCTCGTCGGCGCTCGGCGGCCAGACGAACTTGCACTCCTCGGCCCCGGCGGTCCCGAAGACTTCGACCTTGCATACATCGCCCAGGGGAAATCGCCGGCCCAGGGAGACTATGGCGGTCGTGCCTCCGGACAGCTCCGCCAGCGCGTGGGCGCTCTCGTGGTCGCCGGGCCACGGCTCCGCCGCCACCCCGGCCGCCACCGACGTGATCTCCCCGAACTCCTGCTGGACGAGCCATCGCGTCTGGTCGAACTCGTGCACGCCCATGTCGATGAAGATCCCGCCGCTGTGGGCTCGAAACTCGGGCCCGGGCGGCGCGCCGTCCCACTGAAAGTTCGCGACGCAATAGATCTGTCCGAGCTCTCCGGTCGCGATCCGCTCGCGCAGGCGTTGGAGCGCCGGCACGAACCTGCGCCAGAACCCGACCTGGAACGGAAGCCCGGCGGCGGCGACCGCTGCCGCCGCCTCGCGCGACTCCGCCGATGTCACGCCGACAGGCTTCTCGCACAGGGTGGGGAGCCCCGCCTCGACGAGTCGCTTGACGGTCACTAGGTGCAGGTCGCTCGGCACGCAAACGAGCGCGGCGTCGATCGCAGCCGAATCCAGCATGTCGTCGAGACTGCCGTAGACGGAGGCGTCGACGCCGCTTAGCAGCCGCCGTGTCGGTTCGGCGGGCTCGGCGACGGCCGTGATCCGGACCTCGCTCGAGCCGGCGATCGCGCGGAGGTGGTTCCGGCCCATCCGCCCGGCACCCACAAGCCCGATGCGGAGAGCCGCCAAGCGGTCAGAAGCCTCGGGCGGCGAGAAATTCGCGGTTGGCGAGCTGGTCGGCGGCTGCCGCGCCGTCGGCCTCGGGTAAGACGTCCTGCTCGACGACGATCCATCCGCGGTACGAGTCGCGGACCTGGTCGAGCACGCCCGCCACGTCGAGGTCGCCATCGCCAAGGCGGCAGAAGGCCTTCCGCCTCCAGATCTCGGTCACCGGGGCCGCCTCGCGAACGATCTGGTCGACGACGGACCGGCGCGCGTCCTTCAGGTGCAGGTGGTTGATGCGGTGGCGCCACTCGCGCATCGCGCTCGCGGGGTCGCCGCCGCCCAGCAGCAGGTGGCCCGTGTCGAGGCAGAGGCCTATCGACGTGAGCTCGAGCACCTTCTCGATCTCCCAAGGCGCCTCGATCCGGGTCCCCGTCTCGTGGTGGAAGGTCGCCTCGTAGCCCCGCTCCCGGCAGCACGCGACGGCCATCTCGACCCCCTCGGCAAAGCGGCGCCACTCTTCGCCGCCGAAGCCCAGCGAGCGGTCGCTCGCGGCCTGGCCCGGACGCGACCGGCGCAGCTCGCTGCCGACGTCCGCCAGCGTCGGTTTGGGCTTCTGGCCGCTACCGACCTTCAGGGCGTCGAACGCATCGAGCAGGTTGCCCAGCTCGCGCAGCGCCGACGTCATCTTGCCGTGGTCGGTGAAGGGCAGCTCGAAGAATCCCCCGGAAAGCGAAAGCCCGCGCCGCGAGAGGTTCGATGCCAGCTCATCGCCATAGCCCAGGTATCCGAGCGGGCCGAGGTCCACGCCTGCGTAACCGGCGGACGCGACCGCGTCGAGGACCGCGTCGCCGTCCGGGACGTCGGGCATTATGCCGACCGTGAGCTCGAAGGCGCCGTAGCTGACCGGGGCGTTGGCGATCTCGACGCGCGTGGCCGCCGTCATCCGCGGTCGCTGGACGCCGGCGCCATCGCAGGCTCGGAAGGCCGGAGCCTGGGCTCGCGGCTGCGATTGACCGCGAGGACCGCCTCGCACAGCGCGATGTCGTGGAGCGCATCCCGCGCCGACGTGGTCGGCGTGCGGCCGCCGGCGACGCATTCATGGAAGTGGATCAGCTCCTGCTTGAAGCTCTCCTCGAACGAGACGACCTCGGTTGTCACCGTCGCGCGTGGCGAATGCGCTTTTCCGTCCTCCGCGGTCAGCAGCGTCGGCATGCTGCGCAGAAAGGGGGAGGGAAAGGCGAGCGTGATGCGGCGGTCGGGCGAGTAGAAGGCGAACTCCATCGAGTAGCGCGCGATCGCCGGCAGGTCGACCCACGCGAGGATGCACTGTGTCCGGCCGTAGCTGAACAGGACGGTAAGCCCGGTCTCGCGGATTTCCGCATAGTCAAGGCTGTCGGGCTCGCCGAGCGCACCACGCATCGCGTTGAGCTCGTGGACGAGGCTGTCGAGCAGCACGTTGCGGTACGCCCATCGAGACAGCTGGCCGGCGCCTGGAATCGCGGCGGCGATCCGCGCCTCGTCGTCCTCCGCGAGCGACGCGGCCAGCGATTTCGGGAGCGGGCCGCCGCGCCGGAGGTTGTAGTGCTGCACGTAAGGCTCGATCGGCGATTCGAGGGTCGTGATGCGCACGAGCCGGAGGTCCTGAAGCGTGCGCAGCTCCTCGACGAGGCGGCCGTACGCGGGGTCGTAGCGTTTGTTGTAGCCCACCATCAGGACGGTCCCGGCGGCTTCCGCGGCGGCGATCATCTCCTGGCCCTCGGCGACGGAGAAGCACATCGGCTTCTCGACCAGCGCGTGGAGGCCCGCCCTGGCCGCGGCGATCGCGATGGGTGCGTGGCTGCCGGAGGTCAGCACCAGCACCGCGTCCAGTGGCCGGGCGATCAGCTCCTGCCACGAGGAGTACTGCTCCGGCACGCCGTACTCTCGCGCGCAGGCGGCCCGCACATCGTCGGAGATGTCGCAGACCGCGGTCAGGGTGAAGCGGTCAGAGAGCTCGCGCAGGTAGGGCAGGTGCATGACCTGTGCGATCAGGCCGCACCCGATGACGCCTACCCTCAGCCGGCCCGCCATGCTTCACCCCACAACGGTTTCGCCACCTGCTGGAACGTTCCACGACCCTATACGAAACCCCACGCAGTGTCAACAAGAACCGGCCGGGGGGCGCAGCCCAGGACAGCCGCGGCCTAGGGGGCGCTGGCGAGTGGGGAGGTGAACTTGACGGGCTTGGGGGCTTGGCATATGGTTCTGGAACGCTCCACTCGAGTGGGCTCTCGACGTTTTCGATCGCTTTTTGGGGGAGTGAAGCTGCCTTGGCCCAAGATTTGAGCAGCCGCCAATGATCCGCAACCTGATCGGCTCCGAGTGGCGCTCAGCGGCCGATGGGGCCGGCTCGCTTCCCGTGTTCAACCCGGCCACCGCAGAGGTGATCGAGCAGGTGCCCCTGTCAGGTGAGCGCGACGTGGACGCCGCGGCCGGCGCCGCCGCTGCCGCTTTTGCATCCTGGTCGCGCACCCCGCTGATGGAGCGCGTGCGCCTGATGTTTCGCTACAAGGCGGTGCTCGAAGAGCACTTCGAAGAGCTGGCCTCGATCGTCACGCGCCACCATGGCAAGACGCTCGACGAATCGCGTGGCGAGGTGCGGCGTGGGATCGAGGTCGTGGACTTCGCGTGTGGGGCGCCGACCCTCCTTCAGGGGCGGACGCTACGCGATGTCTCGGGTGGCGTCGACCAGGACCTCTACCGTTACCCGGTCGGCGTCTGCGCCGGCATCCCGCCGTTCAATTTTCCCGTGATGATCCCGCTCTGGATGTTCCCGCTCGCGGTGGTGGCGGGCAACACGTTCGTGCTCAAGCCCTCGGAGCGCACACCGCTCGGCGGCCAGCGGCTCGCCGAGCTGTTTCTCGAAGCGGGTTTTCCGGAAGGGGTGCTCAATGTCGTCCACGGCGCGCGCGAGGCCGTCGACGCGCTGCTCCGGCACCCAGGGGTCGCGGCGATCTCATTTGTCGGGTCGGCTCCGGTCGCCCGGCACGTCTACGAGACGGCGGCGGCGAACGGCAAGCGCGTCCAGGCGCTGGGCGGCGCCAAGAACCACATCGTGGTGATGCCCGACGCCGATCCCGAGCTCGCGGTGCCGGCGATCCTCAACTCCGCGTTCGGCAACGCGGGCGAACGCTGCCTGGCCGGGTCAGTGGCGGTGGCCGTCGGGAGCGCCGCTGACGCGCTGCTCGAGCCCCTCAAGCACGCCGCGTCGAAGATGGTGGTCGGCCCGGGCGACCAGCCAGGCGTCCAGGTCGGCCCCCTGATTCGGGCCGACCATCGGGACAGGGTCGCGGGCTATGTCGACAAGGGCGTGGCCGAGGGGGCGGAGCTGATCGTCGACGGCCGGCGCGAGATGTCGAGGAAGGGCTTCTTCCTCGGTCCCACGATCCTCGACCGTGTCACCGCCGGCATGACGGTGGGCCACGAGGAGATCTTCGGGCCCGTGCTCTCGGTAGCCCGCGCGGCGACCCTGGACGAGGCCATCGGGCAGGCGAACCAGATGGCGCTCGGCAACATGGCGACGAAGCGGCTGGAAGGGCTCGTTCTTCGGCGACCTCCACGTTCACGGCACGGACGGCATCGACTTCTACACTCGTAAGAAGGTGGTCGTGACGCGGTGGTAGCGCGACGCGAGGTTTCGTACAGGAGTCCCCTGCACGAGATGACGCAGACGACTCCGACGTGCCTGTGGAACGACTCGGCGGACATCGACGAGCTGAACTACGCGATCGACAACGGCGCGGTCGGCGCGACATGCAACCCGGTGATCGCGGTCACCATCCTCAAGAAGCACATCACCGAGTGGCGGCCCCGCATCCAGTCGCTGCTGAGCGAGATGCCCGGTGCGACCGAGGACCAGGTCGGCTGGAAGCTGGTCGAAGAGATGTCCGTCAAGGCGGCGAAGCTGCTGGAGCCCGCGTTCGCCGCGCATCGCGGTCGCAACGGAAGGCTGTCGATCCAGACCGATCCGCGGCTCTACCGCGACACCGCGGCGATCCTCGAGAACGCCGTGGCGTTCAGCCGCCTGGCCCCGAACATGATCGTGAAGATCCCCGCCACCAGGGCGGGCATCCCGGCGATTGAAGAGGCCACCTACCGCGGCATCACCATCAACGCCACGGTCTGCTTCACCCTGCCCCAGTGCATCGCGGTCGCGGAGGCGGTCGAGCGCGGCCTGCGCCGGCGCGAGGCGGAGGGCAAGGACATCGACTCGATGGGCCCAGTCTGCACGATCATGGTCGGGCGGCTCGACGACTGGCTCAAGGTCGTGCTCGAGAAGCGCGCCATCTCGGTCGATCCCGGCTACCTCGAGTGGTCGGGGGTCGCCGTCTTCAAGAAGACATATGGGATCTTCAAGGAACGCGGCTACAGGGTGCGCCTGCTCTCGGCCGCCTTCCGCAACCACATGCACTGGAGCGAGCTCATCGGCGCCGACGCCGTGATCTCGCCGCCTTCGGCGTGGCAGAGGCGCTTCAACGCCAGCGACATCGAGGTCCGCTCCCGGATCGACGACCCTGTCGAGCCGCGCGTCGTCCAGCAGCTCAGGGGGCATTTTCCAGACTTCGAGCGCGCGTACACCGAGGATGGCCTGACCGTTGAGGAGTTCGACTCCTTCGCGCCGACCGTGCGCACGCTGCGCCAGTTCATCGCCGCATGCACCGAGCTCGCGACGCTGGTGCGCGACGTGATGCTTCCCGACCCCGGGTAGGTGGCGGCATGCGGCTGACGGTGGCGCAGGCGCTTGTGCGCTTTCTGGCCGCGCAACACGTTGAGCGGGATGGCATCGAGCACCGCTTCTTCGCGGGCTGCTTCGGCATCTTCGGTCACGGCAACCTCACCGGGATCGGCCAGGCGCTCGCCCAGAGCCCCGAGCTGCTGACGTACTACCAGGCGCGCAACGAGCAGGCGATGGTGCACACGGCCGCAGGGTTCGCAAAGATGCGCAACCGGCTGGCTGCGTTCGCGTGCACGACGTCGATCGGTCCCGGCGCGACCAACATGGTGACGGGCGCCGCGGCGGCGACGGTCAATCGCCTTCCCGTGCTTCTGCTCCCCGGCGACGTCTTCGCCTCGCGCCGGCCCGATCCCGTCCTGCAGCAGCTCGAGAGCGGGTCCCGCGGCGATGTCAGCGTCAACGACACGTTCATCCCGGTCTCGCGCTACTTCGACCGCGTGCAGCGGCCGGAGCAGCTGGTTCCCGCCGCGATGGCGGCGGTGCGGGTGCTGACCAGCCAGGCCGACACGGGCGCGGTGACGCTCGCGCTCCCGCAGGACGTGCAGACGGAGGCCTTCGACTACCCGGACACGTTTTTCGACAGGCGCACGTGGCACGTCGCCCGGCCGCTGCCCGATGCGTCGGAGCTCGACCGCGCGGCGGCGATGATCCGAAACGCCAGGCGCCCGCTCCTGGTCGCCGGCGGCGGCGTCATCTACTCCGAGGCGGCAGAGGTGCTGAAGCGCCTGGTGCGCCGCACCGGCGTCCCGGTCGCCGAGACGCAGGCGGGCAAGGGCTCGCTCCCGTTCGACCATCCCGGCGCGCTCGGTGGCGTGGGCGCCACCGGCACTCTCGCCGCCAACCGCATCGCCTCCCAGGCTGATCTCGTGATCGGGCTCGGTACGCGCTACAGCGACTTCACCACCGCCTCGCAAACGGCCTTTCAAAACCCCGACGTGCGCTTCGTCAACGTCAACGTGGCCGAGCCGGACAGCCACAAGCTCGGCGGCCTGGCGCTGACCGGCGACGCGCGCGCCACGCTCGAAGCGCTGGACGGGCGGCTTCAGGGCTGGACCGTGGAGGGCGCCTACCGGAAAGAGCACGAAGAGCTGCGCGGCGAGTGGGACCGCGAGGTCACTCGCCTTTACAACCTGGGCCATTCGCCGCTGCCCGCCCAGTCGGAGGTCCTGGGCGCGGTCAACGAGCTCTCGGCCCCGCACGATGTGGTCGTCTGTGCCGCGGGCTCGATGCCTGGCGACCTGCACAAGCTGTGGCGGACGCGCGACCCCAAGGGCTACCACGTCGAGTACGGCTACTCGACGATGGGCTATGAGATCGCCGGCGGCCTTGGGGTCAAGCTTGCCGACCCGTCGCGCGAGGTCTACGTGATGGTCGGCGACGGCTCCTACCTGATGATGTCGCAGGAGATCGTCACCTCGATCCAGGAGCGCGCCAAGCTGACGATCGTGCTGGTCGACAACGAGGGCTTCGCCTCGATCGGTGGCCTCTCGCGCTCGAAGGGGATGGCCGGTTTCGGCACCCGGTATCGCTACCGCGCCGGCGGCTCGCTCGGCGACGACGCGTCGCACGCCAACGGCGAGCGCCTCCCCGTCGACCTCGCCAGGAACGCCGAAGGTCTGGGCGCGCACGTGTTCAGAGCGCACAACGTCGAGGAGCTACGCGACGCGCTCCTGGCGGCGAAGAAGATCGAGCGCACCGTCGTCATCTACATCGCGGTGGACCGCTACGAGGGTGTCCCCAGCTACGAGGGCTGGTGGGAGGTGCCGGTGGCCGAGGTCAGCGAAGTGGGGGAGGTCAAGACAGCACGCGACGAGCACGAGCAGGCCATCAAGCGCCGTCGCTGGCACGTGTGAGCCGGCTCGTCGTCCGGGACTCGCCGGTGACACCCGCGTCGGCGGGATGGAAGTACGTCGGCTTCGAAGTGTGCGCACTACGACGCGGCGATGTCGTCGAGCGGGAAATGCAAGGCCGCGAGCTGTGCGTGGTGGTGCTGTCCGGGACGGCCGATGTAGGCAGATGGCGTGACGTCGGCTCGCGCGCGACAGTGTTCGATGGCCCTCCCGACGCCGTGTACCTGCCGCCCGGGAACCCCGCCATGATCGGCGCGAAGAGCGAGCGGTGCTCGGTGGCGCTGTGCTGGGCGCCCGCCAGGCATGGCGTCGAGCCCGCGCTGATCAAGGCCTCGGAAATCAAACCGTTTCAGCGCGGCTCCGGCCGGACGGAGCGCACGATCCACAACATCCTCATGGAGGACAGGCCAGCGGAGGCGCTGCTGGTCACGGAGGTGCTGACTCCGGCGGGCAACTGGTCGAGCTATCCGCCGCACAAGCACGACACCGACGACGTGCCGCGCGAGGCCTACCTCGAGGAAACCTACTACCACCGCCTCGCCCGTCCCGACGGGTTTGCGGTGCAGCTCGTTTACACCGACGACCGCTCGCTCGACGAGGCCATCCAGGTCCGCGACGGCGACGTGGTGCTGGTCCCGCGTGGCTATCACCCCGTGGCCGCGGGCCCGGGCTACGACCTCTACTACCTCAACGTGATGGCCGGGCCCGTGCGCCGCTGGCTGGTGACGACCGACCCCGACCACCGCTGGCAGCTCGACTGAGAAATCCGAACGCTAAGAACTTGCTGTAACGTTCCATCGCTGTGAGCGGGACGGTCCGTGCGGCCGTGATGACTGCCCCTGGTCGCCTCGAGATCCAGCGCTTCCCGCTCCCCGAGCCCGCGCCGGGCGCGGTCCTGATGAAGGTCACCTACTCGGGCATCTGCGGCACCGACAAGCACACCTACCGTGGCGAGTCGAAGCAGTACGCCGGCACCGACCACGAGCGAGACATCACGTACCCACTCATCTGCGGGCACGAGAACGTGGGCGTGATCGAGGCGATCGGCGGCGCGGACTCGATCCCCGACAGCGAAGGCCGGCCGCTCCGCCGCGGAGACCGGATCGTCCCCGCTGCCAACGTCCCCTGCGGCCACTGCTTTTTCTGTCTCAACGACTACCCGTACTACTTCTGCGAGAACCTCCAGGACTACGGCAACAGCCTCCACGCCGGCATCCCGCCACACCTGTTCGGCGGTTGGTCGGAGTACATGTACCTGCTCCCGGGGACGCCGCTCTTCCGCGTGCCCGAAGGCCTGCCTGACGAGCTGGCCGCGCTGACCGAGGTGATGGCGGTCACCCACGGCTTCGACCGCGCGCGCATGCTGACCGCGGCGTGGGGCGGAAGTGCGTTCGGTGAATCGGTCGCGATCGTTGGTGTCGGACCCCTCGGTTTCTGCCACCTGATCAAGGCGAAGCTGATGGGCGCGGGCAAGCTGATCGCGATCGACCGCCTGGAGTCGCGGCTGGAGCTCGCTCGTCGCTTCGGCGCGACCCTGACGATCGATGCCACGAAGACGAGCGAGAAGGAACGCGTCGCGCTCGTCCGCGGCCATGTCCACACCGGCCCCGACATCGTGATCGACTGCACCGGCGTGGCGCAGTCGTTTCCCGAGTGCCTGCACCTGGTCCGCTACGGGGGCACGGTGGTGGAGGCGGGGACCTTCGTCGACATGGGCCCGGTCGGCGTCAACCCCAACGCGGACATCTGCACGAAGAACGTCAGCGTGATCGGCGTCGGGGGCGAGACGGCGACCTCGTACGTCCCGGCGATGAACCTGCTGGTCGCGAACCTCGACCGCCTGCCGCTGGGCGAAGTCATCACGCACCGGATGCCGCTCGAGCGGGCGCGCGAGGCGATCGAGCTCTCGCAGAGCGACGGGACGATGAAGGTCCTGATGGACCCGGCCATGAAGGCATGATCGAGTCGGCCACCGCTGAACGTCGCCACCCGACCATCCTGGACGTGGCCTCCCACGCCGGGGTGTCCAAGTCCACGGTCTCCAACGTCGTGCGCGGGCTGCCCGGCGTTTCGGACGCCACCCGGCGCCGCGTGCGTGCGGCCATCGACGAGCTCGGCTATCGCCCGAACGTCCTCGCGCGCCAGCTCGTGCAGCAGCGGACGAGCATGCTCGGGGTGGTGGTCGGGGACCTCGCAAACCCCTTCTTCGCCGAGATGGCGAAGTCGGTCGAGCGGCACGCCGCGGCGCGGGGCTACACCGCGATGTTCTGCAACACGGAGGGCGACAGCCAGAGCGAGCTCGCCGGCGTCGAGACCCTCCTCCAGCACCGCGTGGCCGGCATCGTCTTCCTGGCGTTCTCGGGCGATTCCCGAACGATGCGCGAGACGATGCAGCACCAGGTCCCCGCGGTCTTCGTCAGCTGCGGAGCCGACTGGGGCGACGTCGTCTCGGTCGACGACGAGCTGGGCGGCCGGCTCGGCACCACCCACCTGGTCGAGGCCGGCCATCGGCGCATCGCGTACCTGTCGATCCCCGAGCTGGAAGACGAATCGGACAGGGCGCGCTGGGCGGGCTATCGCGCCGCGCTGAAGGAGGCTCACCTTGGCCCGCCGCTGCGGATCAGCTGGTCGCCGCCTGCGGACCACGCCCTGGTCGACGGCGTGGAGCGGCCCCTTCTCGACCTCTTCACCGGCGCCGGCCCAGTGACGGCGGTCTTTGCCTCCAACGACGTCGCGGCGATCGCCCTGCAGGAGTTTGCCGACCGCGTCAACCTGCACGTGCCCAAAGACCTCTCGATCGTCGGCTTCGACGACGTACCGATGGCCGGCCTGGCCCGGATCGGGCTGACGACCGTCGCCCAACCCCGCGACGAGCTCGCGAAGCTCGGCATCGCCACCATCTCCGACCGCATCGAGCGACGGCTGAAAGGGCCCCCCACCCGCAAGCTGGTCGACGTCAGGCTGGTCGCCCGGAGATCGACGGCCGCACCCCGCTAGTCAGCCTCCGCACCTCGACCCACCACGGGCCCACCTCGCCGACTGCCGGCATTCGAGCGTTTGCCGAAGCGGAATTTCGCCCCAATGCCGGCGCTCGGAAAAGATCTCCTTGCCCGAGCTGGGGGCTTGACCTCGGGGCCGGGTGACCGGAGAATTACGGAACGTTCCAGTGGAACGCTCCAAAGGCGGGCCTGGGGGCGCCCGGGTGCCGTCAGAACTGCGGAGGGATTGAGGTTGGCAGTCGCGGCGGGTTTGGGCCCGAGGCTGGACCGCGAGAGGTTCCAGTGGACGAGCCTCGCGCTGCTGGCGCCGACCCTCGCCATGCTCGGGGTGCTCTTCGTGTTCCCGGTCCTGTACGCGTGCTACCTCGGCTTCACCAACCTCGCCCTGGTCGGCTCGCGATCCCGCGACTACGACTTCACGGGCCTGGAGAACATCACCCGGATGCTCGGCGACTACGTGTTCATCAAGTCGTCCTGGCTGACGATCATCTTCGTCGTCGGCTCCGCCATCGTCGGCCAGACCGTCCTCGGGATGGCCCTGGCCATCCTGCTCCGGAACGCGCTCGTCTCGGTCAGGGCGGTGATCGGCTCGATCGTGATCGTCGCGTGGGTCCTGCCGGAGATCACCGTGGCCCTGATCTGGTACGCGTTCTCCCAGGCCGGGGGAACGCTCTCGATCCTGCTCGGGCACACCGAGACCAACTTCCTGGTCGCGGTGCCGATGCTCATCGTGTCCCTGGCGAACCTCTGGCGGAACGTCGCCTTCTCGATGCTCGTCTTCTCGGCCGGTCTGCGCAACCTGCCGACCGAGGTGCTCGAGGCGGCGGAGGTGGAGGGAGCATCGGTCTGGCGGCGTTACCGGCTCGTCATCCTTCCGCTCCTCAAGCCGACCATCGTCACCAACCTGCTGCTGGTGACGATCCTCAACCTGTCCGAGTTCACGCTCATCTACGCCATGACCCAGGGCGGGCCGGGGATCGAGACCATGACGCTGCCGCTGTACGTGTACCAGGAGGCTTTCGTCTTCCATCAGCTGGGCTACGGCACGGCGATCTCCCTGGTGCTCGTCCTGATCGGCGCGGTCTTCTCGCTGCTGTTCGTGCGGGCGTCGAGGACCCAGGTGTGAGCGCGGTCCAGGCCAGGCGGCTCGCGGACGCCGAGCTGATCGTCGTCCCTTACCGCCGGGTGTCGGTCTCCGCCCTGGCGACCAACGTGATCCTCGTCCTGCTGGGCTGCTTTTTCGTGCTCCCCCTCCTGTGGATGCTGTTCGCCTCCGTCGACTCCAATCCAGACTGGGCGATCAAGCTCCCATCGCTGACGTTGGCCAACTTCGCCGACGTGCTCGGCCGGGAGGACGCGATCAGCTCTTTTCGGAGCAGCCTGATCCTGGCCGGCACGACCACCGTGCTGACGACGGTGCTGGCGTTTCTCGCGGCGTATCCGCTCTCGCGCATGCACATCCCGTTCCGGCGCTCGTTCATGCTCGCGATCCTGTTTGCGTCTGGCCTCCCGGTCTCGATGCTCGTGGTGCCCGTCTACCAGATGTACGTCTACCTCGGCTGGCTCGACTCCCTGTACACGACCGCGCTGTTCCTGGCCGCAAGCTCGCTGCCCTTCGCCATCTGGCTGATGAAGAACTTCATCGACGCCGTCCCGCTCGAGCTCGAGCACGCGGCCGCGATCGACGGCGCGAGCACGTTCCGGATCCTGCGCCAGGTCGTCCTCCCGCTGACCGTTCCGGGGATCGCGGTCACGGCGATCTACACGTTCATCAATGCCTGGGGCGCTTTCATCATCCCGTTCGTCCTGACCTACAGCCCGGCGAATCAACCGGGCCCCGTCGAGATCTACAACTTCATGGGCTCGCACGGGCTGTTCAAGTTCGGCGACCTTGCCGTCTTCTCGCTTCTGTTCTCGGTGCCCGTGATCGTCCTCTACCTGGTCATGTCCAGGAACTTCAGCGGCGCCTTCAACTTCGGCGGGGCGGTCAAGTAGGTGCTCAGCGAAGTCCGCTTCGAGGGCGTGCACAAGATCTTCGGCATCGAAACCGCGGTCGAGGACCTGAACCTGACCGTCAACGCGGGAGAGTTTCTGGTCCTTGTCGGCCCGTCGGGCTGCGGCAAGACGACGACGCTGCGGATGCTGGCCGGTCTGGAGCGGCCGTCCTACGGACGGATCCTGATCGGGGACAAGCTCGTTAACAACGTCTCGCCCCGCTATCGCGACGTGGCGATGGTGTTTCAGAGCTACGCCCTCTACCC
>VBHA01000070.1 GCA_005889495.1 Chloroflexota bacterium
CCGCGAAACCACTCCGCCACCGGGATGCCGAACCCCTTTTTCGGCCGGTCGAGGATGCGGTCGGGCAGGATGCCGCGGAGGGCTCGCTTGAGCAGGTATTTCGAGCGCAGCCCACGAAGCTTCATGTTCAGCGGGAGCGAGGTCGCGTAGGCGACGAAGTCGTTGTTGAGCATCGGCACCCGGCCTTCCAGCGACGCCATCATCGACGCTCGGTCGAGCTTGACCAGGATGTCGTTCTCGAGGTACAGGCGCATGTCGAGCATCAGCACCTGGTTCAGAGGATCGAGCGACGCGTGGTCGTCGAAGGTGTCTCCGTTGCGCGAGGCGAGGCCTTCGCGGACGTCGGGCGCCAGGAGCGCGACGCGCTCCTCATGCGCGAATGAACCCATCCACCGCTGGTGCCGCTCCTCCACCGCATGCGCGGCCCCCGCGACGAAGCGCTTGGCGCGGAAGTCGAAGCTGAGGTTGCCGCGCGAGACCGGAAGCCTGCGCACGAGCGGTTCGACCAGCCCGCGACGCACCGCCCGCGGCATTCGCGTGTAGTAGCCCGCGAGGCGGTGCGCCTGCAGCGTCGGGTAGCCGGCGAACAGCTCGTCGCCTCCGTCGCCTCCGAGCGCCACCTTCACGTGCTGCCGAGTGAAGGCGGACAGCAGGTAGGTGGGGATGATGGAGGCGTCGCCCAGCGGCTCATCGAGGAGCGTCGAGAGGCGCGGGATCAGCCCCAGCATCATCGACGGCTCGAGGACCAGCTCGTGGTGCTCGGTGCCCAGGTGGCTCGCGACCTCGCGTGCATAAGGCGCCTCGTCGAACGAGCGCTCGGCGAAACCGACCGAGAAGCTCTTCACGTCGCCGCCCAGCGCGGTCATCATCGCCGTGACCGCGCTCGAGTCGATGCCGCCGGACAGAAACACGCCGAGGGGCACGTCGCTGACCAGCTCCTTGCGCACCGACGCCCGCAGCGCCTCGCGCAGCTCGGCGCACTCCTCGTCGAGGTTGCGGTTGCCTCCGCCGTCATCGATGTTCAGCTGCGGCGCCCAGTAGCGGCGCGGTTTCGCCGTGCGCTCGGCCACAGACCAGGTCAGCGTATGGCCCGGCCGGAGCTTGCTGATCCCGCGGACGATGCTGCGCGGAGAGGGCACGAACTCATGGGCCAGGTACTCGTCCAGCGCCGCGGGGTCGACCCCGCGGCGCAGCTCGGGGTCGCGCAGCAGGGCTTTGAGCTCCGACGCGAACACGAGCCGCTCGGAGGAGACCGCGTAGTGAAGCGGCTTGATGCCCATGCGGTCCCGGGCCAGGAAAAGCGAGCTCTTCCTCCGGTCGAGCAGCCCAAACGCGAACTGCCCGTTGAGGCGCTCCACGACCTGCTCGCCCCACTGCTCCCATCCGTGGACGAGGACCTCGGTGTCGGACTGGGTCGCGAATACGTGGCCCGCGGCCAGGAGCTGCTCGCGAAGGTCGAGGTGGTTGAAAATCTCTCCGTTCTGGACGACCCAGACCGTCGAGTCCTCGTTGTGCATCGGCTGGTGGCCGCCCTCCAGGTCGATGATCGAGAGCCGGCGCATGCCAAGCGTCACGCCGTCGAGCTGGACCGATCCGTGGTCGTCGGGTCCGCGGTGGACCATCGCCGCGCACATCCGCTCCACGAGCTCGCGGCCCTGTGCCGGGTCACCGCCCGCTACGCCGCAGATGCCGCACATCTATCGGCGAGTCACCTGGCGCGGACGGCAGGTCTCCCGTTCGTCACCGCCGAGCGGTGCGGTGCCTTCTCGATGATCTCGCGCACGACGTAAGTCGGTCTCGACTGCGACTCGTGGAGGGTGCGGATGGAGAGCTCCGCCAGCAGGCCCATGAGGATGAACTGCACCCCGACGATGAGCAGGACCACGGAGAGGAGCAGGAGTGGGTTGTTGTGAGCGTAGACATAGGGCGGCAGCAGCTTCTGCAGAAGCACGATCGCGGCGAACACCACGGCGAGCGCCCACAGCGCGAAGGCGGCGAAACCGAAGAAGTACATCGGCTTGGTCGAGTAGCTGCCGAGCAGCTTGACGGTGATCAGGTCGAGCATCACGCGCGAGGTCCGCGAGAGCGAATACTTGGACCGGCCGTACGTCCGTGGCCGGTGGTTGACCGGAAGCTCAGTGATGCGCGCGCCGACCATCGACGCGTAGACGGGGATGAAGCGGTGCATCTCCCCGTAGAGCCTCACGTCCTGGATGACATCGCGCCGGTAGGCCTTCAGCGTGCAGCCGAAGTCGCTCAGCGGCACTCCCGTGACCCGGGCGATGATCCAGTTCGCGATCTTCGACGGCACGACGCGGGAGGCGGCGTCGTGGCGGTTCCGCCGCCAGCCGCTGACCACGTCATAGCCCTCGTCCACCTTCGCCAGGAGGTGCGGGATGTCGTGGGGATCGTTCTGCATGTCGCCGTCGAGAAAGACCAGGACCGCGCCCCGGCTGTGGTCGATGCCCGCCTGGACGGCGGCGGTCTGCCCGAAGTTGCGCCGGAAGCTCACCACCCGCACGCGTTCGTCGCGTGAGGCGAGCTGGCCAAGCTTCTCCGAGCTCCCATCTCGGCTGCCGTCGTCGACGTACAGGATCTCGAACGAGGTGCCGAGGCCCTCGAGCACGCCGATGAGCTCTCGATGGAGCGGCTCGATGCTGTCGATCTCGTTGTAGACGAGGACGATCGCTGAGACGTAGGGCGTGTCGGTGGCTGCCTGGCGGGCCATTGGATCGGATTATGCGGCCCCAGCGACAGCCGGCGCCGCCCGGCCGACGACTGGCGCCGCCACCTCCCCGCAAAGTCGGGACGGTAAGCTCCGCTCCCGATGTCTGGTCAAGCCGCCCAGGTTCTGAGGGTCGAACGTGAGGGCGCGCGTTCGGAGGCGTGGTGGGTTTATCCCGCGGTGCCGCTCCTGGCGGCGGCGATCGCGTTCGCCTGGACGCTCCACGGTGAGCTGCAGCGCCTCTACGGGATGACGGGCTCAGCCTGGGATTTCGCCTACGACCAGCAGGTCATCTGGAACATCACCCAGGGCCAGGGCTTCTACTCGAGCTTCGCCCGGGCGGATTTCCTCGGCATCCACTTCGAGCTGATCTTCATCCTGCTCGCGGCGGTCGAGAAGGTCTGGCCGAGCCCGACCGTGCTCCTGATCTTCTCTTCGGCCGGCCTCGCCGCGACCGCCCCCGCCGCCTACCTCTTCTTCCGGGCGCTTCTGCCCGCCGGCCGCAGCGAGTCGGCCTGGCTCGCGGTCGCGCTCTCGGCGCCGATCCCCTTCTGGGCCGCGATCCAGGAGGCGGCTCGCGACTTCTTCCACCCCGAGAACATGGCGCTAGCGTTCGCGCTGCTCGCCGCCTGGGCCGGGATCCGCGGTCACCGGGTGGCGATGTGGTGCCTGTGCGTGCTGACGCTCGCCTGCAAGGAGGACCAGGTCTACACGGTCGGCGTGCTGGGGATCCTGATGTCCGCCTACGGCGCGCCTGAGGTCAAGAAGCACTGGCGGTTCATCCTCTACCTGGCGGCGGCCTGGTTCTTGATCGGCACCGGGATCGTGCAGCAGCACTTCCGCAACGGCGGCTACACCGACTTCGTCTACTACCGCTGGCTCTTGGGGCTCGACTCGACCCTGCCGGTCTCACCCCTCGCCGTGGCCGAAGCCCTCTTTCGACCCGGCGCGCTGCTGGTCGTGGCCGCGATCTTCGCCTCGCTCGCCGCCCTGCCCATGTTCGCGCCGCGGTGGCTGCTGCTCGTCATCCCGCCCTACCTCGCCAACGTGCTCAGCGGCCACAACCCGCAGAACGTCCTCAACCTCCACTACGTCCTGCTGCTCCTGTTCCCCTTCATCGTCGCCGGCGGGGTGGGCGCGCGCAACTTCATCCAGATGCGCACGCTGAAACCCGCGTGGGCGCTGGCGGCGCTGCTGCCGGCGCTCGTCCTCGGCTTCGTGGTCGGGCGCTTTCCTCCCGGCCTGCGCGCGGACGAGAGCCTGTACACGCACCCCAACACGGTCGCCGTGCTCCAGAGCGCGACGTCGATGATCCCGGCGAACGCGCCGGTCAACGCGGACGACGGGCTCGCTGTGTGGCTTGCCAACCGCCATACCATCAACGACTTTCCCGACCGGCTCGACGCCACCTGCTACGTGGTCGTCGACCGCCAGGCTTACCTCAGCGGCCCAACCCATCCGGACCAGCGGAAGGCGGCGCTCGACGCCCTGCCCTCGAGCGGGCGCAGGCTGCTGTACGACGACGGCCGATTCGAGGTCTGGAGTCCCGTCGGAGATTGAAAGCTTGACCCTCCCGTACGCTTAGGGGTCACCATGGCGGTGGCAACGTCCGTGAAAGAGCGCCTCGATCAGCTGTTTCGGCAGCGGATCGTGATCTTCGACGGGTCGATGGGCGTGATGCTGCAGCACAAGGGCCTCAGCGACGCCGAGTTCCGCGGTGAGCGCTTTCGCAACCACCCGAAGCCGCTGCGCAACAACAGCGACGTGCTTTGCCTGAGCCAGCCCGAGCTCGTGACGCAGGTGCATCGCGACTACCTCGAGGCTGGCGCCGACATCGTCACCACCAACACCTTCACGGCGACTCGCGTCTCCCAGGCGGACTATGGCCTCGAGGACCACGTCTACGAGATGAACCTGGCGGGCGCGCGCCTGGCGCGCAGGGCCGCTGACGACTTCGAGAACCGCTTCGTCGCCGGCTCCCTCGGGCCCACCAACGTCACCCTCTCGCTCTCCCCCCGCGTCGACGATCCCTCCTACCGCGAGGTGACCTTCGACCAGCTGCGCGAGGGCTACGCGGAAGCCGCGCGCGCCTTGAAGGAAGGCGGAGCCGACATTCTCCTGATCGAGACGGTGTTCGACACGCTCAACGGCAAGGCTGCGATCGCCGCGGTCAACGAGGTCGCGCCCGAGCTCCCGCTCTTCATCTCGGTGACCATCGTCGATCGCAGCGGCCGCAATCTTTCGGGCCAGACGGTCGAGGCCTTCTGGACGTCGGTCGAGCATGCGCGGCCTTTCGCCGCCGGGGTCAACTGCTCGCTTGGAGCGACCGAGATGCGGCCTTACGTGGAGGCGATGTCAAGGGTCGCGCCCGTCTACGTGATCTGCTACCCGAACGCCGGGCTGCCCAACGCCTTCGGCGGCTACGACGAGCAGCCTCCGACCACCAGCCGGCTCCTGAAGGAGTTCGCGGAAGCAGGCTTCCTGAACGCCGCGGGTGGTTGCTGCGGCACCGGCCCCGAGCACATCCGGCAGATCCGCGAAGCCATGACGGAGATCCCCAGGCGCCAGGTGCCTCACCGGGAGCCTCGGCCGCATTTTTCCGGCCTCGAGCCGTTCGAGATCACCCCCGACTCTGGCTTTGTGGTCATCGGCGAACGCACCAACGTCACCGGGTCGATCCGCTTCCGGCGGATGATCGAAGGCGGCGATTTCACCGGTGCGGTGCAGGTGGCGCTGGACCAGGTGCGAGGCGGCGCCAACCTGCTCGACGTCAACATGGACGCCGACCTCCTGGACTCGGAGGCGGCGATGGTCCGCTACCTCAACCTCATCGCCACAGAGCCCGAGATCGCCCGCGTCCCGGTGATGGTCGACAGCTCGAAGGTGAGCGTCCTCGAGGCCGGCCTCAAGTGCCTCCAGGGCAAGGGCGTGGCCAACTCGATCAGCTTGAAGGGGGGTGAGGAGGCGTTCCTCGAGCAGGCCGCGCTCGTCCGCAAGTACGGCGCGGCCGCGGTCGTGATGGCGTTCGACGAGGTCGGGCAGGCGGACACGTTGGAGCGCAAGGTGGAGATCTGCAGCCGTGCGTACCGACTCCTCACCGAGAAGGCCGGCTTCGAGCCGGAGGACATCATCTTCGACCCCAACATCCTGCCCATCGCGACCGGGATCGAGGAGCATGCAGGCTACGCGAAGAACTTCATCGACGCCACGCGCGAGATCAAGAAGCGCTTTCCCAGGGTCCACGTCTCGGGCGGAGTCTCCAACCTCTCCTTCTCGTTCCGCGGCAACGACCGCGTGCGGGAGGCGATCCACTCGGCGTTCCTCTACCACGCCATCAGGGCCGGACTGGACATGGGCATCGTCAACGCGGGCCAGCTCGTTGTCTACGAGGACATTCCCAAGGACCTGCTGGAGCTCGTCGAGGACGTCATCTTCGACCGCCGGCCGGACGCCACCGAACGCATGGTCGAGTTCGCGAAGTCGGTGTCGGGCGCCGGCGCCAGGCGCGAGGTCGACCTCTCGTGGCGCGAGGGCTCGGTCGAGGAGCGGCTCAAGCACGCGGTGCTCCACGGCGAGGTCGAGTACATAGAGAAGGACGCGGAAGAGGCGAGGGTCAAGTACGGCAAGCCGCTGCTCGTGATCGAAGGCCCGCTGATGGACGGGATGAAGGTGGTCGGCGACCTGTTCGGCGCGGGGAAGATGTTTCTGCCCCAGGTCGTCAAGAGCGCGCGGGTCATGAAGCGCGCCGTGGCCTACCTGCAGCCCTTCATGGAGGCGGAGAAGGAGGCGGGCGGCGACCAGCATGTCCGCGGCAAGCTCGTGCTCGCGACGGTCAAAGGCGACGTCCACGACATCGGCAAGAACATCGTCGGCGTGGTCCTGGCCTGCAACAACTACGAGGTCCATGACCTCGGCGTGATGGTGCCGGCGGAAAAGATCCTTGACGTGGCCGTCGAGCTGGGTGCGGACGTGGTCGGACTGTCGGGCCTCATCACACCATCGCTGGACGAGATGGTCGTGGTCGCGAAGGAGATGACCCGGCGGGATTTTCGGATTCCCTTGCTGATCGGCGGGGCGACGACCTCCAAGCAGCACACTGCGGTGCGGATCGCGCCCGCGTACGACGGCACCACGGTCCACGTGCTCGACGCGTCCCGCGTGATCGGCGTTGTCTCCGACCTTCTGGACGGCGGCCGCCGAGAACGCTTCGAGCGCGACAACTTCGCGCTGCAGGAGAAGCTCCGAGCGCAGCATTCGTCCTCACGCCGGCCCCTGCTGACCCTGGTGGACGCACGGGCCAAGCGCCTTCGCCTGCCGTTCACCGACCTGGCAAAGCCGCCGTTTGTCGGCCGGAAGGTGATCGAGCCCTCGATCGCCGAGCTCCGCGAGTACGTCGACTGGACCTTTTTCTTCCATGCCTGGGAGCTGAAGGGCAAGTACCCCGCGATCCTCGACAACCCCTCGCACGGCGCCGCGGCGCGCGAGCTGTTCGCCCACGCGCAAGAGCTGCTCGACGAGATCCAGGCAAAGGGGTGGCTGAAAGCCCGCGGCGTCTACGGCTTTTGGCCCGCGCACGCCGACGGAGACGACCTCGCGCTCGACAACGGGGTGCGGTTTCCGATGCTCCGCCAGCAGGTGGACCACGGCGACGACAAGCCGTATCTCTCGCTCGCGGACTTCGTGGCGCCGGCGGGCGACCACATCGGCGCGTTTGCGGTCACCGCCGGCCTCGGCGTGGACGAGCTGGCGGGGCGGTTCACGGCCGAGCACGACGACTACCGCGCGATCATGGTCAAGGCCCTGGCGGACAGGCTGGCGGAGGCGTTCGCCGAGCACCTGCATGAGCAGGTCCGGCGCTCGTGGTACGAGACGGGGCCAAAACAGCCGAACGAAGAGCTGATCGCGGAGCGGTACCGCGGCATCCGGCCGGCGTTCGGCTACCCGGCCTGTCCGGACCACTCGGAGAAGCAGACGCTGTTCAGCCTGCTGGACGCACGCTCGATCGGCATGGAGCTGACCGAGAGCGGGGCGATGACGCCGACCGCGGCCGTCTCGGGGCTGTACTTCGCCCACCCGCAGTCGCGCTACTTCATGGTCGGCAAGATCGGGCGGGACCAGGTCGAGGACTACGCGCGGCGGAAGGGGATGACGGCCGCCGAGGCCGAGCGCTGGCTGCGCCCGAACCTGGCTTACGACTCCTGACCGGTCCTGACCGGCGGGCTTGATTCGTCAACCGACCCCGGCTAAGCTCCAGCCACACGAATCCGCCGTCAGGAGAGGGAAGGGGCATGTTTAAGAAGTTCTTCCGCCGCGCCGCGCTCGGGGTGACCATCGCCGTCGTCCTCTTGACCCTCCCGGCTGCCGTCGCGCCGGTGTCCGCGGCCGCCCCCGGCACCCTCTACGGGGTCACTCGATCGCAGGACCTGGTCACCATCGATCCGGCGACCGGCGCGTTCGCCGTGCTGTCCAACCTGTTTCTGTCGGGCGCGCTAGACTCGCAGACTTTTAACCTCGTCGCCAATCCGGCGGCCGGCAAGCTGTATGGCAACCGGATGTCGTTTGTCAACACCAGCTCGGGGTCAGTTTTCCAGAACGAGCTCCTGACGATCAACGCCTCGACCTGCGCCGTGGTGAACAGCGTGTCCTCCCAGCCCAACACGCTTGTCGTGGATCAATCGACGGGGACCCTGTTTGCATTCGATGGCTTCAGCCTCTTCAGGCTCAACCCAGGCACCGGCGGGACGACAAAGGTGGCCACGGTCAACGACAGCTTCGGTTCCTTTATCTGGTCGCTCGATATCGACCCGAACGCTCACATCATTTATGCCTCGCGTGAAGACATCTCGGGCGCAACCGAAGACGCAACGACCCAGATTTTCACCGTGAATACGACCAACGGCGCGGTGACGACTGGACCGGTGTTGGCGCACACCGTTCGCCAGATCGTCGTCGATCCCGGGTCCGGCCGCCTTTTCGGCGTGACCGAGTCCTTCACACATGACTTCATCAGCATCGACCCAAGCACCTGGTCGGAAAAGTTCGTCGTGGCCCTTGTCCCGAGCGCCGATACATCTCTAGGCGTGAATTTCGGACTGGCGGCAGATGGTTCGACGCATACCGTGTTCGGCGATCTCGAGACGATCGACATCTCGACGAACGACGTCTCAGATCAAGTGATATCGATCCAGGACGAGACGGGCGACATCAACATGGGACCGTCATTCAGCGACTTCATCGTCAGCGCGGGTATCGCTTTCGCAGGTCCGGCGCCGACCATCAATCCCGACACGCTGAAGGCTGCCGTTCAGAGCGCGCTCGCCTCAGGTGCAATCACCAAGTCAGGCGTCGCTAAGAACTTGCTAGCCGAGCTCAACGACGCACAGGCCGCGCGGAATCGAGGGCAGTGCAAGACCGCCGGCAACGTCTACCAGCAGTTCATCAACGACGTGACCGCGCAGGCCGGCAAGTCCATAGCTCCTGCCACCGCAAGCCAGCTCGTGAGCGAGGCCCAGTTCCTGATGGTGAACTGCCCCTAGCCAAAAACTCGCCGACTGCCGGCATTCGGAGGTTTGGGCCGCCGGAATATCAGCCGAGTGCCGGCAGCCGAGGTAATCGGGCGCCGGCTAGTGGTGAGCCTCCAGGAACCCGTTCGGGTCGACGAACCGATACGGGAACGCCGGGAACCCGGAGCATGAGCTCGGCGGCAGCGCGCCGTTCCATGCGTGCGACTCGAGGTCGCCCTTGAAGACCGCGAAGTGGAAGTGGGTCCGCGTCCCCATATCGGCGACCGTGGCGAAGACTTGACCTCGCTTGACGTTCGAGCCGACGTCGAATCCCGCCGCCCGCCACACATGCCAGTACTGCGTGATCACGACGCCGAATGTCGTTCGATGCCGGATCAGAACGCCCCCGCGAAACTGCGGGTCGATCGAGTAGCCCACCATCGTCCCGTCGCCGGCGGCCGCCACTGGCTCGCCCGCCCTGGCGACGACGTCGATCCCCGTGTGCAGCCAGACCGAACCTGAAGGGCAGGCCCGCAAGGCCACGCCGTTGCAGTACCGCCACTGACTCCCAAATCCCAGGCAGTGCGGAGCCCAGGACGAAAGCGGCCGCTGGAACACGTCCGAAGGATCGACCGCGGGCACCGTCGATTGGATCGCCAGGTGAATGGCGGCAAGTAGAGCGGCCAGGATCGTCGTGATCACGGCCGGGCCTCCGGCTTACGCGATGTCCACAATCACGTTCTTGAGCTCGGTGTAGAGGTCGAGAGCGTAGGGCCCGAGCTCCCGTCCCCAACCGCTCTGCTTGAACCCGCCCCAGGGCGTCACGGGGTCGACCACGTGGTAGCAGTTCACATAGACCGTGCCGGCTTTGAGCGCGTGCGCGACCCGATGGGCGCGGGCCACGTCCTTCGTCCACACCCCGGCGACCAGGCCGTACATCGTGTCGTTGGCCTTGGCGACCAGGTCCTCTTCGTCCTGGAAAGGAATCGCGGACACGACCGGCCCGAAGATCTCCTCCCGCGCGATGCGCATCTTGCCGTCGACGTCGGCGAAGACCGTCGGCTTGACGAAGTAGCCGCCATCGAGTCCCTCCGGCCGGCCACCGCCCGCCATCAGGCGCGCCCCTTCCTGGTTGCCCACCGCGATGTAGCCCAGGACCCGCTCCATCTGCGTCTTCGACACCAGCGGCCCCATTTGCGTCACGGGGTCGATGCCAGGTCCGATCCGCGTCTCCTCGACCGTCTTGAGCAGCTCGTCGAGCGCGTGGTCGTAGACCTTCTTCTGGACGTACAGCCGCGAGCCCGCGGAGCAGACCTGTCCCTGGTTGAAGAAGATGCCGAAGAACGCGCCGGAGACGGCGCGCGCGAGGTCGGCGTCCGCGAACACGATGTTGGGCGACTTGCCGCCCAGCTCGAGGCTGACACGCTTCAGGTTGCTGTCAGCCGAGGCCCGGGTGACGATCTTGCCGACCTCGGTTGAGCCGGTGAAGGCGATCTTGTCGACGTCGGGGTGGTGCGCCAGCCGGGAACCCGCAACCTCACCGAAGCCGGGGACGACGTTGACGACGCCGTCCGGCACCTCCGCCTGTTGGATCAGCTCGGCCAGGAGCAGGGCGCTGAGAGGCGTCTCTTCGGACGGCTTCAGGACCACGCTGTTGCCGCACGCGAGCGCGGGCGCCAGCTTCCAGGCCGCCATGAGCAGAGGAAAGTTCCAGGGGATGATCTGGCCGACCACGCCGACCGGCTCGCGCAGCGTGTAGCTGAGATATCTGCCCGGGAGCGAAACCTGCTGGGTCGCGCCGTCCAGCTTGGTCACCCACCCCGCGTAGTAGCGAAACGTGGCCGCGGCGATGGGCGCGTGAAACAGCAGCGCGTCATTGATCGGCATGCCGTTGTCGAGCGTCTCGAGCTGGGCGAACTCGTTTGCGCGGTCCTCGATCATGTCGCCGATCTTCCACAGCACCTTGGCGCGTTCGGCTGGCGGCAGGTCTCGCCATGTGCCGCGGTCGAAGGACTTGCGCGCAGCCGCCACCGCTCTGTCGATGTCCTCGGCGCCCGCCTCGGCGACACGCGCCAGGACCTCGCCGGTCGCGGGGTCGACCGTCTCGAAGGTCTTGCCGTCGGCGGCGTCCGCCCAGCGGCCGCCGATCAAGAGCTTCTTCGGCTGTCCTTTGAGGAATGCCGCGACTTCCAGGTCTTCGGCTATCGCCATTCAGAGCGCATCGTACGCCGCCAGAAGTTAGGCTCTTGCCATGCTGATGGAAGTGACGTGCAGGTGCGGGTGGACGACACGCGGGACGAGACCGCAGGTCATCGAAAGCGTCCGTGCCCACGGCAGGACCGAGCACGGGCAGGAGATCACGCCGGCCGAGGTCCGGGCTATCTGGCGGACGGTCGAAGGTGATGGCGCGAAGAAGTAAGCCGGCCCTCGCCGCCCTGGCCGAGACCATGGGCCCGCCGGTGTCATCGACCCCCTGGTCGTCTCAGTTCGTGGCGCAGACGCTCGAGGTGCTCCCGGTCGCGCTTGGCGAAGATGGCCTGTTCTGGATGAAGCCGGTGCACGCCGATTCGCTGCGGGTCGGCCTTTCCTCCAACTCGCGTCCGGCCGACGTCGTCCTCGACCTCCTCAAGTGGTACCCGCTGACCCCCCTCGTCGTTCACTCCACGTCCTGGCGCCACGAGGAAGGCAGGATCATCCTGACCTACATCGCGGCCGTGGAGTCTCCTGGCGAGCTGGCCAGGGATTCGCTGGTTGCGCTCGCGGTCAAGCGGGCGGAGCTTGCCCGTGGCGGCGCGATGTCCGCGCCGAAATCGATCGGCGTCGAGGCCGTCATCGAGCACGCGCTTCGCCACCTCGCCTGGTTGGTCCGCGACGACCCCGCGGTCGCAAGCGAGCTCGGGGGCTGGAGGGCGGCCCTCGCAGGCTTCGAGCCGGAGCCCTTTCGCGCGCTGGTCTGATCGCGCTGGGTTCTGAAAAAGCCCGACGCTGGGGGATCCTGCCGGCCTACCAAGGCTGGCGGGGCGAGCTCGTCGAGACATTTCCCGAGGTCGAGCACGCCATCCTCGATTCGATGGGCGCGGTGACCGACGCGCCGCCAGGACGGCGGCGGCCTCGACTCTCCGACGATCCGTGCTCTCCCGCCCCCAGGCGCAGTTGGGGTTGGGCGGTGCAGCTCTACGCGCTGCGCTCGCGTGAGAGCTGGGGAGTCGGCGACCTGGCCGACCTGCGTCGCTTCGCGCGCTGGTCGCGCAAAGCTGGCGCATCGACGGTCCTTCTCAACCCCCTGGGCGCGCAGAACCCAACCTTCCCCTATCAGCCGTCGCCATATTTCGCTTCGTCGCGCAGGTTTCGCAACGTGGTCTATCTCCGCGTAGAGGACATCGAGGGCGCTCGCAGCGCTGACATCGCGGCCGAGCGTGATGCCGCGCTCGGCCTGAACGCCGAGCGCCTGATCGATTACGACCGCGTATTCGAGCTCAAGACCGCCGCGCTCTGGAAGGTATACAACGCGCGGCCAACACCACGCGGCCTCGCCTCCTACGTCGCCAGTCAGGGTACGGCGCTGCGCGAGTTCGCCGATTTCAACGCGGAGCGTGACGCACGGCCGGCTGACTTCCATGTGTGGATTCAGTTCCATCTCGACCGGCAGCTGGCGCGCGCTTCGCGCGAGATCGGCTTGATCTCCGATGTACCCGTCGGGTTCGCGGCTGACGGCTTCGACGCCTGGCGCTGGCGCGATTACCTGGCACCACGGATGCGAATCGGCGCGCCGCCGGACGAGTTCTTCCGCGACGGCCAGGACTGGGGCCTTCCACCGATCAACCCATGGAAGCTCCACGACGCGCGCTGGGCGCCGTTCGTCGATGCCGTCCGCAGCGCCGGCAGTCATGCAGCCGGCATCAGGCTCGACCACGTCATGGGCCTCTTCCGACTCTTCTGGATCCCGCAGGGCATGACCGCGGTGCAGGGTGCCTACGTGCGCTACCCGGCCCGCGTCCTCCTGTCCCTGCTGGCGCGCGAGAGCCGGCGCGCGGACGCGTTCGTCATCGGCGAGGACCTCGGACTGGTCGAGCCGGTGGTGCGCAGGCAGCTGAAAAAGAAAGGCTCGCTTTCCTATCGCCTCGTCTGGTTCGAGAGCTCCCAACCGGAGAGCTGGCCTCGCGACGCCGTGGCCGCGCTGGGCACGCACGACCTGCCGACGGTGGCAGGGATCTGGACGCGAAGCGAGCCGGAGCACCGCCTGCACCATCTACGCGACAAGCTCGTGCAGCTGACCCACCTGCCGGACGAAACCCCGCCGCTGGAGGTGGCGGTCGCGGTCTACGCGAAGCTTGCCCACGGCCGGCCGCGCATGGTGCTGGTCTCGATGGAGGACGCGCTGGGCGTGCACGAGCGTCCAAACGTGCCCGGAACGACTGACCAGTTTCCCAACTGGAGGCTGGCGCTGCCGGTGCCGATCGAGGAGATCGAAACTTCCGATGGCCCAAACCGCATTGCGCGGCTCATGCGTGCCGCCGGGCGCGCGCAGGGCGCGCCAAACACGCCCGCTAGTACGATCTGAGCATGCCCTCGCGCGCGCAGCTCAAAGGAACGGACCTCGATTTCTACCCGCTCGACAATCTCGGCGAGGGGCTGCCGATGACGATCAAGGTCCTCCTCGAAGGCCTGGTCCGGCTTGCCGAGGCCGGCATCACCGACGAATCCAACATCGGAGTGCTGTCGCGGTGGCCGGCGCCGCCACCCGCCGGCTCGGAGCTTCCGTTCCTCCCCGCGCGCGTCCTCATGCAGGACTTCACCGGCGTCCCCGCCGTGGTCGACCTGGCGGCGATGCGCTCGGCCATGACCCGCGCGGGCAAGGACGCGGGCAAGGTCGATCCGCTCGTGCCCGTCGACCTGATCATCGACCACTCGGTCCAGGTCGACTCGTTCGGCTTTCGCGACTCGTACACGCGCAACATCCAGAAGGAGATCGAGCGGAACCGCGAGCGCTACGCGCTCCTGCGCTGGGCGCAGCAGGCCTTCCACAACTTCTCGCTGGTCCCACCGGGCATGGGCATCTGCCACCAGGTCAACCTCGAGCACCTGGCCAGAGTCGTCCAGGTGCGAGACATCCGCGGCCACATGGTCGCGATCCCCGACACCCTGATGGGCACCGACTCGCACACGACGATGGTCAACGGCCTTGGCGTCCTGGGCTGGGGCACAGGTGGCATCGAAGCCGAGGCCGCCATCCTGGGCCAGCCCGCCTACCTGCCGCCGCCGATCGTCGTCGGGGTTCGCTTCCTCGGCGCGCTGCCCGCGGGCTCGACCGCGACCGACCTGGTCTTGACGTTGACCGAGATGCTGCGCAAGCACGGCGTGGTCGACAAGTTCGTCGAGTTCTGCGGCGATGGGCTCTCCAGCCTCTCGGTGCCGGACCGCGCCACCCTCAGCAACATGTGCCCTGAATACGGGGCGACCTCCGCGCTGTTTCCGGTCGACCACCAGACGCTGCGGTACCTGGAGGTGACAGGGCGCGACCGGGAGCAGATCGACCTGGTCGAGCGCTACACCAAGGAGCAGGGCCTGTTCCGCGTCGACGGCGCCCCCACGCCGAAGTTCACCGAGCTCCTCGAGCTCGACCTGACGAAGGTCGAGTCGAGCGTCGCCGGTCCGAAGCGGCCGCAGGATCGCGTCGCCTTGCCCGACGTGTGGAGCAGCTTCACCACGGTCTTCAAGCCAGGGCCCAGGCCGGAACCTGAAGCCATCTCACGCCTGACCGCGGAGGGTGGCCCGGTCGACGGACGTGCGACGGTGGCGGTGCATGCCAAGCACGAGGCGAAGCTCGAGGACGGCTGCGTCGTGATCGCGGCGATCACGAGCTGCACGAACACCTCGAACCCGTCGGTGATGGTCGCCGCCGGGCTGCTCGCGAAGAAGGCGGTCGAGCTCGGCCTGACCGTGAATCCATACGTCAAGACCAGCCTGGCGCCCGGCTCGCGCGTGGTGACCGACTACCTGCAGACGGCGGACCTGCTCGAGCCGCTGGAGAAGCTCGGCTTCTACCTGGTCGGTTACGGCTGCACGACCTGCATCGGAAACTCCGGCCCGCTCGCGAGCCCGGAGGTCGAGGCGGCGGTCACGAAGGAAGACCTGGCCGTGGCCGCGGTGCTGTCGGGCAACCGCAACTTCGAGGCGCGGATCCACCCGCTCGTGAAGGCGAGCTACCTCGCCTCTCCGCCGCTGGTGGTCGCGTTCGCGCTGGCCGGCACGATGCACAAGGACCTCGCCACCGAGCCGGTGGCCGAGACGCCCGACGGAAAGCCGGTGATGCTCTCCGAGCTGTGGCCGTCGCTGGAAGAGGTGAACGCGGTCATCCAGCAGTGCGTCAAGCAGGAGATGTTCAAGCGCGAGTACTCCCGCATCTTCGAAGGCGACGAGCATTGGAAGTCGATGGCTGCGCCGACGGGTCCCATCTTCGAGTGGGACCCGGATTCGACCTACGTCAAGGAGCCTCCGTACTTCGAAGGTTTCACCCCGCAGCCGAATCCGCTGACCGACATCGAGGGGGCGCGGGTGCTCGCGGTGGTGGGCGACTCGGTGACGACCGACCACATCTCACCCGCCGGCGCGATCCCGGTCGACAGCCCGGCGGGCCGCTACCTGATCGCGAACGGCGTCGACAGGTTCGACTTCAACAGCTTCGGGGCGCGTCGCGGCAATCACGAGGTGATGGAGCGAGGGACGTTCGGCAACATCCGCCTGCGCAACGCCCTCGCGTCGCGAGAGGGTTATTTCACCAAGCACTTTCCGGACGGCGCGGAAACGACGATCTTCGAGGCCGCGCAGCGATACAGGGAGGAAGGCGTCCCGCTGGTCGTGCTCGCCGGCAAGGAGTACGGCACCGGGTCGTCGCGGGACTGGGCGGCGAAGGGACCGCTGCTGCTGGGCGTGCGCGCGGTGATCGCCGAGAGCTTCGAGCGTATCCACCGCTCGAACCTGGTGGGCATGGGCATCCTGCCCCTGCAGTTCGGGTCGCACGAGAACGCGCAGCTGCTCGGCCTGACGGGTCAAGAGCGCTTCACGATTCGCGGGCTGGAGGCGTTGAAACCTGGTCAGCTGGTCGAGGTCCAGGCGGTCGCCGACGACGGGCGGACGATCAACTTCAGCGCCCGCGCGCGGGTCGACAACGAGACCGAGATCGGGTACCTGCACCACGGAGGCATCCTGCCCCTGGTCCTCCGCCAACTGATCGCCAAGTAGCAAAAGACTGAAAGCCGGTCTTTACGCACGCCCCGGACTTATCGGATAGTCCGGACAATCCGCCGTTTCGGGCCCGAGCAGCCCCGGATAGTCCGGACTATCCGGCTCGAGGGGTTAAGCCGCGGTCTCTGCTGTCTCGCCTGTCCTGATCGGCGTCCTGCGCTCGTGGCCGCACTCGGGACACTCGAACAGGCCCACGACGACGTCAGGCCGTGAGGAGTCGGAGTGCATGGTGCGCAGCCGCATCAGCACGCTCGATTCGTGCCGGTCGCAGGCCGGGGCCTCTTCGTACGTCATGGGCTGACGGTACAGCGGCGCCGGGAAGACCTCCTAGTGCCCCCGGCACAAGCAACCCGCCCAATTGCTTGTCGCCCGTCCACACCCTAAGCTTCGGGTGATGGCCACCAAGAAGCTCATGGTGGAGGCCGACGAGCCGCGCCCGACCGTGCGCGAGGCGATGCGCTCCGTCCTCGCCTCGGCCAAGCTCATCGCGGGCGCCGAGGGGCTCGACCGCCAGGTCGAGTGGGTCCGGCTGATGGAGACGCCAGAGGTCCAGCCGCGAGCCGGCGACCTGATGTTCACGAGCGGATTCCCGATCAAGGACGACCCCGACGCGCAGATCCGCCTGGTCGCCAGGATCGCCGAAGGCGGTGGCGCCGGCCTGGTCGTCCGGCCGCTGCCTTACCTCCGCCGCCTCCCGCCCGAGATGATCTCCGAGGCCGACCGGCTGAAGGTGCCGCTGTTCACCATCTCCTCCGAGGTCCAGTTCGTCGACCTGATGTCGCCGCTGCTCGAGCGGATCATCAACGCCGAGCACTGGCGCCTGAAGCGCTCGATCGAGATCCACCGCCGCTTCACGGAGCTCGTGCTCGACGGCAAGGGCGTGAACGAGATCTGCCGTACCCTGGCCGACCTGCTCGAGAGCGCGGTCGTGGTCGAGGACGCCAGCTTTCACCTGCTCGCGCACGCGGGCGGCAGCGCCGACCCGCACCGCAAGGAGACGATCCTCCGCCAGGGCACCCCGCACCGCGTGCTCTTCGACCCGCAGATCCAGCGGATGCTGCGGGAGGTCGAAGCGAAGCGCGGCCCGGTCAAGGTCCCGGCCTTCCCCCACCTCGGGATGTCGCGAGAGCGCCTGATCGCCCCCATCTTCGCCGCCAACCAGGTGCTCGGGTACATCTCCGTGCTCGATCACCCGCCGCACAACGAGGAGCTCGCCTTCATGGCCATCGAGCAGGCGGCCCTTGTGCTGGCCCTCTCGATCGCCAAGGAGCGGGAGCTCTCCGAGGTCGAGGGCCGGGTCCGGGGGGAGTTCCTGGAGGACCTGCTTCACGGGACCTATGGCGACGAGGCGGCCGCGCAGCGCAGGGCGCGCCACGTGGGCTACCCGCTCCACGGGAACCACATCGTCGGCCTCGTCGACATCGACGACTTCCGCGGTTTCGTGCGCGCCCGCCAGATCTCGGAGGACGCGATCCAGGCCCTGAAGCGCGAGTTCCTGCGGCGCGTGACCGCGGTCGTCCGGACCGGCTACCAGCGCGGGCTGGTCCAGGGACGCTCGGACCAGGTCGTCGCCCTCCTGCCCCTCGGCACCGAGGTCGCCGACCACCAGGCGCGCAGCCACGCGCTGGGCCTGCAGATCCAGCAGGCCGTGGCCGAGTGGAGGCCGGGGTTCACGGTCTCGGTCGGTTTCAGCGCCCCGATCGAGGCGCCGGTCGGAGTCGAGGGTGCGCTGCGCGAGGTGACCTCGGTGATGGAGTCGCTCGCCCGCTTCAAGCGCTGGGGGCAGGTGGTCGCGGTGCCGGAGCTCGGGCTGACCGGGTTGCTCGCCGCGGTCAGCGACGAGCGGCTCGTCGATTACAGCCGCCGCCACCTCGGACCGCTGATCGAGCACGACAGCGCGCGCAAGGGGGCACTGGTGGCCACGCTGCGCGCCTACCTCGAGACAGGCGAGCAGCAGCACGCCGCGCAGCGCCTGCGGGTGCACCCCAACACGCTCCGCTACCGGCTCGACCGCATCCGCGAGATCACTGGCCTGGACCTCGAGGACCCGGAGACGCGGCTGAACCTGTCCGTCGCCCTCCGCGTCCAGGCCCTCCTCGGGATGTAGCGACCGCATAACGAATCGCTGATTCTTTTGGCGATCGGGCACTAGCCACGCCCGGCAACGCTCGGTAGCCTTCCGTACCAGTGCCCCCAGCGCTCGACCGGACACGCCTTGCCTGGCCGGGGGATCTCCCCGACGCCCGGGCGGCCTGCGGCATGGGCTTCGTGGCCACCCCCGGCCTCGGGCACGAGTCGGTCGCCCTCGGCGTGCAGGCGCTCGCCCGGCTGGCGCATCGCGGGGGTCTCGACGCCGACGGCAAGAGCGGCGACGGCGCGGGACTGCTGATCCAGGTCCCACGGAAACTGCTCGGCGACGACCTCGCGGTGATCGTCCTGTTCGAGTGGGACGGCCGCGCTCGAGGGCTCGTCGAGCAGCACCTCCGGGTCGGGGCCTGGCGCCCTGTGCCCGTGGATGCTGATTCGCTCGGCAAACGCGCGCGGGAGACGATGCCCACGATCTGGCACGGCCTCATCCAGAACCCCGGACTGGATCCAGATGCATGGGAGCGGTCGCTGTACCTCGCCCGCCGGATGGCCGAAAGAGCGGCTGAAGCGCAAAGCGTGCGCATGTACATCCCGTCCTGCTCCAGCCGGACGGTCGTCTACAAGGGCCTGATGGCGGGCACGCGCCTCGCCGACTTCTACGTCGACCTGCGGGACGAGCGATGCGAGAGCAGGCTCGCCGTCTTCCACCAGCGCTACTCGACCAACACGATGCCGGACTGGCGGCTCGCTCAGCCCTTCCGCATGCTCGCCCACAACGGCGAGATCAACACCGTCACCGGCAACCGTACGTGGATGCGTGCGCGGGAAGCGGAGCTGGAGCCCGAGCTCCGCGGCGCGATCTGGCCCGACGGCTCCGACTCGGCGTCGCTGGACAACGCGCTCGAGCTCCTGGTCCAGCGCGGCTGGGAGGTGAGCGAGGCGCTCATGAGCCTGGTGCCCGACGCCTGGGAGGGGCGCGGCGACATCGCGGCGCCGGTGCGGGACTTCTACCGCTATCAGTCGATCCGGTTCGAGCCCTGGGACGGCCCCGCCGCCCTGGCCTTCAGCGACGGCGTCGTGGTCGGGGCGGCCCTCGACCGCAACGGCCTCCGACCGCTGCGCTGGCAGCGGACTCGCCAGGGGATGGTGGCCGCTGCCTCGGAGGCCGGCGTGGTGTCGATGGCGCCGGAGGACGTGGTCGAGCGCGGAAGGCTCGGTCCAGGCCAGATGCTGCTCGTCGACACGCGCGATGGCTCGCTGCTGCGCGACTCCGAGGCCAAAGAGCGCGCGGCGGCCCGCCATGACTACGCGCTGCTGGCGGACAGGGTGCTCGTGCCGGTGGAGAGGCATCACGTCGACCTCGAGCCCCTCGAAGACCTGCCCGGCCAGCACGCGCTGCACGGCTGGGGGACCGAGGACGTGAAGTTCGTGGTCGAGGTCATGGCCGAGACGGGCGCGGAGCCCGTCTACTCGATGGGCGACGACATACCCATCGCCCCGCTGGGACGAACCCCGCGCCGGGTCTACGGCTACCTGCGCCAGCGATTCGCCCAGGTCACCAATCCCGCTATCGACCCGCTGCGGGAGAAGGCTGTGATGTCACTGCGCGTCCTCCTGGGGGCCAGGCATGGCACGCTCGAGCCGGAGGGCGGGACGGACCGCGAGCTGCTTCGCAGGCATCACCCCGCGGTGCCAGGCCCCTCCGGCGCTTCGCGCCACCTCCCCATGAATGGGGAGGATTACAAGCTCCTGGAGCTCGAGTCGCCGGTGCTGGGTGCGGCCGAGCTGGCGCGCGTCCTGGAAACCGCGACCGTCCTGGACGCCACCTACGCGCCGGACGAATCGCTGCGCGACGCGCTGGCGCGCCTGTGCCGTGAGGCAGACGAGGTCGCCGGCGTGATCGCACTGAGCGATCGCCGCTCCGCGCTGCAGCGGATCCCCGTGCCGATGGCGCTCGCCGTCGGGGCCGTGCATTCGCATCTGCTTGCCACTGGACGTCGGATGGCCACCGACATAGTCGCCATCGCCGGCGACGCGGTCGACGTTCACGACGTCGCCTGCCTGATCACGATCGGTGCAACGGCCGTCCATCCGTACCTGGCGTTTGCGACCGTGGGCGACGAAGCCACCCCGAGGTATCGCAAGGCGCTCGAAGCGGGGCTGCTCAAGGTCATGGCGAAGATGGGCATCTCGTGCGTGACGAGCTATCGCGGCGCCGAGGTGCTGGAGGCGCTCGGGCTGGGCGCCGAGGTCACCGAGATGTGCTTCCGGGCGGTGCCCTCGCGCGTCGGCGGCGCGGACCTCGCCGACATCGAGCGCGCCGCGCGCAGCCGGCCGCACCCCATGGCCGACCACGGCCGCGTCCGCTTCCGCAAAGCGGGCGAGCACCACGCCTACAACCCGCTGGCGGTTCGTGCGGCCAAGAAGGCCGCGCAGACGGCGGACCCCGAGCAGTATCGCGAGTGGCGCCGTCTCTCGAGCATGGGTGAGCCTCAGTCGCTGCGCGAGCTCATCCAGCTCAAGGAATGTCGGACGCCGGTTCCGCTCGAGTCCGTGGAACCGGCGTCCGAGATCGTCAAACGATTCGTCAGCACCGCGATGTCGCTGGGCGCGCTTTCACCGGAGGCGCACGAGGCGCTCGCCATCGCGATGAACCAGGTCGGTGCCCGCTCCAACTCGGGCGAGGGCGGCGAAGACCCCGACACCTACGACGACCGCGACGGCGTGCGACATGACAATCGCGTCAAGCAGGTCGCCTCTGCCCGCTTCGGCGTCACCCCGCGCTACCTGAAGCGCGCCGACGAGCTGGAGATCAAGATCGCGCAGGGCTCGAAGCCGGGCGAGGGCGGCCAGCTCCCCGGGATCAAGGTCACAAGCCTGATCGCCCGCCTCCGACATGCCCAGCCCGGCATGCAGCTCATCTCGCCCCCGCCCCACCACGACATCTACTCGATCGAAGACCTGGCGCAGCTGATCCACGACCTGAAGACGGTGAACCCGCGGGCGCGGGTCGGCGTGAAGCTTGTCTCCGAGGCCGGCGTCGGCACCATCGCGGCCGGCGTTGCGAAGGCCGGCGCCGACTACATCCTCATCTCGGGCCACGACGGTGGCACCGGCGCGTCGCCGCTGTCCTCGATCAAGAACGCAGGCTCGCCGTGGGAGCTCGGCCTCGCCGAGACACAGCAGGTGCTGGTCGCCAACCGCCTGCGCGAGCGGGTGAGCCTGCGTACAGACGGTGGCCTGCGCAACGGCCGCGACATCGTCATCGCGGCGATGCTCGGCGCCGAGGAGTTCGGTTTCGGCACCAGCGTGCTGGTCGCGCTCGGCTGCGACATGGCGCGGCAGTGCCACCTGAACACCTGCCCGACCGGGATCGCGACCCAGCGCGAAGACCTGCGGGCCAAGTTCGACGGCCGCCCCGAGCACGTAGTCAACTACCTCTTCCTGATCGCCGAGGAGGTCCGCGAGCACCTTTCGAGCGTGGGCGCCGTCGCGCTCGAGGACGTAGTCGGTCGGGTCGAGCTGCTGCAGCCGGCGTCTGACGCCCGGCTCGACCTCTCATATGTGCTGGCCGCCACCGATGCAAGCCTTCCTCGCCGGCGCGCATGGCGGCGCAACGGCGAGTCGCCCGCGCCGCCGCCGCCCTCCGGCCCCATCGACAACTCGCAGCGCACCGTCGGTGCCGCCCTCGCTCCGGGCGAGCGGCGGGAGTATCGAGGCAGCGCCGGCCAGAGCTTCGGCGCGTTCCTCGACTCGGGCGTCGAGCTGACGCTCGACGGCCAGGCGCAGGACTACGTCGGCAAGGGCATGGGTGGCGGTGTGATCGCCATCCGGCCGTTTCCCGGCGACGCGGACGCCGATGCTGTGCTCGCCGGCAACACCATCTGCTACGGCGCGACGGGCGGCAAGCTCTTCATCGCCGGACGCGTCGGCGAGCGCTTCTGCGTGCGCAACTCGGGCGCCGTCGCCGTGGTCGAAGGCGCCGGCGACCACTTCTGCGAGTACATGACCGGCGGGGTGGCGGTTGCCCTGGGCCCGGTCGGCTGGAACGCCGGGGCCGGCATGACGGGCGGCGTCGCGTACGTGGTCGAATGGCGCCAGCTCAACCTCGACAGCGTCGTCGCGCGCGAGGTCCCGGCGGAGGACGCGGACGAATTGCGCACGCTGGTCGAGGAGCACTATCTGCGCACGCGGAGCGCCAGGGCGGCTGCGATGCTGGCGGATTGGGAGCAATCCCTGAGGGCGTTCCGCCAGATCGTTCCGGTCACCGCCACCGTGGCCGTGGAGGCCGCCCCGGCCCAGCCTGAGGAGGCTCCAAAGACCGCGGCCTAGCGTAGTCTGGCGGCATGAGACGGGTCGCTCTGCTGGTCCTGTTTTTCGTCGCCGCGTGCGGGTCGTTCGGCGCCGCTCAGCCGCATACCCTGTCCCTTGCCTACAAGGCCGGCGACACCTACAAGTACAAGTTCCACTCGACCAGCAAGCAGACCGCCGGCACGGGTGGCATGACGATCCCCGTATCGGTCGATACGAGTGCGAACGAGACCGTGGCCGTCAAGTCGGTGGACTCCTCCGGCGTGGCCGACCTGTCGATCACGCTCAGCGATTTCTCCCTGAAGACCGTGGCCGCCGGGGTCACCAACACAACGACCGGTTTGCCGGCAAATTCGGTCGAGGTGAAGATCCGCCCCGACGGCACCCTCGTCAGCGTCAACGGCAACGATTTGATGGCCGGCAGCCCGATCGCGGCGCTCGCGGGCGTCGGCGGCGGCTACTTCATCGCCGCCGTCCTGCCGGACAAGGCGGTCAAGGTCGGCGACACCTGGTCGAAGACCTACGACCAGAAGGACCCGATTGGATCGGGCACGGTGCACATCGTCAGCGACAGCAAGTACCTGCGAGACGAGTCCTTCAACGGGGTCACGGCGGCCGTGGTGGAGACAAAGAGCACGAGCACACTGGACCTCAGCGGACCGACTCAGGGCACGCCCGGCGCGATGTCGGGCGTCTCGGTGAAAGGCACGTTCACCACCGACGTCATGACCTGGATCGACCCCAACGGCCACCGGGTCCTGAAGTCGCACTCGACCGCGCAGGACGACCTGACGATCAACCTGCCCACGACGTCGACGAACAAGAGCTCGAGCCCGGTGATGCAAGGTCCCCTCACCGCGAAAGGCGAGACGACGTCGGACCTGGCCCCTGCCTGACCTCGAGGCGATACGCGGCGCGCTCGAGTCTGAGCGGAAGGTCGAGCGCGAGTTCGTCGAGAAGGCGCGGCAGTCCGAGACCGCGCCCAAGGGCTGGCCCGCGGCGCTCGTGATGTTCCACCTCGGCATGTGGCGCGAGCGGATGCGCGATGCGCTCACCGAGCTGGCCGAAGGCCGGCCTCAGACCCTACCGCCGCCGATCGAGCAACAGGATGAGCTCAACGACGCCGAGTTGGCCAACGGCATCGGGACTCCGCTGAGCGACGCGGCGGCACGCTGCGACCACCTTCTCGGCGAGATCATCGAGCTCTACGCGAAGGTGGGCGATCAGCCTTACCGGTGGTACCGCGCGAGGACGACGACCGAGGCCGTGCTCGGCAACAGCTACACACATCCCCGTTCCCACATGTACGCCTACCTACGCGAGAACGGCGACACCGAAAGCGCGAACCAGCTTTACGAAGAAGCGGTGGCGCAGCTGCGTGCGATGTCAGCTACCGAGATCCCGATGGGCGCGATGCTCTACAACCTGGCCTGCGCCCGAGTCGGACAAGAGCGGCACGACGAGGCAATGAGCCTGCTCGAGGAAACCCTCCGCCTTCGACCAGACCTGAAGCCAAACCTCATCGCCGACGAGGACCTCGCCCCCTTGCGCGAGGACCCTCGCTTCCAGGAGCTGACGCGCCCCTGATTCGGTCCAGCACTCGCATGTTCGCGATCGACTCGCCGATCGGAAGCTCAACCGGTTTGCCCTGCAGGATGCTGTCCCCGAACGACTCGACCATCAGCTGATAGGGGTCGTGAGGATCACGGTACGAGGTGAAAGGGCGAGGCCGGCTCATCACGTCGCGGCGGGTGACGACCTTGAGCTCCTGCTCGTTGGGTGACTCGAAGCTCGCCCACACCGAGGCGGTCTCGCCACGAGCAAAGGTCAACAGCCCGCCTGTGGTGAGGTCGATGCCGTCCTCGACCGTGGCGTGCGCCGCCACCTCCACGGGCTCGCCGAGGATCCATCGGGTGACGCTGACGCAGTAGGAGCCGACGTCGAGCAGCGCGCCTCCACCAAGCGGCGCCTGCATGCGGATGTCGTTCGTGTCCTTGAGGGGGAAGGCGAACGTGGCCTGGACGTGAAGCGGCTCGCGGATTCTCTCGACGAACTCTCGCATCGCGGGGTGGAAGCGATACATGAAGGCCTCCATCAGTTGCTTGCCGGCCCGCGCCGCCGCCTCCGCCATCTCCTCCGCCTCGCCCGCGTTGAGCGCGATCGGCTTCTCGCACAGCACGTGCTTCCCGGCGGCGATCGCGCGCAGCGTCCACTCCCTGTGCAGGCTGTTGGGCAGCGGGTTGTAGATCGCCTCGACCTGGGGGTCCTCGAGCAGCGCATCGTACGAGTCCAGGGCGCGCGCCCCGGGATACGGCCTGAGCATCTCTCGCGCCCGAGCCCCATCCCGGCTCGCCATGGCGACGACCCGCCCGTTTCTCGAGGCGTGCATGGCCGCCAGCACCGCGCGCCGGGCGATGTCGGCCGCGCCGAGGATGCCCCAGCCGATGCGGTCCGCCGCTATATCTCGACCTTCATCTGGGCGCCGCCGTGCTTGATCGACCTGGTCGCGGCCTCCATGACGGCGACGTTGCGCCTGGCCTCGTCCGCGGTCACCGCGAGCGGCTCTCCCCACGCCAGGTGATCGGCCAGGTTGCGGTAGAAGGCATGCTCGGCGCGCGCGGGCAGCGTCAGGATCTCCTGCCCGCGCGGGGTGAACACCGTGACTTGGGCCGGGAGGTCAGCAGGCACGGGAGCGTCAGCCCAATCGCCGACCACCGCGCCCGCCGTTCCAAGCAGGTACCACTTCGGTTTTCGCGCCGCCGCGATTCCGGACTGGAGGAACGAGGCCTGCGCGCCCGTCGCGAACAAGAGGTCGACGCGCACCTGGTCGTCGTTGGTCACGTCGTGCCACACGCGCTTGTGCGCCTGGGCGGCCACCGTCTCGACCCGCGCCGGGAAGAGCTGCAAGATCCAGTCGAAGTAATGCGAGCCCCAGTCGTAAATCGTGCCGCCGGAGATCGGTTCGTGGCTGTGCCAGAAGTCGCAGGGATGGTCGTAGCCGCCGATGAATGACTCCATGTAGAACGGATCGCCGATCCGGCCCGACCTCACCACGTCGCGCATCGCCAGGTAGTCCGGGTCCCAACGCCGGCTCTGGAAGACGGTAAGGAGGCGACCGTGCGACGCGGCCGAGTCGAGCATGCGGTCGGCCTCGTCGACGCTCAATGCGAAGGGCTTTTCGCAGACGACGTCCTTGCCGGCCGCAAGCGCGGCCAGGACGGGATTCGCGTGCGCCGCCGGAGGCGTGCCCACGACCACGAGGCCAACCTCCGGATCGTCGAGCATCGCGTCCTGCGCCACGTGCGTGCGCACTTTCCAATCCCGGGCGGCCGCCTCGCGCCGTTCCGCGCTGAGG
Organism: Chloroflexota bacterium; assembly: GCA_005889495.1. Taxonomy (GTDB): domain Bacteria; phylum Chloroflexota; class Dormibacteria; order Dormibacterales; family Dormibacteraceae; genus 40CM-4-65-16. The sequence continues at coordinate 26,228 of VBHA01000070.1, forward strand.
TCGCAGACGGCCGCCAGCCGCAGCCCGCTGGTGGCGACGATCGATGCCGCGTGGTCGCGTCCGATGGCCCCGTAACCCAACAGACCAACGCCAACGCCCCTCGCCGAATCCTCGCTCATATGCCACGACCTGTTCGGTGAATCGCCAGCTCGCGCGCAGCAGGATCGTTGCGCCGGCAGGCGGTCCCTCGGAGAGGTAGAGACGGTCGCGGATCTTCCACTCCGGATCGAGGCGCTGCGTAGCCGGGTGCTCATGGTCAGGCCGGACGATCAGCTCGGTGAGCGGCCCCGGGCCGGTCGGCATCCAACCGGCCAGCTCGCGGATGGCCTCGGAAGACGACCAGCTCGCCAGCGTGCCGCCCAAGAGGACGAGGCCGCCTCCGCGCCGCACGAAGCTCCGGAGGGCGGATGCCTCACGGGCGGTGATCAGCCGATCCGTTGCGGCCACGACGACCTGCTTCGCGGCCGCGAGGCCGCCCTCTGTGTCGATGTCGAACCGGCGGGGATCCAGCGGCAGCCGGCCATCGGCCAACGCAAGGACGGAAATCCTGTCGCTCATCTATGCGGCCCTCGTCTGTGGCTTGCCGGCAATCCGCCGCATCACGTCGAGCGTGCGCTCGGCGGCGTTCGCCCACGTATAACCCCTGGCGCGGCGAATGCCTTCCTCACCGAGCCTCTTGCGCAAACCCTCGTCGGCCAGCAGCCGCTCCAGCCCTTCGGCGATGGCCGCCGAATCCTCCGCGTCGACCGAGATCGCGGCGCCGAGGGCGAGCTCAGGCAGCGCTCCGGCCGCCCCGACGACCGCGGGCAGGCCATGCGCCATCGCCTCGAGCAGGGGCAGCCCAAACCCTTCGTAGAGGCTGGGGAACGCCAGCACCGACGCCGATTGGTACAGCGCCGCAAGCGTGGCTTCGTCGACGTGCCCCACGTAGACGACGCCGGGCTCGGCGGCGATCCTCTCCAGCGTGTCGCCGTACGCCCAGCCCGCGCGTCCCGCGATCACCAGCTGGGGCACGCCCGGCCGTCCGTTGATGATGAAGGGAAGCGCGCCCCGGCCACGAAGCTGGCGGTAGGCCGCGAGCAGTCGAGGATAGTTCTTGCGCGGTTCCACGCTCCCGACGGCGAGGATGTAACCGGGCTCGATCCCGTCGGGCAGCGGCCCCGCGGCCGGCGACCGGGGAAGGCCCTCGGCGATGACGTGGACCTTCTGGTCCAGCCCGGGGGTCCGGTAGAGCCTGGTCAGGTCTCGCCTGGTCGAGTCGGAAGGGACAAGCACCGCCGCCGCATGGCGCAGGGCGGGCGGAAGCACGGCGCGAAAGTACAGGCGCTGCTGCCAGGGGACCTCGGCCGGCCTGACTCGAAAAGCGAGGTCGTGGACGAAGGTCACGGCGGGCGGCGCCCCGCCGCGGCGAAACGGCGGGCCCGGCCAGTACGGATAGAGGATGGCGTCCGCCTCCAGCGCCGGCTCGACCCCCCGCAGCCACCACCCCTTCACGGCCAGCTCGTGCCGGTAGGGCGTCAGCACGGCCTCGCAGTCGAGGTCATGGAGGGACTCCGGGCGCTCGCGGCTGCAGACGAGCACGAACTCGTCGCCGGACCTGGCCTGGACCAGGGCTCGGGAGAGCTCGACCGCGACGGTCAGCATGCCCATCCGCTGGGGCCGCCAGCAGGCGGTCACGTCAATCGCGAAACGGGCCACTCCCAGACTGTAGAAGAGGCCAAAAGTTGCCTGCGCGCACCTGGCCGGCCGGCGGTACTATGGACTCAACACCCAATCTCGCCCTCCCTCCTTTCTGAAGGTCCTCTGCCCCCCGGTGGAGGGCCTTCTTCTTTCCCCAATTACCCCGATAGTCGCGACTATCGAGCCATCCGGGCAACCAAATCGGCCGATAGTCGCGACTATCCGCGTTGGCCGCTAGTTTGTTTCGGCGGAGCGGATCGCGAACGCGCAGTCGAACGTTCCCGTCACCGAGCCGCACTCGACCTCTTCCACGTACCAGTCGTTGGCCAGGCCCGCCCAGCGCAGGATCGTCTCGATCGTCGACGTCCAGACGTGGCACGACTTCACCGTCTTGATCCGACCCAGCGCGAACATGTTCGAGAAGTTCACGAGCCAGAACTGATGCTCGTCGACCTGCAGCCACGCGTGGGTGTGCTCACCGCGCACGTTGTCCATCGCTTCGGAGAAGTTCTTGACCACGCCCGCGAGCCGCCGCTGCCGGCCCGGCACGAACCGCCGCGCGCCTCCCAGACCGTGGCGGCCGTCCGCCAGCCACCGCTCGGTCGCCCGCCGGCCCCACGAGCGGATCATGTCCTCGGACTCCGGGCCGTAGATCGTCTCGAACGCCTCGTTGAGCCGGCTCAGCGCCTCCACCGGGGACGACAGCTGGTCGTCGTGCGGCGCGTCCTGCTCGATGTACTGCACCAGCCCGGACGCGTACGCGACCTCGGGCCAGCGATCGCCGGCGACGTCGCGCGCCACGTGGACGAAGTTGCTGAAGTGCGAGTTGAGGATGAACCGGCCCCGCGCCCGCGCCGGCCGGACGCCCATCAGCTCCAGCGTGCGGATGGTCGAAGCGCCGGCGGACGTCGGCGTCGGTGGGGGCGACCCGTGCAGCATTGGCGGCGGGGGCGCGGCCTGAACCGCGCGCATCGAGGTGGTATCCGGGCCGTTGGATGAGGTCGCGGGCCTGGGCAGGACGGCAACCCCGCCCGAGGGTGAAGCGGTTGCGGCAACGACCGCGGCCGCGGCGGCCACTCCCGGCGGAGACGTTCGGCGCTGCGGCAGCCGCGCCATCTGAGCGAGCAGCTCACGCACCGTCTGCGGCCGCTGTGCAGGATCCTTCGCGAGCACCTTCGCCAGAAGCACGTCCAGCTCGTCCGGCAGGTTCTGGTTGATCTTCACCGCCGACGGGATCGGCGTGTTGACCGTGGCGTAGGCGACCTCCATTCGGTTGGAGCCGATGTAGGGCAGCCGGCCGGTGAGCATCTCGAAGGTGAGCACGCCCATCGCGTAGATGTCCGCGCGCTTGTCGACGTCATGCCCCATGACCTGCTCGGGCGCCATGTAGCCGGGCGTCCCGATCGCGAGCCCGATGGTGGTCAGGTGCGTCGGCTGGCCCGCGCCGCGCGCGAGCCCGAAGTCCGCGAGCATCGCGCGGCCGTCCGTGTGGATCAACACATTGGTCGGCTTGAGGTCGCGATGCACGATCCCGGCGTCGTGGGCATGCTGCAGGCCGTCTCCAATCTCACGCAGGTAGCGCCAGGCCGAAAGGCTGTCCATGGGGCCCCGGTTGAGGACGTCGCGCAGGGTGCCGCCGCGGATCAACGGCATCGTCAGAAAGGCATTGCCGTCGATGACCTCGAAGTCGTAGATGGGCAGGATGTTGGGGTGGTCGAGCTTGGCCAGGGTCTTGGCCTCGGTCTCGAATCGCTTGACGAAGCCGTCGTCCTGGAACAGCTCTGAGGAAAGCGCCTTCAGCGCGACCTCCCGGCCCAGCGGCTGCTGCACGGCGCGGTAGACGACCGCCATCCCGCCCCCACCGAGGCGCTCGACGATCTCGTACTGGCCGAGGCGAGTCCCCGTGAGGTCTTTCATGCCGACTTTGCCCTGGCCAGGTTCTCGACGATCGAGATGAGGTCGGCCAGGCGGAAGGGCTTGCTGAGGACGTTGTCCGCGCCGGCGGCCAGGAAGCGTTCGCGGTCGCTCGACATCGAGTGCGCGCTCGCGATCACGATGGGCATGGTCGGGACCTCGGCCTTGATCCGGCGCATCGCTTCGAGGCCGTCGATGCCGGGCATGGCGACGTCCATCAGGATCATCGCCGGGTGCTGGGACAGCGCGATGTCCACGGCCTGGAGGCCGTCCGCCGCGATCAAGACCGCGTACCCCGCTTTCTCGAGCACGCGCCTGCACAGGCGCTGCGCCACCTCGTTGTCGTCCGCCACGAGCACCGTGAATGTTCCAAGACCTTCCTCAGGCATGCCGGAGCTGCAACGCGTTCGCGCTCTCAGGGGCGAGCGGGACCGTGAAGTGGAACGACGAGCCGTGACCGACAGCGCTCTCCACCCAGATCTTGCCTCCATGCATCTCCACGATCTGCTTAACGATCGTCAGGCCGAGGCCAGTCCCGGGAATCGACTGCGCGGCGCCACTGCGGACGCGGCGGAAGCGCTCGAACACGTGCCCGATCTCGTCCTGGGGGATGCCGAGGCCGGTGTCGGTGACGCTGATCAGGGCAAAGCGTCCCTCGACCCGGCTCGAGAGCGTCACCGTCCCGCCGTCAGGCGAGTACTTGACCGCGTTGTTGACCAGGTTGCTCAGGACCTGGATGAGCCGGTCGCGGTCGCCGGAGACGATGGGCAGCCTCGGATCCAGGTCCGACTTGAACTCGACGGTCACGGCGGACGGGACGGCGCGCGAGATCGCCTCCATCACGATGTCGTTGATGTCGACGTCGCCCGCGCGCATGGTCATGCGCCCGGACTCCATGCGGTCGAGGTCGAGCATGTCGCCGATCAGCCGGTTCACGCGGTCGGCGTCATTGAAGATGTAGCCGCCGTAGGCTCGGACCTCGTCTGGCTCCAGCCCGCCGTCGCGGATGAGCTCGCTGAACCCCTGGATCCCGGTCAGCGCGGTCCGGAACTCGTGGCTGACGATGCTGAGGAACTCGCTCTTGGTCTGGTCGAGCTTCTCCAGGTTGGTGTTGGCATCGCGCTGCGCCTCGAGGGCCTCGGCCAGCCGGTCCGAGGTCTCGCGGAGCGCGGTCACGTCCTCGACCATGACCAGGACGTGCTCCGGCGTGCCCCTCGAATCCGGGATCGAGGTCGCGGTCAGCTGCAGCCAGAGCCAGTTGCCGGCCCCCGTGGCCGCCCGGATCTGGAGGCTTGACCCGTCGGAGAGGCCGGCCAGGAACGGCGCCTTGTGCTCGCGGGCGGCCGTCTGGTCGTAGGTGCGCATCAGCTCCGGCCACGCGTGGGCGCGCATCGTCTCGGCGTCGTGGTCGAGCATGTGGAGCAGCGAGGCGTTGGCTTCGACCAGCTCGCCGCCGTTGCTGATCCGGGCGATGCCGATCGGAGAGCGCTCGAAGATGGCGCGGTGGTCCGCCTCGCTGCGCCGGAGCGCCTGGGCGGTCTCGGCCCGGCGGATGAACTGGCCGATCTCCACTCCCGCGGTCGCGAGCACGGTGACCTCCTCGTCGGCGGGCGTGTGCGGCTGCCGCGCCACCAGCTCGACGACTCCTGTCACGTCGCCGCCCACGACGACGGGAAAGGCGAGCCCGGAGCGCAGGCCGGCCGACAGCGCGGCGGTCCGGGGCTCGTAGTCGGCCGAGCGCTCGAGGTCCTCCTCCGCGGCGACGACTCCGGCCTGCCACACCCTCCCGACAAGGCCTGTTGCCGCGGTGACGACCACCCCGCGCCCGGCGTGGAGGAAGCCTTCCATCACGGTGTCGGCCGCGTTCCAGGAGTAGCGGACGCGCAACGACTTGCGCTCGGCGTCGAGCGCCCAGTACTGGCCGGCGCTCCAGCCCAGGTACTCGCAGAAGCCGCGAAGGAGCTGGGGCATCGCCTGCTCGATTCCGGTCGCGTTCACGATCACCTGCCGCACCCCGGCCACGCAGTCGCTGAGGGATTCGATCCGGCGCCGGGCGACGATGTCCGCGACCTGGACCAGGACCGCTGGATCGCCCCCGGCGGTGGCCGGGAGCCGGACCATGAACAGCGCGACGCGGCTGAGCTCCGCCTGCCAGGTCGCGACGTCGCCGTCGCGCAGCAGCTGGAGCGCGTCCGCGATCGCCGCCCGGTCTTCGGAGGGCAGGACCTCTTCGAGCCCGGCGCCCGCCAGCTCTTCGCGAGTGCGGCCGAGGATCGTCGCCAGCCGTGTGCTGACCTGGGTGAGGTTCCCATCCAGGTCGGCGAGGCCGAGTCCGACCTCGGCGGCCTCGACGGTCGCGCTGAGCCGGCGCTCCTGGACGGTCAGGTCCTGGAGCCTGGCCTGCGCCTCGGCGGCCGTGAGCCGCGACTGCCGGAACAGCTCACTCGTGGCGACGGCGACACCCGCGAGCACCGCCCCGAACACCACCAGCCCGACAAACAGTGGAAACGCGAATGCCGGCTGGACCGCGGCGGCATCGATGACGCCGAGAATCGCGGCCAGGACCGCGGCCGCAAATGCAAACGGCATGGCTCGTCGCACCCCATGCCGGGCCCACGAGGCAGGCTGCGGACCGATCCCTTGCAGTGCCCCCAAACCCTCGCCCCCCCTGGCGGGATTGAACGTGCGCAGGGCTCCAAGTCTAGTTGGCACCTGCCGCGGTTCAGCCCCCTTAAGAAAGTCGCCGGAGGGCCACCACCGTGACGTCGTCGAAGAGCTCCCGCTCCCGTGCTCCCTGGGCCAGGATGTCGACCATTTCCTGGGCGCTGGGGGCCCTCCGCGCCTCGTACGGGAGCGGCACCTCACGCGCGGCGAGGTCCGGCCGGAGGTCCAGCAGCCCGTCCGAGAACACGACCAGCGAGTCGCCCGGCTCGAGGTTAAAGGAGCCCGTGACGAACTTGGTGTCGGGAAAGACCCCGATCGGGGCGCTGCGCGCACCGAGCAGCTCCTGCGATGCCGCCCCTCTCAGCACCCTCGCGTGGCCGTGGCCCGCGTCCACGTAGGCGACCTGGCCGGACGTCGGGTCGAACGTGCAGTGGAACAGCGTCACGTAAGCCTGGTTGACCTCGAGCGCCGACGACATCACGCCCGCGGCCTGCGTGACGCCGCTCTCGAGGGGCGCCACGCCCGCGACCGCCCGCAATGCGGCGCGCGCGGTGGCCATCATCAGCGAGGCGGGCAGGCCCTTGCCCATCACGTCGCCAAGCGTGAGCGTGATGCGGCGTCCGCCCGAGGGATACCAGTCGTAGAAGTCGCCGCTGATTTCCCGTGCCGCCGTGAAGTGGGCGGCGATCTCGAAACCGTCTTCCATGAACGGAGACGCGGGCAGCATCCCGGACTGCAGCTCGGCTGCCCGGCGCATCTGCTCCGAACGCTGGGCGACCATCCCCTCGAGCCGGTCGACGCTGGCCCTGTGCTCGAGCTCGTGGGTCCGGCGGCGAATGTTGTCGACGACAAGCAGGTAGAGCTGCGTAGCTCCGACCGGCTTGACGAAGTAGGCGTTCGCCCCGTGCTCAAGCGCCGCTTTGCCGAGCTCGGCGTCGTCGACCCCGGAGATCATCACGACCGCGGTGTCCGGCCTCGTCGACCGGAGGTGCTCGAGGAGGCCGTAACCCGACTCGTCGGGAAGCCTGACGTCGAGGAGGGCCAGCGCGTACTCCTGCCCATCCGTCAGCCGGCGCGCGTCGGCGCCCGTGAGCGCGACGTCGCACTCGAATCCCCGGCCGCGCAGGGTGCGGGCCATGACCCGCGCCAGGGGCTCGTCGTCGTCGACCACGAGCACCCGCGCCGAGGCTGGGGACGGGTTCACGGCCATGCAGTCTAGTGAGGCTGACTTCCGTCCTCTCTGCCATATGCTCTTCGGGCTATGGCGCTCGAGGTGGAGGCCCGTCCCGCCGACAACGGCGTGACCGTGCTCGCCCCCACCGGAAGGCTGGACGTCGCCGGCGCGCCCGCCTTGAAAGAGGCGATCGGCGAGGTCGTGAGGAACGGCCCGCCCAAGGTCGTGATCGACATGGAGGGCGTGAGCTTCGTCGACTCGACCGGGCTCGGCTCGGTGATCGCCGCCTTGAAGCAGATCCGCAACAGCCAGGGAGAGCTTCGCCTGGCCGCGCCGAACCAGCAGGTGCGCGTCGTCCTCGAGCTCACCACCCTGGACCGGGTTTTCCCCTACTACGCGACGGTCGAGGAAGCCCTCACCGGCCTCTGAGCCGATGAGGACCCAGCGCTTTGAATTCCGGGCTTCGTTCTCCGACCTGGACGAAGGGCTCGACGTGCTCCATCGCTCAGTCGAGCGGCTTCGCCGCGCGACCGGCCGCGGCCCGGACGACCGGCCGCTGATGCTGTTCGAGACGGCCCTGGGCGAGATCGGGAGCAACGTCCTGACCCACGGGAGCCCGCCCGGCGCCGCCCGCCCCGTCGAGTACTGGCTTCGGCTTGACCACGACTCGCTCGTCGCCTCCCTCACCGATTCGGGGCCGCCGGTGCACGAGCACCTCGGCCGGCACATGCCCGGGCAGGACCGCGAGGACGGCCGCGGCCTGGCCATGGCCCACTCGCTGCTCGACGAGCTCGGCTACGAGCGCGATGGCGACCTCAACCGTTGGAGGCTCGTGAAGCGGCTGTGACCATGGACCACCTGCCCGAAGACCCCGGCCGCGCGCTGATTCACGAGTTTCGCAACCTGCTCGCGGTGATCGTCAACTACAGCGAGCTGATCGCCGAAGAGACCGCTGACCCCGAAGCCGTGAAGAACGACATCCAGGAGGTCCGCGCCGCGGCCGAGCGCGCCATCGCGCTGACCGACAAGCTCCAGCGGCCCGCCCAGCAGCAGACATGACGGTCACGCGGCGTCCCGGCACCGCCTCGGACCGGCCTCACTCCGCCCTCATGCACCGCGACATAGCGCTCGTGGTCGATGACGACGAACAGGTCCTGCGCCTGGTCAAGCGCGTGCTCGAGCGCGCGGGCTTCGAGTGCGTGACGGTCAGCGACGGCCGCCTGGCCCACGACGCCGCGGTCGAGTGGCGGCCCGACATCATCCTGCTCGACCTCATGCTCGGTGAGACGACCGGCGACCAGATCATGGTCGAGCTGCGCGAGGACTTCCGGACGCGGCTCATCCCGGTCGTGTTCCTGACCGTGCGCGACTCCCTGAAGGACAAGGTCGAGCACCTTCTCTCGGGCGCCGACGACTATGTGACCAAACCTTTCATCCCCGAGGAGCTCGTGGCGAGGCTGCGCGCGGTGATGACGCGCTCGACCACCGCCCGCGGCCTCAGCCCCCTGACCGGCATGAGCGGCAACGCGGACATCCTGCGCGAGATCAGCCGCCGGCTCGCGCAGAACCAGCGGTTCGCGGTCCTCTACCCCGACATCGACGCTTTCAAGAACTACAACGACCACTACGGGTTCCTGCGCGGCGACGACGTCATCAAGACGCTGGCCACGATCATCCTGGAGGTGCTGGAGGAGCGCCCTTCGGGGCAGCACTTCGCCGGCCACGTCGGTGGTGACGATTTCGTGATCCTCACCGAGCCGAGCATGGCCGAGGCCATCGCGGCGGAGATCACCCACCGGTTCGACGATTCGATCCCCGCGCTCTACGACCCGACCGACCGCGACCGCGGCTGGATCGAGTCCGAAGAGCGGAGCGGAAACATGCTGCGCACGCCGCTCGTCTCGGTGTCGATCGGGATCGTGATCGCCGAGCCGGGCAGCTACAGCAGCCCGGCCGCGGTGGCAGCGCGCGCCTCCGAGGTGAAGGGTGTCGCGAAGCGAATGCCAGGCTCGAAATGGGTGCTCGATCGGAGACGCCCGCCGGAGCGATTCAGCTGATGCCGATCAAATCTTTAAGGAAGCGGAGCCCCGAAATTCCGGTGCTAGCATCGCCGCGAGTCTCAGCGCCATGAGCGAAGTAACGACCGTGCTCCCTCCCGGCCCGCCCGACGATGCCATCCCGCGCCGCACCAAAGTTGTCGTCCACCGGCTCGACGGTGGGTTGGAAGACGGCGAGTCCGACGCGCGCACGATCACGTCGGAAGGCTTCCCCGTCTTCTCTCTCGGCGACCCCTCCCGGTCGCGCTTCATCCCCACCCGCGACATCAAGTACGTCGTCTTCGGCTCGGTCGACGACCCGACCCTCGAGCCCGACCCGGGCGACCAGGGCCCAGGTCGCAAGGCGATACTGCGGTTCAACGACGGCGAGTGGATCGCGGCCTACATCGAACCCGCCGTCCAGCCGTACGGCGAGGGCGTGTCGATCAAGATCCGCCTGCCCGAGGTCCAGAAGGTCATCCCCGCGGTCGCGGTCGCCGCGTCCCTCCTCGACACCCAGTTCGTCGACACGTGGAGCGTGACCACGTCGTCGACTCCTCCGCCTGCCGGCACGCCGCGACGGCGCCGCTCCGACATCCTCGAAGCCGCGGCCCGCCAGGGCCGCGACCTGCACAAGCTCGCCAACGACTTTCGCGACCGCCTGGCGCTCATCCGCGACGTGGGCCTCACGACCGGCGACACCATCGCCTTCTCGCGCGCGGTCCGTACCCACCTCGACCGCTTCCTGCTCGAGGACAACATCGTCCTCAACCCGCAGGAGAAGTCGGCGCTGGCCGACATCATCCTTCGCGCCGCGGTCGGCTACGGACCCCTCGACAGCCTCCTCCACGACCGCTCCGTGAGCGAGATCATGGTCAACGGCCCAGACCAGGTCTTCATCGAGCGCCGCGGCGTGCTGACCAAGGCCGACGTCCGCTTCGAAGACGAGAACCAGCTGCTCGAGACGATCCGGCGCATGGTCGCGACCACCGGCCGGCACATCGACGGCCTGAACCCCATGGTCGACGCCCGCCTGCCCGACGGCAGCCGCGTCAACGCGATCATCCGGCCCGCGGCGATCCACGGCCCGGCGCTCACGATCCGCAAGTTCAAGGACGCCGTGCTCGGGATCGAAGACCTGAAGCACGAAGGCAGCCTCAGCCCCGCCATGGCCGAGTTCCTGCAGGCGGCTGTGCTCGGGCGCATGAACATCCTGGTCTCCGGCGGCACCGGCTCCGGCAAGACCACGACCCTGAACGTGATCGCCAGGTTCATCCCGCACAACCAGCGTGTGATCACGATCGAGGACGCAGCGGAGCTGCAGATCGACCACCCGCACGTCATCGCCCTCGAGCATCGCCCGCCGAACGTCGAGGGCAAGGGCGAGCTGACCATCCGCCAGCTGCTGCGCAACAGCCTTCGAATGCGGCCCGACCGCATCCTCGTCGGCGAGGTCCGCGGGGCCGAGGCGCTGGACATGCTCCAGGCGATGAACACCGGCCACGACGGCTCGATGTCCACCATCCACTCGAACTCCGCGCGCGATGCGCTTTCCCGCCTGGAGACGATGGTGATGATGGCCTCGATCGACATCCCGTTCGAGGCGGTGCGCGCGCAGATCGCCTCCGCGGTCAACCTGATCGTCCACCAGGCCCGCATGCCGGACGGCCGGCGCAAGGTCGCCCAGATCGCCGAAGTGGTCGGCTACGACTCGAACGGCGCCATCCTGCGCGACATCTTCCTGCTCGGCATGGGGTCGGACCTGCGGCTCGAGTACAACGCGACGGGTTACGTTCCGACCGCGCTCGACAAGGCCGCCTTCTATGGCGTCCAGGTCAACCAGGACCTGTTCGACCCCGTCAAGTCGCGCCACGTGCCCGCGGGCTCGGACAGCATGATGCCGGTGGTCAAGGACCCGCTCATCTCCGGCCAGGGCAAGACCGAGAACGTGGTCCGGCAGGTGGTGGTCGTCCCATTCAGCTCTGACCGGCCCGCGGCGGCCTCGGCTGCGGCTTCGTCGACAGCACGCGGCCCCGCGCCGCAGACGGTCGCCCAGACGCCCGAGATGCAGGAGGAGATGCGCAAGCTCATCGACGCCGCGCGGGCGGCGGTCGCCGACCTCCAGGCCGTCACGCCGACACCGGCGGTAGAGGCGCCTCCCCAGGCCCCGCCGCCTCAGCTTGCACCCCCGGTCGCGATGCCGGCGCCGGCACCGGCGCCGACACCGGTCGTTTATCCGGCCGGTCCGCCTCCCCCGCCGGTCGAGTACGCCCAGCCGGCACCCGCGCAGTACGCCCCGGCCGACGCGGGACATGCCCAGCAGGCCCTGGAGGCGGCGACGGCGATGGCCCGGGCGACGACCGCGCTCGGCCAGCTGGCCGCGGCCTCGAGCGGCTTCACCGGCATGCTGCCGACAGTGACCGCCAAAGAGGGCTCAGCCGGGCCGAGCGGCGCATCGCGGCGGATCCAGGCGGTGATCGAGAGCATCATCACGCGCCGCGGCCTGAGCCTCCGTCTGGCGCCCGCCCTGACGGAGGCTTTCGAAGGCGCCGAGCTGAAGGCGAGCGATTACGCGAAAGAGACCAGGATCAGCAAAGACTCGGCGGGCCGCGAGCTGCGCCTGGCCAGCGAGGCCGGCCTCCTGCAGGCCATCCGCTACCCGCAGGGCGAGGCCGGCTTCCGCGCCTCCCAGGGCCTGCTCCGAGAGATCGCGGAGGGTTTCGGCCAGCCCGTCAATGCCGCGGCGCCGCTGACCGCGGAGACGATCATCGGCAGCCTTGCGGTCGGTCAGACCGAGGGCACGGTGACGATCATGTTCACGGACGTCGAGGAGTCGACGCGCCTCCTCTCGACCCGAGGCTTCACCGCCTCGCACGAGATCATGAAGGCGTACGAGACGATCATCGACGACAAGGTGGCACAGCACGCCGGCCGCCGGATCAAAGGCCTGGGCGATGGCTTCATGATCAGCTTCGGCTCCGCCCGACATGGGGTCGAGTGCGCCCTCGACATCCAGCAGGCGATCACCGAGTACAGCAAGCAAAACCCCGAGCGCAAGCTGCGGATTCGCATCGGCCTCAACACCGGCGAGGTGGTGGAGGAAGCCGGCGACATCTTCGGCGCCGCGGTCAACGTGGCCGCCAGGGTCGCCGGCAAGGCGAAGGGCGGCGAGGTCCTCGTCTCGGAGATCGTCCGCCAGCTGGTCGGGCCCATCGCGGAGATGAAGTTCGACTTCCGCGGTCGCTACAAGCTCAAGGGCTTCCCCGACCGATGGCGGCTGCACGAGGTCACGCCGGGCGAGGTCAAGGAGACGCCGCGCGTGCTGGCGTCTGCCGACGGCTTCGTCGACCGCGAGCAGGAGCGCGTCGACATCCGCATGGTCCTCGACCGTGCCGCCACCGGCAACGGCTCCTTCGCGTTTCTGACCGGCGCGCCGGGAATCGGGGCGACGCGGCTCGCGACCGAGACGGCACGCGAAGCTGCGGCCAGGGGCTGGATCGTGCTGAGCGGGCGGTGCCTGGAGAATGATGGCGAGCCCTACGGCCCGATCCGCGAAGTCCTCGCCGCGGCCGTCGCCACCCACACGGCCCGGGCCCTCCAGGAGGCGGCGGGCCATCATGGACCGCTGCTCGCCACCCTCGTTCCGAGCCTTCGCCAGAAGGTCCGGGGGATGGCCGCCGGACACGAGGTCGCCGCCGACAAGATCCGCGAGCAGCTGTTCAAGTCGGTCTACGAGTTCCTCTCTGGGGTCCAGGGGGCCAAACCCCTGCTGATCCTGCTCGACGACCTGCAGTGGGCGGACGAGGCGACGGTCCTGCTGCTCCGCGACCTGGCCTTGCGCATCAACGGCAGCCACATGGTCGTGCTCGGCACCTACTGGGATACGGAGCTGGACTCCGGACGGCCCTTCGCCAACGCGCTGTCCCGACTGCTGAAACGGCGCCGGGCGCAGCGCATCACGCTCGGCCGGCTGACGGACCATGACATCGAGCGCGTGGTTGCGGGACTGAGCGAAACGCCTCTGACGCCGGTGCAGATGGTCGGTGTCCAGGCGGCCACGGAGGGCAACCCGCTCTTCGTCGAGCACTCGCTGCTCTACCTGGCGGAATCCGAGAGCCTGCTGGGTGGTGGAGGCGGTCACGCCCAGGCCAGCTACACCGAGGAGGACCTCGAGCTGGCGCAGAGCGTGCGCGGGCTGATCGGGAGGCGCATCCAGCGGCTCAGCGAGCCCGCCCAGCGCATGCTGGTCGCGGCGGGCGTGATCGGCCGAGACTTCGACATCCCGCTGCTCGAGTCCTTCGGTGAGCTCTCGGGCCACGAGCTGCGCGAGGCCCTGGATGAGGCGACACGAGGACACTTCATCGTCGCCTCCGGCAAGGACTCGTACCGCTTCGCGCATGACCTGGTGCGCCAGCGTGTCCTCGCGGCGCTTCCACTGCCGCGCCTGCAGGCCTACCACCTCGCGGTGGCCGACACGCTGGAGCGGGTGTACGGCAAGACCGCGAACGACCACGCCGCGGAGATCGGCTATCACCTCTACCAGTCCGGTGCCGCGGCCGACGCCGGGCGTACGGCCGCTTACCTCGGGCGCGCGGCGACCAACGCGCTTGCCGTGGGAGCCTTCGAGGACGCCCTGCGCCTGGCCGACTCGACGCTGCAGCTGGTGCCCGCGGACCGGATGCGCGAGCGCGCCGAAGCCCTGACCGGCCGGGGCACCGCTCTATGGGGCCTCGGCCGAATCGAAGACGCAAAGGCGGCGTGGAGCGGGGCGGTCCAGCGCTACGACGAGCTCGGCGACGGCAAGGCGGCCAACGCGCTGCACCGCCGGATCGCTCACCTCGAGGCACGCGGAGAGAGCGCGCACGAAACGAACGGCGCCGCCCCCTCCGAAATGGGCGCGCCCGTGGAGCTCGAAGTACCTAGCTGACGAGCCGCGCCGCGGGAGGCACGGGCGCGTAGGCCGCGTCGTAGACGATTTTCGGCAGCGCGCCGCTGAACGCGACCGACCCCGCGATCAGCCCGCCCGTGCCGGCGGCCTCAGCCACATATGACGACGTGATGGCGACCGAGGCCGACGGTGCGTAGAAGAGCCCTATGTACGCGCTGTTCTCGGCGGCCCCCAGCGAGACGGAGCACGCGTTGGCCGCCGGCTGGTAGACGCTGACCCAGTCGTACTGGTAGCCGCTGAAGATGTAGGTGTCGCTGGAGTTGCCTGAGGTGAGGCAGCCGCCCGCGGGGTAATAGAGCTCCACCGCGCCTGGCGTGATTGGGCCGGGGCACGTCACGTATCCATTGGCGAGCGACTTGCAGTTGTTCTCATTGGCGCGGTCACCGGCCGCGCCCGCGCCCCGCGCGGGGTTCTGGTTGGGCAGGCCGGCGGCCAGCGGCGCACGCTCGCCATCGGGCGGATACGCTCCCACGATCCCCGGGGCGGCGGCGGCGTTCGGAGCGAAGGGGGCGTCCAGCACCGAGCTCAGCAAGGTCGACTCGTTGCCGAGCGAGCAGCCGTTGCCCAGGACGTTCGGACACGGGCTGAGGTTGGAGTTCGACTCGGACCCGCTGACCGGGACGCTCGTCGCCAGCCCGAAAGGTCCGCTGCAGCCGTTGGGCGACGGAGAGGCGTACACGTTGTAGGAGGTGGCGCCGGGGACGTTGCTGATCAAGAGCTGGATGTCGTCGAAGTGGTTGTTCAGGTTCAGGGATCGGCACATCGAAGGCGCGCTCTCCCGCGTGTAGCTGACGCCGTTGTAGGTGTCGGTGCGGACCGAGGTGATGACAATCCCCCATTGCCCGAAGGGCAGGTCGCGCGATCCGGTCTGCTTCTGCAGCTGAAAAGCCCCCGAGCAGTTGGCGCCGCCGAAGGTCCAGAACTGGTTCACGGCGCGAACCAGGTTGCTGGACGGATCGGGCTCATCGGGTGGCTTGAGCTCGTTGCTCACGATGTCGGTCACGTTCCAGGACCCGGCGAGAAACTCGTACACGCCCCCGCTCAAAAACCAGCAGTGCGCGCCGTTGAGGATCGGCAGCGAGGAGAAGACACCGGGCAGGACGATGACGTTTCCGCTTCCGACGCCCTGGCCGCCACCAGGCACGCCAGGGGGTGGATAGCCGGGGTCCGCGAGGCGGAAACCCGAACGCGTCGCACCCGCGATGTCCGGGTAGCCGCACGGCGTCGACGCGCCGCTCGGGTAGCAGAGGTTGGAGACGGCGCCGGGCACAGGCGACTGGCACCGCGCGTAGATGTCGCCCGCGACCGCCACGCTCCCGGCGGTCATGGTGACCGAGCCGTTGGCGACGAGGTCGCCGGTCACGCCCAGGGACCCGCTCCCATTGACCGTGATCGCGGAGCCGGACGCTCCCCCGCACCCCGCCTGGCTCAGAGCGGCCACCGCGGGCGTGAAGCGCTGGTTGTTGACGTCGCCGTTGGCGGACGCGCCGAGCGTGGGGGAAGTGCCGTTGGTGAGCACGCGGGCAAACTGGAGCTGCAGGGACCGCGTTGCCGAGAGTGTGAACCGGCTTCCCTGCGGTCCGCTGACCCGTGCGACGTCGGTCAACACCGTGCCGTCGGAGTAGGTGCAGGTGACCGTCCAGGGGCTGGCGCCAGGGGTGCCGTAGGCCGTGCACGAGGGGGCGCTGTAGAGCCGGGCGTTGGCGCCGAAGATCGTCGTCGCGGCCTGCTCGGCGCTGGTGTAGCTGCCCGACTGCTGAAGCTTGTCCGCGGCCGCGAGCGCCGAGGCATCGACAGCGGCCTGGAGGTCCCGGCGAAGCGCGTAGGCGCGCGAGCCGTCGATCGCGATCGCGACCATGCCGATGAGCACGGTCAGCATGAGGGCGATGATCACGATCGCCTGTCCAGACTGGGCGCGGACTGTCATCAGTACTCGGTCCGGAACACGGCGGCCGCGGTGATCACGATGTGGTCGGCGGTCGCCTGGGCGACGATCGGCGTGACGAGCACGAGGTTGAAGCGCAGCGTCACCTCGA
>VBHA01000071.1:0-36138 GCA_005889495.1 Chloroflexota bacterium
CCGGCGTCTTCCCCCCGGTGAGCATCGGCCGCCGCGATTACATCGACGGGGGCGTCGCCAACCACACGCCGATCACGGTGGCGATCGAGCTTGGGGCGAGCACGATCTACGTCCTGCCGGTCGGTTATCCCTGGCTCAACCGCGAACCCACAAACGCGCTGGGCATGGCACTCCACGCGCTGGCGCGCATCGTCGAGCAGAAGCTCGACGCGGAGGTCGAGGCGAACCGCCAGGTGGCTGACATCCACGTGCTCCCGGCGCTGGACCTCGCCGACGTGTCACCCGCCGACTTCAGCCACACCAAAGAGCTGGTCGAGTGGGGCCACCGGGCGGCGCGGCGCTACCTGGGCGCATCGGCCAACGGGCGCGGGGTCGTACCCGAAAAGGCCAGGCGGACCCTGCGGCTCGACCCGGTCCGCGCGGCCTGACTCGCGCTGCGCGCGCGACTTCTGTCAGAGAGCTTTCTTGACGCGCTCGCGCAACTGGTCGCGCCAGTCCACGCCGCGTTCGCGCAACTGGTCGCGCCAGTCGACGCCGAGGTCGCGCAGCTCGCTCATCCTGTCAGGCAGCGCCGCCTGCAGCTGCTCGAGCAGCGTGCGCCGGCGCCGGCTCCGGTAGATCAGCCAGCCCAGCAGGCCGAGCCCGATCACGGCGGCGCCCACGCCGGCCGCGATCACGGCCGGAGGCACCCGCCTCGGCTCCAGCTCGTCAGCTTCCTCGGTCGACATGGCGATCGTCTTGCGCCCGGCGTTGACCTGCTCGTTGATGTCGTCGGCCATAGTGCTCATGTCATTCTCCTCGTTTCCAGCCTCTCCCTCCGAATTGAGAACGAACTCGAGCCCGGTAGCGGCGATGCAGCGCGCGTTTAACAGGTGAGGCGCTCAAGCCGCAAGGCACGAGCGCCTCATACCTCATGCGGGAGGTGAACCGCGATGAAGTGCGAAGTCTGCAACGCCGAGATCGCCAACTCGGAGGACATGAAGGCTCACATGGAGCGTGAGCACCCTCTGGACGAGCGAGGCGACGAGGAGCTCGAGGCGCCCGACATGCTCCGCGAGCAGGAGCAGCGGGCACCGATCGTACCGGGCAAGAACTGACGCCCGGGTCGATTCAGTCGGGTCCAAAGCCCGGCGGCGCGAAATGCGCCGCCGGCTTTTTCATGTCTAGGCCACGTTTCCATAGAGCCGAGGCTGCTGGCTGGGCTGCGGCGAACCATCCGGCGCCGGCTCGTTGGTCACGGCCATCACCGCGTATCCGGCGAGCGCCCGGTTGACCAGGACCACCTTGCCTCCGCCGGCGTCCGGCACGAAGACCGCCGCCGGGACAGGGCTCCCCTGGGCTGGGACGAGCCACACCTCGTAGACCCGGTTCGCGCCGGGCGGCGGGAGCCCGCGGAAGTCGAGCAGCGCGACCCCGTCCGCCTTCAGGTCGACGACGGTCGCCTTGGCGCCCGCCATGTCTTCGTGGCCGGTCAGGGTGAAGCGCGCCACCTGTTCCTGCGCCGTCCCCTGGCTGCGCTGGGCCGCGATCTGGCCGACGAGCACGCCGATCAGGAGCGCGACCACGGCCACGGCCGCCATCGCGTACAGGGGCATCCTCTGTGCCGTAGATCGGGGCACCGGCACTGGCCGCGGCGGCCGGCGCATCGCGATCGGCCTTTCGGTCCGACCTCGCGAGGCCGCTGCGGCGGCCAGCAAGCGCCCCCGCAGCCGGGCCGGCGGCGTCACCTCGTCCACCGCCACAGGCAGCGCGCCGACCACGCGGCGCAGGCGCACCGCCACCTCCCGACAGGTGGCGCACCCTT
Organism: Chloroflexota bacterium; assembly: GCA_005889495.1. Taxonomy (GTDB): domain Bacteria; phylum Chloroflexota; class Dormibacteria; order Dormibacterales; family Dormibacteraceae; genus 40CM-4-65-16. Next base: position 1,805 of record VBHA01000071.1, read on the forward strand.
CGGCGTGCGCGGCGATGGTCTGGGCCTCGGCCGGCTCGAGCGCACCGAGCACCCACGCGGCGACCGAAGCCTCGAGCTCGTCGTGCCGGGTGCCGTCAGACATCGACCAGGCCTCGACCGCGCAGGTATGAGCTGAGCTTTTCGAGCCCGAGCCGCATCCGGCCCTTGACCGTGCCGAGCGAGACGCGGGTCATGTCCGAGATCTCTGAGTGCGTATACCCGCCGAAGTACGCAAGCTCGATCGCCTGTCGCTGCTCCGCCGGGAGGCTCGCCATCGCGTCGCGGACCGCGGCGCGCTCGAGCGAAAGCGCCACCTCGCGCCACGGGTCTGGCGGCCCTTCGCCGTACGCGACCTCGGGCTGCAGCTCCTCCTCCCGGCGCTCGTGGGCGCCTCGACCGCGGAGGTAGTCGATCGAGCGGTTGCGCACCGAGGCGAGCAGCCACGCCCTGAGCGAACCTCGCTCCCCATCGAAGCTGGACGCCTGCTTCCAGACGTTCATGAACGCTTCCTGGACGGCATCTTCGGCGCGTCCCGGGTCGCCGAGAACCCGCATCGCGACTCCGTAGGCGAGGCCTGCATAGCGGTCATAGAGCTCGGCGAGAGCGTCCTGGTTGCCGGCCACGAGCTCCGCGGCGAGCTCGGTGTCGCCCCCGGCGGCTACGACGTGCCCGCCTCCACCGGCTCCGCCTCGACCTCTCGGCTTCGCCGCGTCGTCAGCTCGCCGACCGGCGACTTCTTCGGCGGCTTGACGGCCCATTCTTCGTTCTCGATCAAGCGCCAGGCCCAACGAGGGTTGCGCTTCACGCGTTCGCGCGCCGCGTACAGCGCCTTCGACATCAGCTTGATGCCCGAGAGGCCGGGCAATTTTCCAATCCTGGCGTCGAGCTCGAGCAGCTCCTCCTCGCCCTGCTCATCGTCGAAGAGGTAGATGGCCAGCGCGTCGACCTCCTCCTGCGTCTTGACGCCCTGGCCGACCGGCACCCAGACGCGGTCGAGCATCCAGCGGTCGATCTTCTGCGCCCTGGCGTTGCCGCTGAGCCACTCCTTGGCGGAGTTGTAGTAGAAGGCATAGTGCCGTCTCTCGTCTTTGATGATCCTGCCCAGAAGGTCCTTCAGGACGGGGTGGCCGGATTTGCGGATGAGCGCGCCGTACCCGGTCAGGGTCGCCAGCTCGTTGATGGCTCCGATGGAGAGGTAGACCGCGGAGAAGTCCTTCATCAGCCAGGACCCGGCCATGGTCGACAGAATGCTCAGGCTGTTCTGAAGGCCGAGATTCGCGCGCACGTTCGCGATGCGCTCCTGGGTGTCGAACTCGATGCCGTACAGGTTGAGCAGCCGGCCGATGTTCTCGCCGTGCCACAGCTCTTCGTAGTTCCAGCATGCGAGGAACGCCGTGAGGATCGGGTCCATGCACGCCCTCGTGACCAGCAGATGGGAGAGGTAGAGGGGGACGTGGTTCTCGATGTCCATCATGTAGTGAAGGCAGAAGAGGTCGCCTCTGGAGAGTGGGCTGGCGGTGACCTCGTCCCACTCGATGCCGGTGACGTCGACCTTCCTCGACTCTTCCTTATAACGCTCGATGCTGAAGCTCATATCAACCCCTACGAATCAATGTCTGCATCGGATCACCGGACCAAGCCAACTCACAGCCTCTTCCCAAGGCCTTCGGAGCGACCGTCGCCAGTCTAGGTCTCGACGCTCTGGTTGGGCGATCAAAACAAGGAGGCCAGCATGGTAAACGGAGTTCGAAGATTGGTCGTGGCCGGGGTGGTTACCGGCTCGATGCTGATCGGAGGGGTCGGAGGCGCGGCCCTGTACGCGACGACGCTCGCGGCAGCGGCGGCATCGCCGTCGCCGAGTCCTTCCAGCGGTTCGAGCGGCAGCACGTCGACGGGCAAGTTCGTCCCGAACGAGGACCCGGCCCACGAGGCCGGCGAGAGCGCCGCGCGCGAAGCGCAGGAGAACGCCGGACAGGTTCCGACCGTCCCCTAGCCGCCTAAGGTAGGAGCTGCCTCGCCACGAACCACATGTTGGCGGGGCGCTCCGCCAGGCGACGCAGGTACCACGCGTACCACGCGTCGCCCCATGAGATCAGGTCGCGCACTGAAAATCCTTCCCGTGCGAGCCGCAGCTGCTGGTCCGTGCGGATGCCGTAGAGCATCGCGATCTCGAAGTGCGCAGGGTCGATCGCCAGCGCCTTTCCGAAACCCCAGGCCTTCGCTATCAGGTTCGTGTCGTGCGTCGCGATCACTAGTCGCAGGCTGCGGCGTTTGACCTCGGGCAGCATCAGCGCACACAGCGCAAGGTAGTTCTCGTCGACCTCTCGCCTGGCGGTGAACGCTATGTCGGCAGGCTCCGCGTATGCGCCCTTCACCAGCCGGATCGCCGGCTTGAGCGGCATCAGGCTCGCGACGTCGCTGACGGTCCGATGCAGGTACGCCTGCAGCGCCAGGCCGACGTGGGAGTGCTCCGCGCGGAGGGTCTTGTAGAGGTCGACGGTGCGCTCGGTGTAGGCGCTGCCCTCCATGTCGATCCACAGAAAGCTCTTCGCATTGGCGGCCGCGCGCGCAAGCCGCCGCAGGTTCGCGTAGGCGGCTTCCGGGTCGATGTCGAGACCCAGCTGGGTGGGCTTGACCGACACCTCGGCCTGGACCCCGGTGGCCGCGGCGAGGACTTCCTCGTAGTGCTCCACCACGCGGTTGGCGTCGGCCAGGTCGATGACGTTCTCGCCCAGGAGGGTGAAGAGCGCTCCGATCCCCTTGGACTTGAATTCGACCGCCGCCTTCAACGCCGCCTCGAAACCCTCTCCCGGAAGGAAGCGCCTGACCGCCCGGCGGGCGAACCGCCAGCGCGGAACGTGCGTGGCGAGCCACGGATTCTGCGCGCACCACAACAGCAGCCGTCGCATCAGGCCCGCACAACGGTAAAGCAGGCCTGATGCGCGCGACTACCTATGCAGGTCGATTACCCCCCAGCGAGCACTCGACGCTGCAAAAGACCTCCTCCCCGCGCCACACGGCTCCGAAATCGACCGGGGCCGCGCACGCGGCGCAGAACTTCGGCCCGGGTTGCTCGGTGATCACCCTGAGCGCGGGCCGCCCGGTGTTCATTCGAGCCAGGCCCTGGCGGAAGGCTGCGCGCTCTCCCTGCCCCGTGAGCCTCCCGACCGGGAACTGCACGATCCCCATTCGCCCTACCTCTCCAAGCTCGGACTCCAGTCGACTTATTGGCAAGTATCGGCGCGCCGGGGATTCTGTCACCGTACCGATGTAGGAGACGACTCTCCTACCCTTCGTAAATTCTCGTGAATAAAACCAAAGAGGTCAGGCGCCTTGCCCCCGTGCTCGGCGCGGTACAAAGCGAAGGGGCCGGTCCCGATGGACTCGGCCCCAGAGCTCCCCTGAGGAGGGTCAGGGATCTACTTGGACGGCGACGGTTGCGCGCTAGGCGAGCCGTTGCCCCCACCGCTGGGGCTCTGCTGCCCTTGCTGCGGCGAGGTGACGGCCGGGTTGTTCTGCACCCCGGAACGCGTGCCGAACCAGTTCCACTGCGTGAAGCCGAAGAACAGGAGTATCAGCACCAGCAGAGCGAGGACTGCCGCGGCAATGCCCGCGCCTGCTCCCGTACCGGTGTCACCACCCTCGATGACCTCGGTGCCCGCCGGGCTCCAGTACCGGCGAACGCTGTACCCGCCGGCTCCCAGGAGCACGGCGAGCACCAGGACGATGAGCATCACGAATAAAAGGGTTCCCAAACGCGAACCTCCTTTCGGTTCTATACGACCCTTGCTTCCTCGCGAGTTGCCGCTTGGGCCGCTCGTTTCGGTAACGCCCAGAGGCCGCCTGACTACCTTCGGGTGAGTTCAGCCCGAACTCGGGCCTAGGGGACGGTTTTGGGCCGCCGCCGCCTGACCACGCCGGCCGCCAGCGCAAGGCCGACGACCCCCGCCAGGGCCGCGCGCTGGAAGATCGAGCGCCGCGGGGGCTCGGGTGGCGCCGCCTCAGCCTGCTTCTGCTTGATCTTCTCGACAGGCTTGCTCTTGTCCCGGGACTCGCGCATGGGGCTGGCGACGATGCCCAGGGCGGCGGGGTCGCCAAGGCGAAAGCGGTTGTAGACCGCACCCAGGAGGACGAGCTGGCTGAGGAGATAGAACCAGGTGGCGAGCAAGAAGAACAGGGCGAACTGCGCCCCGTAGGTGTTGAAGCCGCCGGCGATCTTCGCGTACAGCGGAAAGACGAAGGTGAGGGCCTCGATCAACACGCCGGCGAGCAGCGCCCCGGGGAGCACGTCCTGCAGCCGAAACGTTCGGTTGGGCACGAAGCGGTACAGCGCGACCAGGAGCGCGACCATCACGATGGCACCGGCGACGAACCCGACGATCCACGAGATCCAGGAGGCGAGCGGGAAGAACGCGGCCACCGCGTTGATGGCCACGGTCAGGACGATGGCCGCGACCAGCAGGACCATCATCACCAGGCCCATCAGCCGCTGGCGCAGCATGTCGCGCTGCCTGGTGCCGAAGATCTGGGTGAGCGCGAACTCCATCGTGGCGAAAATGCTGCTGGCGCTCCACAACAGGCCGGCGAGTGAGACCACTCCCAACCAGCCGGCCGACTGCTTGACGCCGCTGAGTGCCTTCTGCAGCTCGGGCTGCGCGCTCGCTGGAAACACCTGCAGGATCAGGGACTGAAAGTGCGCCTCGGTGGCGGGGTCGCGGATGGCGAGGCCGATGACCGACAGCGCCCCGAGCATCATCGGGAACATGGCCATGAAACCGGCAAACGCAAGGGCGAGGGCATAGTTGCTCGCCTGGCTCTCGCCGTAGGCGGTCAGGACGCGCGCCGGCAGCGTGCCCTGCGCGCGCTCGACCAGCCGCTGCACGCGACGCTTCACGTCGCGGACGCTACTCCGCCTGTGGCGCGGTGTACTGGTCGTCGGACGCGGTTGCTACTCGCTCCAGGAGGGCCGATCCCGCCGTGCCGACCAGCGCGGGCGCGACCTTGCGCAGGATGCTTTCGACCGTACCCGGTTCCTCTTCGCTCTTCTCGTTGACACGCACCGTGACGGAGGGCAGCTTGTCCTTGAGGTCGGCGGCGAGCGACCGCAGCCTGTCCAGCGACAGGTCGTCAAGCCGGTCGCGCAGCGTCGGCCGGTGCAGACGGCGGTAGACCAGCAATGCCGCGCCGGCGACCGCGAGCACGCCAAGCCCGATCGCCGCGATCCGCCCGTAGCGCATCGCGTTCGATTTGGTCCGACCCTCGAGCTGGGTGAGGTTCTCGTCCATGCGGTCGCGGGTTTCGTTTATCTGCCGTTCGATCTCACGCGCCGAAGCGCCCATTCCTTGTTCTCCTTCAGCGTTTCGACCGTGCGCGGTGGAAGGCCGATCCGCATACGCGCCTTGCCGGCGATGATCAAAAGGAGGCCGATGAGGACGTACGCGCCGATCCACACCGCCGCGGCCTCCCAGTGCCAGGGCACCAGAATCACCACCAGCGAGGGCACCGCGACCAGGACGGCGAGCAACACGAGCACGCCGCCGAATGCCATCAGCCCGGCGGCGATAGCGTTGCCGGTGGCCAGCTCTTTGATCTCCTGCTTCGCCAGGGCGACCTCGAGGGACACCAAACGCTGCGCGTCGCTGATCACGGATCCGATCAGGCCGCGCGAGCTCAGGCTGCGGTCATTCCTGGCTGTCTCGACGGGCGCTCGCACTCGTACCTCACTGGTTCAACGCGTCGCGTATTGGCCATACGCGCGCGCGTTAAAGACTTCAGTGGCGATGAAGCGAGGCACCGGCCGCAGCCTGGAAATCGGCTACACGCTGTCGAGCGAAGAGCGGCAGCCGGAAGAGCTCGTCAAGCTGGCGCAGAGGGCCGAGTCGGCAGGCTTCACCTACGCCCTCATCTCGGACCACTACCATCCCTGGACGGACCGCCAGGGCAGCTCGCCCTTCGTCTGGGCGGTGCTCGGCGGGATCGCCGCCAGCACCAAGCGGCTGCGCGTTGGGACCGGGGTGACATGTCCGATCATGCGCATCCACCCGGCGATCGTCGCCCAGGCATCCGCCACGATGGGCTGCCTCATGCCCGGGCGGTTCTTCCTCGGCGTCGGCAGCGGTGAGAGCCTCAACGAGCACGTGGTCGGCCAGACCTGGCCGCCGCCCGACATGCGCCAGGACATGCTCGAGGAGGCGGTCGAGGTCCTGCGCCTCCTGCACCGAGGCGGCGAGCAGAGCCACCACGGCAGGTTCTTCCAGGTCCACGACGCGCGTGTCTACAACCTGCCAGAGGAGCCCGTACCGATCTACTTGGCCGCGGCCGGCCAGCAGGCGGCGAAGCTTGCGGCGCGGGTCGGGGACGGGCTCATCTGCTCGGCGCCCTCGGCGGAGAGCGTGGCGGCGTTCGATGCGGGGGGCGGCGCGGGCAAGCCGCGGATCGGCCAGCTGACCGTCTGCTGGGCGAAGACCGAGGACGAGGCCGTGCGCACCGCGCTGGAGCTGTGGCCGATCTCCGGGCTTGGCGGGCAGTTCAAGAACGAGCTGCCGCGACCGGCCTATCTCGAGCAGGCGGCCAGGACCGTGACGCCGGACGTGATCAAGAAGGAGATCGTGTGCGGACCCGACGCGCAGCGGCACCTGGACGGGATCGCCGAGTTCGTCAAAGCCGGCTTCGACCACGTGTACGTGCACCAGGTCGGCCCCGACCAGGAAGGGTTCATGCGGTTCTACGAGCGCGAGATCTTTCCGAACGCTGGGGCGATCGCCGCCTAAGCAGGCAGGCCTTTGGCCGCGACCTGGAAGACCAGCGCCAGGTCGGCGAGCACCATCACGACCGCGGTCGCCCAGCCGATCACGTTCGTCAAGGTGCTGTTGACGAAGTCGCCCATCAGCTTGCGGCTGGAGGTGAGCAAGAGCACCAGGACGATGATCACCGGCGCGGCCAGGCCGTTCAGGACCTGGGAGTAGAACAGAGCCTTCACGGGATCGATCGACGAGACAGCGAGCTCCATCGCGACGAGGAAGGAGAGACCGATCACGATGTAGAACTGAGGCGCGTTCTTCGGGTTGCGACCAAGTCCTCGCCGCCAGCCCGCCAGGCCCGCCACGCCATAGGCCGACGCCGCCGCCAGCACCGGAATCGCGAGAAGGCCTGCGCCGATGATGCCAATCGCGAATATCGTGGTGGCGTAGTGCCCGGCGAAGGGCTCGAGGGCACGGGCGGCGTCACCGGCGGTCCTGATGTGCGCGTGGTGGGAATAGAGCACCGCGCCGGTGGCGACGATGACGAAGAACGCCGTGACGTTCGACCAGACGGCACCCGCGGCGATGTCGACCTTCGCGCGGCTCAGCTGTTGTACGCCGCGCCTTTCCTCGACCTCTCCGCTCGTCTGCCAGAAGAAGAGGTACGGGGTGATCGTCGTCCCGAGCATCGCAACCGCGGCCAGGAAGTAGTCCGGGGTCAGGCTCACCTGGGGGACGAGCGTGCTTCGGGCGACATCGAGCCAGTCAGGCTTGGCGAGAAAGGCGGCGACTATGTACATCCCCAGGAAGCCGACCAGCCAGAGCAGGTAGCGGCTCACGACGCGATAGTCGAGAAAGATCGTGACGAGGGCCATCAGCGCGGCCATCGGCACGACCGAGTAGATGTAGCGGATGCCGGTCAGGAGTTGAAATGCCGCTGCCATGGCCAGGAGGTCCGCGCCCATCGTGATGACGCTCGGGACCACCATCAGCAGCACCGCCGGCGTGGCCACCGCCCGCCCGAAGGTGGTGCGCAGGAGAGTCGCGAGGTCGCTCTTGGTCACGTTCGCCACCCTCGCCGACATCTCGATGACCACGATCAGCATCGGCGTCGAAAGCAGGAGAAGCCAGTTCTGCGCAAAACCCGCGGTGGCGCCGACGATCGAATAGCTCGTTATGCCCGACGGGTCGTTGTCCGCGCCGCCGGTGATGACCCCGGGGCCGATCGAGCCCACGACCTCGCGGGCGGAAAGCTTTCGGCTCGCGACATCGGCGGCCGAGGTGGGTCGGCCAGACCGTGCCTGGCGGCCGTGGATCTCGGACATCTACCTGATCACCTGCGGCGGGACGGCGACGGTCCAGGTGCTGCGGGTCTCCTCCTCGAGCAGCTGCCGCACCTTGAAGGCGGCCGTCTCGTCCACCGTGAGGATCAGCAGTGCGTCGCCGCCGGCCAGGCGCGCGCGCGCGTCGCCGGCGTAGTCCCCAGGCAGCATCTCTCGCAGCCTGGGGTGCCCGGCGCGGTCGATGATCGCGTCCTGGCGAGGCTTCACCTGGCTGTGCTCGAGGACGAACTTCCGCGCGAGCTCGGCCGTCGACCGGTCCGGGTAGGCGGCCACGAGCGTCTGCTCGAGGAGGCCTTTCTTCTCGTGCCGGTCCACGACCGCCAGCTTCGAGTGGTCGACCTGGCCGAAGCCGCGCCCGATCCTGGCCCGTGCCTGCCTGACGACGGCGTCGCGCTCCTCCTGGGTGTCGAGCGTGCCCGAGAGCACGAGCCGCTCGCCGTCCAGCCGGACCGCGATCCGGTCGCCGTGGATCGGATGCGGTTCGTCCGTCTCCCCGGCGAGCACGTCGTCCCACCAGGCGTCGAGGCGCGTGCGCACGCCTTCCTTCCGGTTCATCCCAACTTGCAAACGCCCGCGCCGGCAGCCTTTACCGGGCGCGCGCGTTCTTCTTTCTGATGGAGACGCCAGCCCTCGACGTGCCGCGCATCCTGCCCGAGACCGTCGACAGGCACCTTTACAGGAGGATCCACGGCCTGCCCCACTCCCCCGTCGGGGACAGGTACGTGACCATCCTGTCCGACCTTGGCGAAGGCCTGGGTTGGGTCGTGGCGGGGGTTGCCCTGGCCTGGCTCGACGGATCCAGGGGCCGGCGGGCAGGCATCGCCACGTCGATCGCCTCACTTGGCACGACCTACGTGGTCCAGCGGCTGATCAAGCCGGTGTTCCGTCGCAACCGGCCCTGGGTCGGGCGCGACGTGCTGGTGGTCGGGATTCGGACGACGGATGCGTCCTTTCCGTCGGGCCACTCGGCGTCGTCGTTCGCGGCAGCGACGGCGCTGGCGAGCTTCTATCCCGGAGCGGCACCCCTGGTGTTCGCGCTCGCCACGGGAGTCGGGCTGTCGCGCGTGCACCTCGGTCATCACTTTCCGAGCGACGTCGCGGCCGGCGGGCTCATTGGAGTCGTGAGCGGCAGCTTGCTCGCCTGGATCTTCCGGACGCCAAAGGTCTTGTAGGCCGGAAACAAGTGGAGGGCTCGGCCATTGCTGGCCAAGCTCCCCCAACTCGTTAAACGAGCGGGGCGGGCCGATTACTCTCGGTCTTTTTGCGCCCGGGTAAGCGTTTTTTCTCGTAGAGGAATCCCTGCGAAGAAGGAGGCGCCTCAATGGCCCAAACAGTTCGTGATGTCATGACCAAAGACCCCGTGTCGATGAGCTCCGACGCCTCCGTGATGGACGCCGCCAAGGCGATGAGCGACATGCGCATCGGCGCGGTCGTCGTCATGGAAAAGGACAAGCCCTGTGGCATCGTCACCGATCGCGACATCACCGTCCGCGCCGTCGCCACCGGCAGCGACCCGGCAAAGACGAAGCTTGCCGACATCTGCAGCCACGACATCGCGGCCGTGCGCCCCGATCAGACGGTCGACGACGCCGTGCAGATGATGAAGTCGCACGACGTCAAGCGCGTGCTCGTGATGGACGACAGCAAGATCGAGGGCATCGTCTCTCTCGGCGACCTGTCGCGTCTCGGCAAAGACCAGGACGTCCAGGAGGACATCAGCCGCGCCGAGCCGAACAACTAGCGCCCGGGTCAGGCCTCGGGTCGGGGCCGCCCTTGCTGGAGCGGCGCCTCGACTGGAGCCGCCTCCATGGCGCCGGCGGCCAGGAGGACCGCGCGAGCGTTCTCCAGCCCGGGCGGCGCGACGCTGACCAGGTAGCGCCCCGACTCGACCTCCTGCTCGTAGAAAAGCGCGCGGTCGCCTGACGCCGCCATGCTGACCAGGGCGCCCGCGAGGCCACCCGTGGCCGCCCCCGCCACCGCGGCGAAGGCAAAGGTGGCCAGCAGGTTGCCCGAGATCAGCGGGTGGACGCCGGGCACCATCCCGGCCACCACCGCCCCCACGATGGCTCCGATCAAGGTGCCGATGAGGATCCCGGCCAGCACCTTCAGGCCGTAATGGCCGCGGCGGCCGATCCGGGGCGTGGAGACCGAGACCTGGTCTGGGCCGAACCCCGCCTCCTCGAGTTTTCGAAGGGCCCCGTCAGCCTCGGAACGGGTCCGGAACAGACCCACGACAGTCTCTGGCATTTACAGAGGTAACGCCCACCGGCCCGCCCTTATCCTGATCCGGCCATGGCCGTACGTTCCCAGCTTCCCGGCTTCAGCGCCGCCCAGGCCCGAGCTGTCCTGGAGGGCCTCCCCCGGTGCGACTACGACATCGTGGTTGCGCCGCTGCGCTACCGCTGGGCGCCGCACCTGGCGGCGCGGTGCGAGTTCGAGGAGAGGCGGATCGTGCTCCAGGTCCCCATCCCCTGGCGGCCTTTCAAGGAGCCCGTCATCTACGCGGCCCGGCGCAAGCGCGGTGTAGGGATGCGGTTCGCGTGGGCGTCGGAGACGGTCTATTTCCGCGGCCGGCGCGACGTGCTGCGCTTTCTCTACTGCCACGAGTGGATGCACTGGTACCTGCACGAGGTGCTCGGCAAAGGATCGGCCGCGGAGACGGCGTGCGACAGGTTCGCGCTCCGCAACTTCCGCCGTCGCTATGTCACGACCGACGACGCTGACGTGGCTCTCAGGCGGCGTCCGTCGAGGGCACGCGCGTCGGCGTCAGCCCGCTAGCCGCCGCGAGCTCGGCGAATGTGACCGCGTCCCGGATCGCATAGCCGGCCGTGTCGTTGTTGAAGTAGACGAAAACGTCATCACGCGCGTCCCACATGAGGGCGATTCGCTCGACCCAGCGGCGCAGGACATCGCGGTCGTAGCCAGGCGCATCCCGGCCCGCGCCCTCGTGAAAGCGCACGAAGCCCCATGCCGCCGTCCGCCATGCGGGCTGTTTTCGCCGGGGTGTGTCGGCGAGGCACAGCGCAACGCCTCGTCGCTCGAGCAGCGCGGCCGTCTCGCTCACAAACCAGCTCTCATCGCGAAACTCGACCGCCACGCGCATCGAGGAGCCGAACAGCCGCAGCGTCCCGTCCAGCATGTCCAGGTTTGCCGTGTAGCGCGGAGGCAGCTGAATGAGCACCGGCCCGAGCTTGGACCCAAGTCCCGCGGCGCGCTCCATGAATCGCTGGACCGGTTCCGCCGGTTCGTTCAGGCGCTTGAGGTGGGTCAGGTAGCGGCTCATCTTCAGCGCGAACATGAAGTCGGGCGGCGAGTGGTCGCGCCAGTGCTCGAAGACGGACCGCTCTGGCAGGTTGTAGAAGGTGTTGTTGACCTCGACGGTCTGGAACCTCTCAGCGAAATAAGGCAGCCACAGACGCTGGGGCAGCTTCTCGGGGTAGAAGACGCGCCTCCAGTGCGGGTACTGCCAGCCTGAGGTGCCGACGAAGACCACGCCTCTATGAAAACGCTTCGGTCGAGTCCTTGCGGAGGAGGACGATCACCGCAACCGGCAGCGCGACGTTGACCATCACCGACACGACCCCGCTGTTGAAGCCGATGGGGAGCAAAAGCAGGATCGCCGTGCCGGCCAGGCACACCACCTCGAGCGCGATCGCCCACCCACGCGCGCGGTGCCGGCGCCAGAGCACGCCGACCCCGAGGAGCAGGGTCGCCAGCGCAAGCAGCATCGTGGCCAGCGCGAGCGCGCCCATGAACACCTCGCCGCCCAGGACGAAAGGCGCGGCCGAGATGCCCGCGATCAGCCAGAACAGGCTCTGCATGAGCAAAAGCACGAAGGCGGCCTCGGGACGTGACGACTCCTCAGCTCTGATCAATCTTTCTCACCAACCTGTCATCGATGTCGACGGCGAACCTGCCGCCGGGGTTGTCGACGATCCACACGTGCAGCATCGGGGGCACGGAGATGTCTATCGATCCGATCGGGCACGTCGCCGTGGGCGTCATGAGGCTGAACTCCAGGCCGAACGGAGTGAAGCAGATGTTTTCGTGCTGGTGCCACGCCGTCAACGGGCCGCCAGGATCTGGACCGAACTGACCGATGCGCCTCATCTGGAACATCGCCCCAATCAGCTCGGGGCCGTGCTTCGTGTTGGCGTACACGAGGCCCTGGGGATGGTGTGGGTCCATGACGTAGCCCGAGTCGACGTACCGCTGGTTCATCCAGTGCGTCGACGGCAAGGTTTGGGAGCCGCCTGGACGGTAGCCGGCGGCCCAGGCGTTGCGCCAGTCGGCGTATGGCGCGATCGCGGCTGCCGTCTCGTCGTAAAGCCTCTGCGCGGCCGCGGTCTGTTCCGGCGTCGCAACGTCGTTGGTCGCCTGCAGGACAGCGCCGGCATGCGCGTGCTGTGCGTCCGGTCGCGCTAGAGCATCGATCCACACGGTCGCCACGGTCACGACGGTCAGGATCGGGATGGCGGCCCCGAGCGCGGTCCAACGCAACCTGCGCCAGGGCCTTTCTCCTCGGACGGGAACCAGCACGAATCCCAGGGTGGTGAGCTCGAGCAGCTTCGTGGCGATGGCGACCTGGTCGGGAGTGTCGAAGTCGAGGACGATGTAGCCGAGGTAGCCGAACAGCGTGACCGCGATCACGGATGCGGACGCGATACGCCACCATCTCCAGGAATACATCTGCGAGAGGGCGATATAAGCGACACCGTTCGCCGCAAACAGGGCGGCGGTGAGAATCTCGTCCAGGTGAGTCCCCACGAGGCCGAGATGGATGGCGCCTGACATGGCCATCAACACCGATGCGGCGCGCACCGTGCCCGGCATCCCGCGCGAACCGGTCCGGAGCCTCAGGGCAACGAGCGCGAGCGGAAGGGCGACGAGGGCCGCGTAGAGACCGACCGCGTGGTCGGGTGCGATGTCGAACATGCGACGAGAGTCGCCGCTCCGTTTAAGAAGCGCGTAAGAGAGGCAGGTCGACGAGAAACGCCGCGCCGCCGAGCTTCGCCTCGCCGGCGACTATGCGGCCGTGGTGTTGAGACACGATCCAGCGGGCGATCGACAAGCCCAAACCCGAGTGGGAGCCCGCACGCGACTGGTCGATCCGGTAGAAACGCTCGAAGATGCGCTCGCGATGATCCGACGGCACCCCGGGTCCATCGTCCGTGACCAAAAGGCGCGCCCACCCGTCCTCGGTCGTGAGCCCCACAGCAACGGCCGACGTCGCGTATCGGAACGCGTTGTCGAGGAGAATCCACAACAGTTGCCGGAGCGCGTCATCATCCCCGTCGACCGAAGCCGGCGCGGCCTCGACCACCAGTTCTTGCTCCGCGTGCTGCGCCGCCGCCTGGCGGCAGACCTCCTCGACGAGCGGCGCCAGGTCGAGAGGCGCGCGAACGAGCCGCAGCCCGGAGTCGGCGCGGGCGAGCGTCAGCAGCCGGTCGACGAGCCTCGCCATCCGGCTGCTCTCCTGGACGACGTCGGCGGCGGCGGCCCGGCGGACATCCTCCGTGACCGAGCGTGACGCGAGCAGCCCGGCGTTGCCCTGGATCGTGGTGAGCGGTGTCCGGAGCTCGTGCGACGCGTCGGAGACGAACCGCCTCTGCGATTCGAACGCGTCCTGCAGGCGGACCAGCATGCCGTTGAAGCTCGAGGCGAGCAAGGCGACCTCGTCGCGCGTGCGGCGGATCGGCAGCCTGCGCGCGAAGTCGCGGGTGCGGCCGATCTCCTCAGCGGCGACCGCGACGTTCTTCAGAGGGGCCAGGGCGAGCCCGGCGACCACCCAGATGGCGATCAGGGCCGCGACCAGGCCCGCGATCGCCGAGATGACCAGGAAGGCGAGGACGCCCGAGAGGTTGTTCTGGGGCACGCGGGTGGATTGGCCCGCCATCACGTATCCGCTTGGGATGGGAAGCAAGTAGACCCGCAGGGGCCCGACGTTGCCGAATGTCCCATGCCGCGTTTGGGCCTGGCCCAGCAGGGATTGCGGCGCCAGCGGCGGTGAGCCGTCGAGAATCCCTGTGCTGTAGAGCACCGACCCGTCATCGGAGATCACCTCGACGAAGATGTCGCCGTCCTTGCCTAAGTCCACCGGCGCCACCGGAGATCGCGCCGCGGGTGGGGACGTCATCGAGGCCGCCGCGGCATGCGCCCTCACGCGCAGGGCGTCGTCCTGGTTCGTGAGCACCCCGCGCGCGAACAGGGCGTAGAGCACCACGCCGAAGACCAGGAGCGCGAGCGCGACCAGGCCAACGCCAAAGAAAGCGAGCCGCAGCCGGAGCGACAACTATTCGCGCAGCGCATAGCCTGCCCCTCGCACAGTGTGCAGGAGGCGCGGCTCGCCAAGCTTCTGGCGCAGGTATCCGACGTAGACCGCGACCACGTTGTCGCTCTCCGCTTCGCCCTTCCAGACCGCATCGACCAGTTGCTCCCGCGACAGCACCTGCCGCGGATGCCGCATGAAGTGATGAAGCAGGTCGAACTCGGTCGTGGTCAGGTCGAGGGCGCGCTCCACCCTCCATGCCTGCCGCGTCGACGGTTCGAGGCGAAGCTCGCCGAAGCGGAGGTGCTCGGGAGGAGCCGTGCGCCGGAGGAGGGCCCGGACTCGGGCGAGCAGCTCCTCGTTGGCGAACGGCTTCGTCAGGTAGTCGTCCGCGCCCGAGTCGAGGCCCAGGACGCGGTCTTCGGTCCTGGCCCTCGCCGTCAGAAGGAGGATCGGAATCGTCCCGCCGGAGCGCAGCCGCCGGCAGACCGCGATCCCGTCGAGGCCGGGGAGCATGATGTCGAGCACGACCAGGTCGAAGGGCCGGTCGCGAGCCCGGCGCAGCGCCTCGCTTCCGTCCGCCGCCAGCTCGACGTCATAGCCCTCCTCGCCGAGAACGCGCTTCAGCATCGCCGCCAGCGGACGGTCGTCTTCGACGACGAGGACGCGGGAGGAGCCTGCCATCCGGTCGATTTATAGACCGCCGGGTGTGATTTCGATAAGAGTTGATCTTCCCCGTTCATGGGGAAGTCCGGCCGGAGGCCGGGATGGGGCTTTACTCCAGGTCGGTCAGGGTCACCCGCTTGGTGGCCGTCAGGCTCCCCCGCGCGCCCGACCTGTAGGTGCCCGAGGTCGGGGCCACGTCCGAGTAGTCGGCCCCCACCGCCACGGTCACGTAGCCAAGTCCGCCCCGGCTCGCGTGGGTCGGGTCGAAAGCGTGGGCGATCGCGTCGCCGGTCCCGTCGCGGGTCGGCAGCACCACCTCCACCCAGGCGTGCGTCCCGCCCTGGCCGAGCAGGTGCCCGGACACGTACCGCGATGGCAGGCCGCACACCCGGCACACCGCGAGCATCACATGGGCATAGTCCTGGCAGACGCCGGCGCCCAGCGCGAGCGCCTCGGCCGCGGTCGTCCGCACGCCGGTCAACCCGTGCCGGTAGGTCATCGACTGGTACACCCAGTCGTTGATCCGGTCGGCCAGCTGAAGCCCCCAGTCCCCCGCCCCGGCCAGGTCGTCGGCCGCTCGCAGGATGCGGTCGTCCGCCGCGGTCAGGCGCGAGGGTTCGAGCAGGTAACCGTCGGCCAGCCAACCGTCCGGCAGCCGGTTGGGCTGTGAGGCCTGGCGGAGGACCGACACCTCGGCCGTGAACTCGATCGCATTGGGCACCCGGGCCGCGAAGACATCGAGGATGACGTTGCCGAAGCGGTCGCTGCGGTTCTCGACCGTGGCGCCGTCCAGGGCCACCGAGAACTGGTGGGCGAGCCGGCGCTGGTCGCCGAACCGCTCGGGCGGGATGACGATCAGGCGGTGGCTCAGGTCCCGGATCGGCTGGGAGTACTCGTAGCGGAAGGTCTGCCGAACCAGGTACGAGGCGCGCCGCGCGCTCGCCCAGTCGACGGATTGCGGCTTCATCGCCATCAGCTCGCCGTGTCCTCCCTGTCCGCCCAGACCACCATGGACTTGAACGCTGCAGGACCGAAAGTGGTCAGCATCGCCACGTCGAGGGCGTCCCGCCCGCGGCCGATCAGGACCCGGCCCACCCTCCGCATGTTGTTGCGCGGGTCGAACGTCCACCACCGGTCGCCGAGGTAGACCTCCATCCAGGCGGCGAAGTCCATCGGGCTGTCGGGCGGCGGCACGTACAGGTCCGGCAGGTAGCCGAACACGTAGCGGGCCGGGATGTTGAGCGCCCGGCAGAAGGTGATGGCGAGGTGGGCCAGGTCGCGGCAGACGCCCTTGCGCTGCTCGAGCACGTCCACCGCCGTGGTCATCGGATTGCTCGTGCCGTACTGGAACTTGATGTTGTCGTGCACCCAGTCGCAGACCGCCTGCACCCGCGCCCCGCCTGGGTCGGTCTGGCCGAAAAGCTCCCAGGCCATGCCCAGCAGCTGGTCGGAAAGGCAGTAGCGGCTCGGGAGGGTGAAGTGCAGCAGCTCGCCGGGTATGTCATCGACCGGCGGCTGCGGCGCCCCGGTGCCGTCGAGGTCGGGCTCGTCGGGCACGTTGACCACCGCGTCGTATCGCAGGACGAGCTCGCCCGGGGCCATCACCAGCCTCTTGACGGGGTTGCCGTAGAAGTCCGAGTACTCGTCGATGGGAACCGGCGGCCGGGTGCTCCACGTCTCGGTGACCAGCTGGTGGCGGGCATCCGAGCGGGGGCGGACCTGGACGGTCGCGACGGTCGGCGCGCTGACGTCGTACCTGAACTCGCAGCCGACCCGTAGATTGAGCGTCTTCTCAGGTTGCGGGATGGCGCAGACACTATAGCGGTGGCTTTCGCCAATCTCGATGCCAACTACAAGGTCAACGGGCTCTATGACGAGATGCTTGCGGCCCCTGGCAAGCCAAGACCTCCCTACCGACGACTGTACGAGGAGCTCAGCCGGCTCGGCCCCGCCGAGCTCCAGCGGCGGGCGGCGCTGGCGATGGAGATGTTCCGCAACCACGGCATCACGTTTGCGGTCTACCCGGACGCCCAGGGCACGGAGAAGGTCTTTCCGTTCGATGTGATCCCGCGCCTCATCGACGCCGACACCTGGGAGCGCCTGGAGAAGGGCCTCACACAGCGGCTGCGGGCGCTCAACCTCTTCCTGGACGACGTTTACGGGCGCAAGCTGATCCTGAGGCAGCGGGCCATCCCGCCCGAGATCGTGCTCAGCAGCTCCCTCTACATGCGCGAGATCGAGGGCCTGGCGGCCCCCCACGGCATCCACTGTCACGTGGCCGGGATCGACCTGGTGCGCGACGAGAAGGGCGACTTCTTCGTCCTCGAGGACAACCTGCGCACTCCGTCCGGCGCCTCCTACGTACAGGCGAACCGCTACGTGATGAAGCGGATCCTTCCCGACCTGTTCGCCGGCTACCCTGTGCGTCCGGTCGAGGGCTACGTCCATGAGCTCCTGCGCCACCTGAGATGGCTTGCGCCCGCGGGCGTGGACGACCCCACCGTCGTCCTGCTGACGCCTGGGATCAACAACTCGGCCTACTACGAGCACCTCTACCTCGCCAAGCAGATGGGCGTCGAGCTCGTCGAGGGCAGCGACCTGGTGGTCGACGAGGACAAGGTCTTCATGCGCACGACGCGCGGCCTGCGGCCGGTGCATGTCATCTACCGCCGGATCGACGACGAGTGGCTCGACCCGATCTTCGGCCGCCAGGAATCGCTGGTCGGTGTGGCGGGCCTGGTCAACGCCTACCGGGCCGGCAACGTCGCGATCGCCAACGCGCTCGGCAACGGCGTCGCCGACGACAAGGCGGTCTACGCGTTCGTGCCGAAGATCATCCGCTACTACCTCGACGAAGAGCCGGTCCTGCCCAACGTCGAGACCTACCTCTGCGCCATCGACTCGGAGCGCGAGCACGTGCTCGCGAACCTCGAGCGGCTCGTCGTCAAGACCACCGACGCGTCGGGAGGCTACGGGATGCTCATCGGGCCCGCCTCGACGAAGGAGGAGCGGGAGGAGTTCGGCCGCCGGATCGTGGCCCGCCCGCGGGCGTTTGTCGCCCAGCCTGTCGTCGCGCTCTCCGTGCAGCCGGTGCTGGATGGGGGGACCTTCCGGCCCGGGCACCAGGACCTGCGGCCCTTCGTGCTGACGGGCCCCGACGTGTATGTCACCCCCGGCGGCCTCACCCGCGTCGCCCTCATGCCTGGCTCGCTGGTGGTGAACAGCTCGCAGGGCGGCGGCAGCCGCGACACATGGGTCATCGCCGGCGATGCTTAGCCGCGCCGCGACCTCGCTCACGCTGCTCGGCCGCCACCT
Source organism: Chloroflexota bacterium (assembly GCA_005889495.1). Lineage (GTDB taxonomy): Bacteria > Chloroflexota > Dormibacteria > Dormibacterales > Dormibacteraceae > 40CM-4-65-16. The sequence continues at coordinate 20,137 of VBHA01000071.1, forward strand.
CGAGCGAGCGGACCACCTCGCCCGCATCCTCGGTGTGCATGTCTCGCTCTCGCTCGACCGTTCGGACGAACCAGGGTCGGAGTTCTGGGTGCGGTTCATGGAGCTGGCGGGCTGGAGGGGAAGCGACACCGGCCGCCGCGAGCAGGCCGTGGAGTTCGTGGTCGCGGGCACGCTCGGGCCGTCGGTGCGGTCGAGCATCGCCGCCGCGCGCCTGGCCGCCCAGGCGGTCCGCCCCTCGCTGCCAAGCGAGCTGTACGAGCAGGTCAACGCCCTTCACTGGCGCGTGCAGGAGGCGGTGTGGCAGCCCGACCTCTACCGCTTCCTGATGGACGTCCAGATGAGCATCCGCCTGGTCGACGGCCTGCTCGAGGACACGATGTTCCACGACGAAACGCGCGACTTCGTGCGCCTGGGTAAGTTCGTCGAGCGCACCTCGAACGTGACCGCGGTCGTGACTCACAAGGTGGCGGAGCTCGCGGACACGCCGGAGGATGCGCTCGAATGGACCGCGGTGCTGAAGTCATGCTTCGCGTTCGAGTCGTACCAGGCGCGGTATGGCGGCGGGGTGACCGAGGACCGTGTGATCGAGTGCTTGATGCTCGACCCCGCGCTGCCACGGTCGGCGCGGTTCTCGGCCTCGACGGCGCTCGAGGCGGTGGCCCGCATCGAGGGCAACACGCGCCGCTCCAGGCCGCTGAAGCTGCTGATCCGGCTCAACGGCATGTTCCAGGAGGCGAACACCAAAGCGATCGCCGAGCAGCCACTGGACTTCGACGGTGAGTGCCGGGCGATCCTGCGCATGCTGGAGATCGCGCTGCGGGAGACCTACTTCCATCCGAGCAAGGTGCCGGCGGCGGTGACGGGCGAAGAGGGCCGGGGCATGCCCCAGCAACAGCAGCAGTGAGGCTCGACATCGTGCACAACACCCGGTACCGCTACACAGCCCCGATTGCGGAAACCGTCATGGAGGTCCGCCTTCGTCCGATGGACGGGAACGGGCAGCGATGCCTCGACTTCCGGCTCGAGCTGAGCCACGGCGTGAAAGCGCGCGCCTACGTGGACGGTTTCGGCAACCACGTCCACTACTTCAACCTCGTGCGTCCCCATTCGGGGCTCAGCGTGATCAGCCGGTCGACGGTCGAGACGGGCCTGCCGCCGGACGAGCAACCGGGCGAAGAGCTCGTCAACGACTTCCTGCGCTTCCGCTCGCCGGTGAAGGACGTCGAAGGCGTGCGCGAGCTGGCGGACCGCCACGCGATCAACGACCCGTCGTCGCCCGAATCGGTCGAGCACGCGCTGGACGAGCTGACGGAGACGATCAGCCGCGAGTTCAACTACGACCGCACCGTGACGAACGTCTACAGCGCGGTGGACGACGTGCTCACGCTGCGCGCGGGAGTGTGCCAGGACTTCGCCCACCTGTTCATCGCCGTGGCGCGCGCCATGGGCGTGCCCGCTCGCTACGTCAGCGGCTACATCCACTTCCCCGGCGAGAAGGCATTGACCACCGCATCCCACGCGTGGGCGGAGGCATGGGTCGCGGGCCGGGGATGGATCGGCTTCGATGCGACGCATCCCATCAGGACCACGCCGCACCACGTTCGCCTCGCGGTCGGACGTGACTACACGGACGCCGCGCCGACGCGCGGCGTCTACGTCGGGTCGGCCGGGAGCTCTATGTCGATCAGCGTGAGGACGCGCGCGGCCGGCTAGAACCTCTTGCCGCGGACGTGCTCGATGTCGAACTTCGCCGTGTCGGCGATCAGCATCACCGCCATCACGCCCGCCTCGACAGGGTCGCTGACGACCACGTCGGCGGCGTCCGGCACCGAGCCTGCCATGTTCGTGCAGAGGACGATGATTCCCGCCTCACGGATCTCGCGCACGGCGGCCGTGATGTCGCCGCCCATCAAGGCTCCCGCCAGCACCAGGGCGCGCGCCCTGTGCAGCCGGGCCACGGCGCGCACGGCGTCCGCGAGCTGCTCCTCGCCGACCAGCGGGATGGTGTCGACCGAGATCCGCTCGCCGCGGATGTTGTGGCGGTCCGCCTCCGAGATGGCGCCCTGCGCGACCATGCCGACCTGCGCCCCGCCCCCGATCACGATCACTCGTTTGCCGTAGATCGCCTGAAAGGTCGGCACCAGGCCGACATGGGTCACGCCGTGCACAGCCTCCAGGTCAGCGATCAGGCGCCGCTCGTCGGGCGCGCCCGAAACCTCGAGCTGGAGCTCGGCGACCGCCTCGCGTCGGGCGCCGCCCGCGACGTACGTGATGTTCCCGCCCTGCCTGAAGATGGCCTCGGTGATCCGGTAGAGAACCCCGGGTTCATCGCGGCACTCCACGAGCAGACCGGTCGCCGGCGAGCCTGGGGGCTGAGCCATGGCCGAGACCATAGCTGTTAGCCCTGACCGACTAACGCGCAGGTCCTGAGTTGGGGACCGAAGCCATACCATCGGCGCCCGGCATGCCTTAGGCTTGCGGCCACATGCGCTACGACCGCGCGATCGGGATCGAGATTACCCGGGGAGGTCCCCCGACTTAGCGCGCGTCGCTGATGTCGGTTGGACCTCCCGGCCATAAGGTCGGGAGGTTTTTTTATGTCCGATTGGCAAGAAGTGCGCCCTGCGCGCGCCCGGCGGAAGATCGTGGTCTACGACACCACCCTGCGCGACGGGGCACAGGGTCCGGACGTCTCGTTCTCGGCCGCCGACAAGGAGCGCATCGCGCGCCTGCTCGATGGCCTGGAGTTCGACTACGTCGAGGGCGGCTTCCCCGGGTCCAACCCGAAGGACGAGGAGCTGTTCGCGCGCCTCGCGGCGGAGCCGTTGCGTCACGCCCGGCTCGCGGCATTCGGCGCCACGCGGCGCGCGGGTGGCCGCTGCGAGGACGACGCCAACCTGAACGCCCTGGTCGACAGCCGCGCGCCGGTGTGGACGCTCGTCGGCAAGAGCGACACGTGGCAGGTGTCGACCGTGCTGCAGACCACCAACAACGAGAACCTGGCCATGGTCGAGGAGTCGGTCGCGTATGGCGTGAGCAAGGGCCGCGAGGTGATCTTCGACGCCGAGCACTTCTTCGACGGATACGCGCGCGACGCCGAGTACGCCGTCGAGGTGTGCCTGTGCGCCGCCCGCGCCGGCGCGACGTGGGTGGTGCTTTGCGACACCAACGGAGGCAGCCAGCCCGAGGCCGTACGAGGCGGGGTCGAGGCGGTGGTCAAGGCTCTGGCGGGCTCGGGCAGCGTTGCGCGCGTCGGCATCCACACCCACAACGACTGCGAGCTCGCCGTCGCCAACTCGCTCGAAGGAGTGATGGCGGGCGCCGGCATGGTCCAGGGGACGATCAACGGTTATGGCGAGCGCTGCGGCAACGCCAACCTCGTGTCGGTCGTCTCCAACCTCGCGCTCAAGCTGGACCTCGACGCACTGCCGGCAACCTCGGTGCGGCGGTTCAGCGAGCTGTCGCGCACCGTCGCCGAGATCGCCAACCTCGCCCTGCCGCTGCAGCAGCCGTTCGTCGGGCACGGCGCGTTTGCGCACAAGGGAGGCCAGCACGTCGCGGCGGTGCTGAAGCACAAGGACGCCTACCAGCACATCGAACCCGGGCTGGTGGGCAACGAGGCGAGGGTGCTGGTCTCGGAGCTCTCGGGACGGGGCAACGTGCTGGCGAAGGCACGGGAGTTCGGGCTCGAGCTCGACCGCGACGACCCGCAGACGCGCTGGCTGGTGCAGCACTTGAAGGAGCTCGAGCACCAGGGCTACGCGTACGAGGCTGCCGACGCGTCGTTCGAGATGCTGCTCCGGCGCCTTCAGCCCGGCTACGCCGCGCCCTGGGCGGTCGCGGACTTCACGACCCAGGTCCGCAAGAACGGCGGGTCGGTGCACGCGGAGGCGACGGTGAAGGTGGAGGTGGCCGGGACGACGTATCACACGGCCGCCTCCGGCAACGGCCCGGTGAACGCGCTCGATGCGGCGCTGCGCAAAGCGCTCAGCCCGCAGTTTCCCGCGCTCGACGGCGTGAGCCTGCACGATTACAAGGTGCGCATCCTCAACGGTGACGCCGGGACGGCGGCGACCACCCGCGTGCTGATCGAATCGGGGAGGGGCACGACGCGCTGGACCACCGTCGGGTGCTCGGCGAACATCATCGAAGCGTCGCTGCTCGCGCTGCTCGACTCGCTGGAGTTCGCGATCATCTTCCCCACCCGTGGGGAAGTCGCCCCGCTCGCTTAGCGAGCCGGGCGGATGGGGCTGAGCCGAGCTAGAAAGACCGCCCGCCAGGAGATCCCGCCGGAGCTGCGGCGCGACGTGCGCCTGCTCGGCCAGGTGCTGGGTAACGTGATCGCGGATTACGGCGGCGCGGGGCTGCTGCGCGACGTCGAGCGCCTACGGCGGCTCGTGATCCGCGCCCGGGACGAAGGCCGCTTCGAGCGGGATGCGGAGAGGTTGGTCGCGTCCTGGAAGCTCGAGCGCGCCGAGCTGGTCGCGCGCGCGTTCACGTGCTACTTCCACCTCGCCAACCTCGCCGAGGAGCACCATCGCGCCAGGGTGATCCGGGAGCGCGACCGGGGCCCGTCGCCGCTCCCGGAGTCGCTCGCCGCGAGCATCGCGGAGCTGGGGCACCGGCTTGGCCGCCGGCGCCTGGCCCAGCTCGTGTCCGGCCTGGGGTTCCATCCCGTCTTCACCGCTCACCCGACCGAGGCGCGGCGCCGTGCGGTCGTGACCGCGATCCGCCGCATCGGAGAGCAGCTCGAACGCCTCGACGATCCACGGATCTCCGATGGTGAGAAGGTCGAAGCCGATCGCAGGCTGGGCGAGGAGGTCGACTCTTTGTGGCGCACCGCCCAGATGCGGACGGCGCAGGTCCAGCCCCTGGACGAGGTCCGCTCCTTCATGGCCGTCTTCGACGAGACGCTCTTCCGCATGGTGCCCGAGGTCCTTCGCGCGTTCGACACGGCGCTCGGCACGCCGGCTCCGGCCTTCCTGCGTTTCGGCAGCTGGATCGGAGGCGACCGGGACGGCAATCCCGCGGTCACGGCGCAGGTGACCGCCGACGCGATGGCGATCCACCACGAGCACATCCTCCTGGCCCTCGAGGCAGTCGCCGACCGTGTCGGCCGCGCCCTCACCGTCGACGCCCAGACGACCCCGCCTTCGCGCCCGTTGAATCGCCGCCTGAAGGGTCCGGTTGCCGAGCCCCACCGCGAGTTTCTGCTCGAGGTCGCGCGCCGTCTTCGCGCGACACGGCTCAACGAACGGGACATCGCGTACCGGTCTCCGGCCGACTTGGTCGAAGACCTTCGCCTTCTGCGCGACTCACTGGCTGCCGCCGGCGCGCCGCGACTCGCTCACGGTGAGGTCCAGCACCTTGTCTGGCAGGCTGAGACGTTCGGCTTCCACCTCGCGGAGCTCGAGGTCAGACAACACAGCCACGTCCACGAGACGGCGCTTGGCGAGGTCCGGGCCGGCTCTGTGTCCGCGGCCACCCGGGAGGTGCTCGACACGCTCGGCGTGATGGCGTCGCTGCAGTCGCGTTACGGCCTCGACAGCTGCCGCCGATACGTGGTCAGCTTCACGCGCGGCGCCGGCGACATCGCCGCCGTGTACGAGCTGGCGCGTCACGCCACCGGCGGTCGCGCCCCCGCGCTCGACGTCGTGCCGCTGTTCGAGACGCTCGACGACCTCTCGCGCGCGACCGCGGTGATGGACGATGTCATCCGGCTCGCCCCCGTGCGCCGGAGGCTGGCCGCCAACGGCCGCAGCGTCGAGGTGATGCTGGGTTACTCCGACTCCGCCAAGGAGATCGGTCCACTGTCCGCGACCATCGCCCTCCACGACGCGCAGGCCGCGCTCACGGCCTGGGCGAAGCGGAACCGGTTGAAGCTCGTCCTGTTTCATGGTCGAGGAGGCGCGCTCGGACGCGGGGGAGGCCCGGCCAACCGCGCGGTGCGCGCCCAGGCGCCGGGGTCGGTGGCGGGACGCTTCAAGGTCACCGAGCAGGGCGAGGTGATCTTCGCGCGCTACGGCAACCGGGCGATCGCCCGCCGCCACGTCGAGCAGGTCGCCTCCGCGGTGCTCGAGGCGTCCGCCCCCAGCCATGCGCGCGTCGACCCGGCAAACGCGTTTCGCGGTCTCGTGGAGCTGATCGAGGGCCCGTCGCGGGCGGCCTATCGGGCGCTTGTGGAGGCGCCCGGGTTCGAGGACTGGTTTCTCGAGGTCAGCCCACTGGAAGAGCTGGGCCGGCTGCGCATCGCCTCCAGGCCCGCGCGGCGCGCAAGGAGCAGGCGGCTGGAGGACTTGCCCGCTCTTCAACTCCATGCTGGACAACGCCGAGATGAGCCTGGCCAAGACCGACCGCCGGATCGCCCAGCGCTACCTGGCCCTGGGCGACCGGACCGACCTCGCTCAGATGCTGCTGCGCGAGTACGAGCTGACCATGAAGATGGTGCTCGCCGTCACCGGCCACCGCCGCCTGCTCGAGGACAGGCGAGTGCTGTCATGGGCCATCGAGCTGCGCAATCCTTACGTGGACGCGCTCTCGCACCTGCAGCTGCGCGCGCTCCGTGCGTTGCGGGACCGGAAGACGTCGCGGCCAGACCGCGCGAAAGCCGAGAGAGTGTTTCAGCTGAGCGTGAACGGAGTTGCCGCGGGCCTCCAGAACACAGGCTGACCTCTCAAGCAGCGCCTAGATGGTGAAGCGTGGGCAGCTCGCTCGCCAGCAGGTCGACAGTCTCTGGATCCCACTGAGTGCCCGCACCCGCGCGAAGCACCGCCAGCGCCTCCTGGGTCGACCGCCGCGTCCGGTAGGGGCGGTCGTTGACGAGCGCGTCGAACGCGTCGCAGACGGAGACGATGCGCGCCATCCTCGGGATCTCGCGGGCGCGCAGCCCATCCGGATATCCCGACCCGTCAAACCGTTCGTGGTGGTGACGGATGATCGGGAGCAGGCCTGAGGTCGAGTGCAGCGGGCGGACGATGCTCTCGCCGATCGCCACGTGGGCCTGCATCTGCGGAAGCTCGATCGCGTCCAGCGGGCCCGGCTTGTGCAGAATCGAGTCGGCGACGCCGATCTTGCCGATGTCGTGGATGATGCCTCCGCGATACAGCGTGTCCAGGGTCTGCTCGGGGAGTCCCAGCTTTTCGCCGAGGAGCCGTGCCGATTCACCGACCCTCTGCGTGTGCCGCTCGGTGAAGGAGTCCTTGGCCTCGACCGCGGTCGCGAGCGAGAAGATCACGTGCTCGGCGCTGTCGAGGGTGTTGTAGAGCTCCTTCAGACGCAGCGCCGAGCGCACCCGGGCGATCAGCTCCGCGCCCTCGACCGGCTTGGCCATGAAGTCGTCGGCGCCGGCCTCGAGCGCCATGACCCGGTGCGTGGTCTGGCTCAGCCCGGTGATCATCACGACCGGCAGAAGGCGACCGCGAGGCATCGCCTTGATGCGCCTGCACACTTCGTACCCATCCATCCGCGGCATCCGCACGTCAAGCAGGACGAGGTCCGGCGGGCTGGCCTCGATCAGCGCCAGCGCGCTGGGCCCGTCTTCGGCCAGCATCACATCGCAGTCGATGGTCGCCAGGAACAGACGAATCAACTCGCGATTCGCCGCGCTGTCGTCCACCACGAGCACGACAGGCATCAGTTCAACGACGCTCTCAGAGCCACAGAGTCCGGCCCAACGTACTCCAGGGTGCCGGGCGCCCGCAAGTACAACGTTGGGGGTTACCCACCGACCGTCAGGCGATCGCGATCCGGGCGGCCTCCAGGTAGGTACTGGGCCGACCGGCCGCCGCGAGCGCCCGCCTGAGCTGGCGGTTGGCCCCGGCAAGGTCCCCGCGGGCCTCGAGGATCTCCGCGTACAGCGCATGGCCGCGTGCCTGCCAGTCGGCGGCACGGGTCTGGTCGAACCTGTCGAATGCGATGGCAAACTCCGCGTCAGCGGCCGAGTCGTCGTCCTGCGCCGCGGCGATCCGGCCGAGCCACATGTGGGCCTCTCCGGCGTTGGTGTTCTCGCCAAGCCTTTCGGCCAGCTCGACGGCCGTCCTGGCGTACGCGGCCGCGGCCTCGTAGCCCGACCGCTCCAGCTCCAGCTCGCTGAGGGTCATGAGCACGTTGGCCCTGCCTGCTTCCAACCCGATCTCTTCGAGCTGGCGGAGCGATCTTTCCGCGTGGCGCACCGCCGAGGCGAGGTCGCCCTGCTTGAAGATCAGCAGAGCGAGGTTGTTCTCGCCGAATGCGATCAACACGCGGTCCTGCAGCGTCTCGTCGATCGCCATGGCCTTGCGCGCATAGTGCCCAGCCTGGCCGAGATGACCCAGCTCCTGATAGGCGAGGCTGAGGTTGCCGTACACGTAGGAGAGCCTCCGAAGGTCGGCGAAGTTCGCCCCGACGGCGATCGCCTCCTCGTAGGCATCGATGGCTCTCTGGTACTCGTGGCGCGCGACGAGAACATGCCCAAGCATGGCCAGGAGCCTGGCCTCGGTCGTCGGTGGAACGGGGTCGAGGGAGCGGCAGCGCCGGAGTGCCTCCGTGGCGAGGTCGACAGAGACCGGGTCGTCCATGACACGAGCGGCCGCGGCCTCCCAGCCGAGGCTCTCCGCCGCCATCAAGACATCGCCTGCCTGCTCGAAGTAAGCCCGCGCCGCCGATGCCTGGCTGCGCGCCCGGACGCCCTGGCTCAGCCTGACCAGCGCGGTGCACATCAAGACGCGGACGTGTGCAGCGGTCCGCCGATCCGTGCTCCTGGCCACGAGCGACTCGGCCGCATCCACCGCGGCGGCGTTTTCGCCCACCGCGACCAGGCGCTCGACCTCGGCCAGGCCGGCCTCGTCGCCGGACGCGGCGTCACCGAGAAAGTACTCCAGGGGCTTGTTCGTCCTGGCGGCGATCAGCTGGAGTGTCTCCATCGAGGGCCTTGCCTTGCCCGTTTCGACGAAGTAGATCGCGGTCCGGCTGATGTCGCCCTTGAGCGGAAGCCTCTGGCATCTCGCCAGCTTAACGCAGCCTGCTTTGACTTGACATAACGTTTACAACGTCAGGTCAGCAGCAGCGGCCGATGCCGTCGGCGGACACGGTGGCCGCCATGGTCATCAACGCGGACAGCGCGAGGATGGCCGCAACGAGAAACTTGCGCATCTAAATCTCACCTCCTTTGCCGGTCGGCCCAGGTTTGGAAGAGACGGGTTTTGTGCGGTCAGGCGATGGAGGCCGGGACGGCGGCCGGGAGGGTGACCAGGCCGACAGCGACGGCCACAGGCAGCAAGGTGAGGATCACAGCCGCCGCGATGACGGCCAGCGTCGCGAGGGTCGTGCGGGCGCCGGCCGGGGCCACGTCGAAAGACACGAAGACCTGGGCCGCCGACCCCTCCCTGGTGACGTCCGCCGGAATCACAGTCCTCCCGTAAGCCGTGATCCACTCCCTCGCGGCTGTGCTACAAGTAACTGCTCCGCCATGTTAAATGAAAATGGCTTGACTTAACGGTGGTCGGCCGATTTTTCGTATTCAGTACGCGACCATGAGCACCCAGGCCTACCCTCGCGGGGTGCAGCAGAATCCGCCCCTGGCCCTGGTCCGCCGACGTCCTCTGGCGGTCAAGGGGCTAGGCATCGAGACCTGGGCTCCCTTTGCGGCCGCGGCCGCGGCTGCGGCGATCGCCTCGATCCTCTTCATCGCGTGGACCGCCAACCGCTGGGTCAGCGACGACGCGACGATCGGACTGGACGACATCGGCGAGGGGGTCGCGGCCCTGATCGCGGCCGCAAGCTGCGGCTTCGCCGCCTGGCGCAACGTGGGCCGGGTCAGGCTCGCCTGGACCTTCTTCGGCGTCTCAGCCCTGAGCTGGGGGATCGGCGAGATGATCTGGTCCTGGAACGAGGTGGTCCGGGGCGAGGCCCTCCCCTTCCCCTCGATCGCGGACGCCGGCTACCTCCTGGCCATCCCGTTCGCGATCCTCGGCGTCTTCGCCTTCACCTCCGCGCCGAGCCGGCTCGCGTCCCGGGGCGAGTCGGTGCTGGCCGGCTCGATCGTCGCCCTGTCCCTCCTCTTCATTGCCTGGGTGTTCGGACTGGGCAAGGTTTACGAGGCATCGGCCTCGTCGCCAGAGGCGCTTCTGATCGCCCTCGCGTACCCGCTTGGCGACATCATCACCGCGACCGTGCTGATCGTGGCGCTCGGGCGGGCCAGGCACGGCGAGGTCGGGCGGATGCTGCTGCTCCTCGGCGGCCTCGCGAGCAACGCCCTGGCCGACAGCGCGTTTGCCTTCCTGACCGCAAACGGTACTTACGGCGCCCAGGGCAGCGTGCTCGACGCCGGATGGGTGATCGGCTATCTGATGATCGCGCTGGCCCCTCTGTGGCCGGCACGCGAAGTCTCCGAGCACCGTCAGGACGGCCCCCTCCAGCTCTGGCAGCTGGCCCTACCGTGGGTGGCCGTCCTCGCGGGGGCGCTGACCGTGACCTGGCTCGCGGTCACCAACCACAACCTCGACCAGTTCGAGACCGCGCTCGCGGGAGGAATCGGCGTCCTGTTCGTCGCCAACCAGGTCCTCACGCATCGCGACTCGCTCGACCTCCTGGGCAAGAGCCAGCACGCGGAGGCCCAGGTCGGCCGGAGAAACACCCTGCTCAACGAGATCATCGCGCACGCGCCGCTCGGGATCGCGCGCGTCAACATCGACATGAATGTCATCGATGTCAACCCGCGAATGGCCGCGCTCCTGAGGATGGGGACGCAGGAGATGATCGGCACCCCGGTTGCGCGCTATCTCCACCCCGACGAGTTCGCGCGGGTCTTCGAGATCTTCCAACCGCTGTGGAAGGGCGCGGTCGACAACATCGAGTCCGAGAGCAGGGCCATTCGCTCCGACAACAGCGAGGTGTGGCTGCACTGGAGCGCCACGGCCGTGAGAAACGCGGCCGGCAACATCGCGTATTTCCTGGTGATGTACGAGGACGTCGACGCCGAGCACGCGGCCAACGAGGCTGCCGCGGCGCACCTGGCCGGCCTGGAGCGCCTGAACAAGCTGAAGAGCGAGTTCGTGTCCCTCGTCAGCCACGAGTTTCGGACGGCGCTCGTCGGGATTTCCGGGTTCAGCGAGATGATCCGCGACGAGGACGTCGCCCTCGAGGAGGCAAAGACCTACGCGGCCGACATCAACAAGGAGTCGGAACGCCTGAACAGGATGATCAACGACATGCTCGACCTCGACCGGATCGAGGCCGGACGCCTCACGCTCCACACCCAACCCGTGGACCTGGACGAGGTGCTGGAAGACGCGGCCGACCGGGCTCGCGCATCCAGCTCACGGCACTTCGTCATCGTCAAGCTCGACGGGCGTCCCACGGTGCAGTGCGACCCCGACCGTATCGCCCAGGTCGTGGCCAACCTGCTGAGCAACTCGATCAAGTACTCGCCCGACGGAGGCGACATCGCCATCACCACCGCCGTGCGCGACAGCGTGATCGAGGTCAGCATCCGCGACCACGGCATGGGCATCGCGCCGGACTTCGTGCAGAAGCTCTTCAACCGCTACGAGCGATACGAGAAGACCTCCAACAAGATCATCGGGACGGGTCTTGGGCTGGCGTTGGCACGCCAGATAGTCGAGATGCACGGCGGCAAGATCTGGGTCGAGAGCGAGGTCGGCAAGGGTTCTGACTTTCGATTCACGCTGCCGTTGAGCACGGTCCCCGCCGCGGAGCCCGCGAAAAGCTAGGTCGCTTCGAGGAACTCGGTGACCAGGGACTGGAAGTGGTACACCCCGTTCTCGCGCAACGCCGAGAAGCGGCCCCGGCTGTAGGAGCGCGAGCGCAGCCCGCGCTGCACCTGCTCGCAGACGGCGATGTCTTCCTGCTGGATCTCGTCGGAGAAGGCGATGGTCTGCTGCATCGACTCCCAGCCCGCGCCGGTCCCGGGTTCGGCGAAGTACCACTCGAAGACTGTTAGCGTGCGCCCCGGCCCGTTGGGCAGGATGACGTTGGTGCTCAGGTTGTCCTGATAGATGTTCAGCATCGTGTTCGGGAAGATCCAGTAGTAGAGGGCGTCTTCCTCAGCGCCCGGCATCCGGATGTAGCGCCTGTCGCGGCCCGGCACCTCACCGGGCTTCAGCTCGCGGATGGGCGCGTGCTGCTTCGAGTAGTAGCGAAAGGTCTCGACGCGGTAGTTGTCGTACTCGAGCTCTTTGAAGAGCCCCGGGTGCGCGATCGGCAGGTGGTAGCCCTCGAGGTAGTTGTCGACGTAGACCTTCCAGTTGCAGGCGATGTCGTAGTCGCGATGCTCGATGAGCCGCATCGAGTCGAGGTCGTAGCCGGCCTTCGCGATCTCCGACGGGATGGCCCCGATCCAGTCGGCGAGGGGCGCCGCGCCCGGGTCGAGGTTGGCGAACACGAACGGCCCCAGCGTGTCGACCCGGATGGGCACGAGCCCGAAGTCGGCCCTGTCGAAGTCCTCGGTGCCTTCCATCTCGCGTGCGGTCTGCAGCCTTCCGTCGAGTCCGTAGACCCAGCCGTGGTAGCCGCACTGCAGCGACTTGCGGTTGCCGCGCGTCGTCACGACCTGCGCGGCGCGATGCCGGCACACGTTGTAGAACCCGCGCAGCTTTCCGTCCTGCCCGTGCGTCAGCAGGATCGGCTCGTCGAGGATCGTGGCCGGTTTGAAGTCGCCCGGGCGCGCCAGCTCGCTCCGATGGGCGACGAGCTGCCACGTGCGGGCGAAGATGCGGTCCTGCTCGCGCTCGAGGACCGCCGGGTCGAGATACATGTTCGACGGAAGCGTCGACGCGCGCGCGACCTCGGTCTCGAGCTTCGCCATGCCCGAACATTGTCGCTCGACGGTGGCATCGCTGGCGGTGGTCAACGGCAGGGTCTGGAGGCGGCCGGGTGCGACTGCGGTGGTCCTCGACGGCGACCGCATCGCCGCCGTCGGAGCGGGCCGATTCGATGCGGCCCGTGTGATCGATGCCGAGGGCGCGTGGATCCTCCCCGCCTTCAACGACGCGCACGTCCACTTCCTGATGGCCTCGCGCTCGCTGGGCGAGCTCGACCTGTTCGGTATCGAGACGCAACCCGAGCTCGAGCTGCGCGTCGCCGGCTACGCGCGCGGCCACGACGGCCCCTGGGTGGTCGGGAGGGGCTGGTTCTACTCGGCATTTCCGGAAGGCATGCCGACGGTGGAGCTCCTCGACCGGCTGGTGCCCGACCGCCCCGCCTACCTCGAGTCGTTCGACGCCCACACCGGATGGGCCAACAGCCGCGCCCTCGCGATCGCGGGAGTGACGACCCGCGACGTGCTGAGGGAGGCGGCGCTGCTCGGCGTCACGCGCGTGATGCCCATACCGACGCGTGAGCAGGACCTGGACGCGGTGCGGGCGGGCATGCGCCTGGCCGCCTCGCGTGGGGTCGGCTCGGTGCAGGAGGCCGGCGACGGGCAGAACCAGCTCGAACTGTGGCAGGCGCTGCGGGAGTCAGGCGAGCTGACTCTTCGCGTCCGGCTTGCGTTTGACCTCACCCCGGGCCGCGACTTCGAGGTCTATGCAAGGCTGCGCCAGGATGATGACCCCTGGGTATCCACCGGGATCCTCAAGGCCTTCGCCGACGGCGTCGTGGAGTCGAAGACGGCCGCGATGCTGCATCCGTACGCCGGCTCGGATGAGCGGGGCGATCCGATCTGGGGACCGGACGAGCTTCGCGAGGCCGTGCACGCCGCCGACGCTCGTGGATGGCAGGTCCAGGTCCACGCCATCGGCGACGCGGCGATCCGCCAGGCGCTGGATGCGTTCGAGGGCACGACGCCAGGTCGGCCATGGTCCAGGTGTGGCGGCGCCACCTCGGTCCGGAGCGCGCCGCGCGTGGGTGGCCATGGAAGGCCATCAAGGACTCAGGTGCCCGCCTTGCCTTCGGCACCGACTGGCCGGTCGTCCCGCTCGACCCGATGGCGAGCATCGCCGAGGCGAGGCGAGACCTGAGCCTGGAAGACGCCGTCGATGCGTGGACGGCGGGGGGCACCTTCGCCGAGCACGCGGAATCGCGCAAGGGTGAGCTGCGAGAGGGCCTGGCGGCGGACATCGCGATCGTCGACTTCGAGAGCGCGCAGGTGAAGGCGACGGTCGTCGGCGGCCGGCTGGTCTACGAAGGCTGAGGGGCTGGGCCGCGGCCCAGCCCCTCGGTCGAATTACTGCTGCCCGGTGGCTCCCGCGGGCATAGGCGCGATGCCGACCACGCCTTCGCCGGGCTGGGTGTTGACGGCGTGTCCACGTCCGATCGCCCAGAAGACCACCGCCAACCCGAGCAAGAACACTATGGCGATGATGTTGTAGAGCTCGAACGTCGTCCGGCTGACGCCGGCGTAGTCGCCGTTCCAGGCCGAGGTGAACAGGCCGGGCCAGATCGAGAACACGGTCGCGAACAGGACCCACAGGGTCGCGAGGATGACGCAGGCCCAGGCACCCGCGTTCCCGCCAGGGATGACGAACGGCCGCCGGACGTTGGGGTACTTCCGGCGCAGCGTGATCAGCGCCGGGAAGATGAGGATGTACGAGAAGGTGGTCGTCGAGATGACCAGGCCGAGGACTGCCGCAAAGAAGCTGTGCAGCCCTCCCCCGGTGACATAGAAGGTGATGATCATGAAGACCGTGCTGATCACTCCGGACAGCACGTTCACCACGATCGGCGTGCCGAAAGTCCCCGAGAAGTAGCCCAGCTGCTTCGGACCCGATCCGGCCAGGGCACCGATGGCCATGAGCCGGTCCGATCCCATCAGCCAGGTCGTGCCGCTCGACAGCAGGACGAAGACAAACGCCAGCGCGGCGATGTGGTTGAAGAACGGGGCCGCGTCGCCGAACACGGTTTGCGACCCGAACTGGTAGGCGTTGACGAAACCGGAGACGTTGCTCAGCTGGTCGGAGGAGAGGATGAGCACGACGCCGAGGATGGGGATCGCGTAGCTGAGGAACGAGATCAATCCCGACGCATAGACCGCGCGGGGGATGTCGCGCTGGGGGTTCTCCATCTCCTCGCTCGCATTGGTCTGGAGCTCGAATCCGATCCACTGGAAGACGATGACCCCGATGACCCCGATGATCACGACGAAGTCGGTCGGGAAGAAACCGCCAAGCCCGCCGTGGAAGCCGCCCTTGAGCCCGGCGACCACGACCAGGAGGGCAAAGAAGGCGAGGAGGGCGAGGCGGACGATCGCGCCCAGGTTGGGCACCCACTTCATGTAGCGCAGGGAGAGGATGTTCATGGTCACGGCGCCCCAGATGAAGAAGAAGCCGATCACCGTCTCCCAGCCTTGCTGGCCGTTCAGCTGGCTGCCCCAGAGCGCGTCGAGGGCCGCGATCGTGGTCGCGGTCAGCGTGCCGCCGAGCCAGATCGGGTTGGAGAGCCAGTAAAGGACGCTGACGACCGCGCCGGCGAAGTGGCCGTACGCAAGCCGGACCCAGTCATAGGTGGCGCCTTCGGTCGGAAAAGCCGCGCCCAGCTCGGCCGTGATCAGGCCGTACGGGATGAGGAACGTGAGCGCCGAGACGATGAGCCAGAAGACCGCCTGGGCGCCGTATGAGGACGACTGCCCGATGGTGTCCAGCGCCACGATGGCGCACACGGTGAAGAAGATCATGTCGAAGCGGAAAAGCGACTTCTTGAGCTTGCGCTTCTCCGCCACGAGCCCGGCTACCGCGGCGGATTCCCCCATTGGCTACCCTCCCCATGGTTACCAACTGACAGTGGGCTGAAATTCGGGACAATTAGAGCCTCACCGCAGGAACCTGTCAAGGCGGCTTTCAGGGGAGGAACCGGCAAATGGCCACGACGAAGACCCGCGAGGTGCCCGCCGGCCGCGTTTCCGAGCTCGTCGAGGCAGAGGAGGAGAGGTTTCGCAAGGCGCGGCCGCGCTCCCACGAGCTCTGGACCGAGGCCCGGGAGCTGCTGCCACGCGGGGTGCCTTCCTCGTTCCAGGACGCCGCGCCCCAGCCGATCTTCATGGAGCGCGGCAAGGGAAGCCGGGTCTGGGAC
>VBHA01000071.1:36223-40248 GCA_005889495.1 Chloroflexota bacterium
GCGTGGCGCGCGGCTTCACGGGCCGTGACCGCCTGGTCAAGATCGAAGCCTCTTATCACGGCCACCACGACGCTCTGATGGTCTCCGTCGAGCCGCCGCCCGACCGCATGGGGCCGCCCGAGCACCCGGCCTCGTTCCCCCAGAGCGAAGGCATCCCGGGTGCCATCGTCGAGCTGACCACCGTGGTGCCGTTCAACGACCTGCCTGCCCTGGAGACGGCCTTCGCCGAGCACCAGGGCGAGGTGGCGGCGGTGATCGTGGAGCCGGCGATGATGAACGTCGGCATCGTGCTTCCGGACCCTGGCTACCTCGACAAGGTCAAAGAAGTCGCTCACCGGCACGGTGCGCTCCTGATCTTCGACGAGGTCAAGACCGGCGTCACCATCGCCCCGGGAGGCGCGACCGAGCGCTTCAAGGTCACCCCCGACCTGGTCGCTCTGGCCAAGGCCATCGGCGGCGGGCTGCCTTGCGGCGCCGTGGGCGGACGGGACGACGTCATGGGCGTGATCGAGGACAAGCGCGTCGCCCAGATGGGCACCTTCAACGGCAATCCCTTGACCATGGCGGCCTCGAAGACGACCCTGCTGGAGATCCTCGACGCCAGGGCTTACGCGCACTTCGACGCCCTCGCGGAGACGCTGCAGGGCGGGTTGGACGAGGCGATCGGCCGGTACGAGCTGCCCTTCCACGTGATCACGCTCGCGGCCCGCGGCGGCGTCACGTACCGGGCGCGGCGCGTGCGCAACTACCGCGACTACCTGGAGATCGACAAGACGCTCTCTTACCTGAGCTGGCTCTACCAGTCGAACCGCGGCGTGCTCATGGCGCCCGGAGCCGAGGAGAACTGGACGCTGTCGGTCCAGCACTCGGTCGAGGACGTGCACCGGTACGTCGACAACTTCGTCGAGATGGCCAAAGACCTGCGCAGGTGATGCCGGGGCGCTAGTCCTTCAGGTAGGGGCGGATCATCGTCCCCAGCTCTTCGAGCTTCTTGAGCGCGGCGTCTCGGCCGTCGGCCGGCACGTACCAGATGAGCCGGTCGACCCCGGCCTGGGCCAGGCGCTCGACCTCGGACGCGCTCGCCTTCGGGTAGTAGGTGACGGGGATCGGCTCGCGGCCCGCGGCTTTGGCCATCCGCTGCAGCTCGGGGATCCGCTCGACCACATCGCCGCGGTTGGGCATCCACCCATCGGCGTAGCGGATGACTCGCTCGAGGACCTTCGGCCCGCTGCCGCCCAGGACGACCGGCGGGTGCGGCTTCTGCACGGGCTTGGGGTAGCACCACATCGGCCCGAAATCGACCAGGTCGCCGTGGTACTCGGCCACGTCGTTCGTCCAGATCGCCTTGATCGCCTCGACCCTCTCGCGCAGCAGCTTCCAGCGCGTGCTGAACTCGGTCCCGTGGTCCGACATCTCTTCGCGGTTCCAGCCCCCGCCGATGCCGAAGATGAAGCGTCCTCCGGAGACGTTGTCGACGCTGGCCGCCTCCTTCGCCGTATGGATCGGGTCCCGCTGGATCAGGAGGCATATGCCGGTCGCGACGCGGATCGTCTTGCTCGCGAGCGCTGCCGCCGTCAACGCGATGAATGGATCCATGGTGTGCCAGTACTGCTGGGGCAGCTCGCCGCCGGCGGGCCACGGCGTCTTCCGGCTTGTCGGGATGTGGGAGTGCTCGGCGACCCATAGGGACTCGAAGCCCAGCTGCTCGGCGGAGGGCGCGAGCTCCGTCATCGAGATCGCGTACTCGGTGGGGAAGATCGCGACGCCGAACTTCACCCTCTCAGGCTAGAGCTACGGCAGTCCTCGGCGCGAAGTCGACCGCTCTGAACAGCGCTTCCACGGCGCGCACGTCGAGGCGATTCCTCGCTTCCTCGATGAGGACGCGACGCGCTTCGGCCTCGCTGCACCGGTTTCGGTAAGGGCGGTCGGAGGTGAGCGCGTCGTAGGTGTCGGCGACCGCGACGATGCGGGCCTCGATCGGTATCGCTTCGGCTTTGAGGCCGTACGGGTAACCGCTGCCGTCGAGCCGCTCGTGGTGATACAGCACCGCGAGCACCTCACGGCTGGACTGCCCGGCCCGGTCGAGCAAGGTCAACCCCATCTCCGGGTGCGAGCGCATCAGCGTCCACTCCGACTCGCTGAGGGGCGAATCCTTGCCCAGCACCCTGTCTGGTATCGCCAGCTTGCCGATGTCGTGCATCAGCCCCGCGCGTGCGAGGAGGCGCAGCTCGGCCGCGCTCATCGACATCTGCCGCCCGATGTGGACGCAGAGGCGGGCGACGCGGAGGTTGTGCGCGCGGGTTTCACGGTCCTTGACCCTCAGGCCGAGGGCCACGACCGCGTCGAACCAACCTCTCAGCTGCTGCTGTACCGGCGGATGTACAGGCATTTCGAACCTTCCCCCTCTCGGGAATGCTTTCTTACAAACGTCCAAGTCCTCAACGGTCGGAAGGGGGCTTCGGGTCGCTCAGGCTACCTTCCGTAGCCGGCCGGGCCGCGTTACTCTAGCGCCGGGTTGAGCCAGACTCCAAGCACGGCTGTCGGGCAGGTCTCCGCCGACGGGCAGTTCCGGTGGGACGGGGTGCAGTGGGTTCCAATCCCAAGAGGCCAGCGCGAGCCGACGTCGTGGACCCGTCCGATGCAGTTGGGCGCCGCCGCCCTGTTCGCGGCCGAGGCCATCTACTCGACCGTCACGTCCCTGATCTTCATCAACCACGACTCCATGCTTCGGGCCCTCCAGGCCCAGGGCACACGGTTCCCCAGCGGCACGGACGTGGACACGGTGGTGAACATCGCGATCGGTTTCGCCATCGGCGCTGTCATCTTCTTCGCGGTCCTGGAGCTGATTGCCGCGATCGGCAGCTACCTCGGCTGGCGCTGGATGTTCTGGGCCGCGCTGGTGCTTTTCGGGCTCGGCGGCCTGGGGGCGTTCGGCAACCTGGGCACCCTCGCCCGGCCTTCCACCTCGCCGATACCGATCGCCGCGGTCGCGGTCAGTGAGCTGCTTTCGGTGGCCAGCCTCGCCCTGTTCGTCTGGCTCCTGGTCGGCCTCATCAAGTTCGGCCCCTGGGCCATGAAGAAGCCGGGAGCCTAGTCCAGGACAAACTCCAGGCAGCGGACGCCGGTCATGTCGACCCAGCAGCGCCCGCCGCCGCGCACGATCTTCATGAGGACCTGCTCGCAGCCAGGGCAGCGCACCACCGTACCCGCGGCGTGGGAGTAGACCTGCACCCGCCCCACCTCGTTGACCGCTCCACACGAAGCGCACGTGCCGACAGCGGACGTCATCTCCACCGTGAAGATCTCCCGCAGCAGCCCGCCGATCGCGTTGCCGTCGAGCCTCATCTCTTCGATCTGCACTTTCATCCTCCTGTGGCGCCAAACCTTTCCGTCTTGATCGTGGGCGCCTCGTAGCCCATGGCGACGAGCAGCGACGCCGCGGCCTCGACGAAAGACGTCGGCCCGCAGATGAAGACCGCGGGCGAGTCCTGCTTCGGCCAGGCGACCTCTTTCAGCATCGCCTCGTCGATCCGCCGCGTGTACCCCGTCCACCCCGCGGGCTTCTCGCGCGTCACCGTGTGGAAGACCGTCAGGCCGTCCCCGGCCGACCCCAGGCGTGTCAGCTCGTCGCGATAGATGATGTCCGCCTGCGACCGGGACGAGAAGAGGAGTCGGGCCGCGACCGTCGACCCGATGCCGGCCCGATGACGCAGCATCGACATCAGAGGGACGACCCCCGAACCGCCGCCGATCAACAGAAGGGGCCGTTGGTCATCGCCGGGCCAGACGAAGTAACCGCCGATCGGTCCACGCAGCTCGAGCCTGTCCCCTATCCGCAGCTCGCCGACCAGGTAAGGCGACACCTCGCCGTCGTCGAGGCGCTCGACGGTCAGCGCGAGACGCCGGTCGGCGGGCGCCGAGGCGATGGAGTAGCTGCGCTCCGCCCGGTAGCCGTCATCGGCCGTGAGACGGACGTCGACGTGCTGGCCGGCCATGTGTCCCTGCCAGTCGGGGACGTCGAGGTA
>VBHA01000185.1 GCA_005889495.1 Chloroflexota bacterium
TCGAACAGGTAGGACAGCGACAGCGACAGGGCGGCGATCTCGAGGAATAGAAGCAGCGACGAGGCGACGAGGTAGACAGGATCGCGGGCCACGACGTAAGTGATGGATGTGGCATAGAGCAGGTAGCTCAGCGAGCCGAGAGCCGCGACCGCGAAAAGCTGGGCGCCGAGCCAGCTCCAACGCCGCATCAAGATCCGAAAGATGATCGTCGCGGCGAGCGCCGCCACCGCCAGGTAGTAGGCAAAGGTGCGGTCGCCAACCAGAAACGCGGTGGGGATCGTCGCGATCGCTATCACGACGGCACCGAACGGAAGACTGGTCCACAGCCGAGCGCGGATCATCCCCGGCACGAGGGCGGAGATCGTAGTGAACACGCTGAGGGCGCCGAAATACAGCGCGGCCGCAAGCAGCACGACAAGAAAACGCCCGCGTCTGGCGCATGCCCTTTTCCGAGCTAGGCCGCACTTCGCGTCATCTATATATGCGAGACATCAGGAAGTCGAAGTCGTGATCCTGAAGACGGCTCGCCGGCCCGTGGCCCGGCAAATTTTGGTTGGTTGGCGGCCCGGCGGAGGCCCATAATCTGCGATCAACATCGCGCCTCGTCGCGGTGACATGGCTGGGAGTTTTTTGTGGGCCGAACCGTGGGGGTACCTTGGGCGGCCGCCCTGGCTGTCGCCGCATGCCTGACGCTTCTCGCCCCCGTTGCGGTCGTGGCCGCCCCCAGTCCTGGTCACGGCACCCCCATCACGCCTGTCGGCCACACACAGGCAAAGCTGCTGACCCCAGGTCAACGCCACAAGCCCGCCGGCCACGAGTCGCCGCCGCTCCGGACCATGAATCCCGCGGCCCTCCGCAAGGCGAAGCTCAAGGCCGCGGCGGAAGTGCCCGCAGGCACCTCGACGCCGGCCGAACCCGCCGGCCCCAGCTCGCCCGCGCCGTTCAACGGCCTCAACACCCCCGGCCTTTCCGCCGCCGACGAGGGCTACCAGCCGACCCCGCCTGACTCCACCGGTGCCATCGGTCCCACCCGATACCTGGAGTTCGTCAATCAGATGGTCGCCGTCTACGACCGCAACAACCTCACCTTGCTCAGCTCGACCGACCTCGGGACGTTCACCGGCACGCCGTCCAGCCTGGCCACCAGCGACCCACAGATCCAGTGGGACCCCCAGGGCAACCGGTGGTTCTACGGGGCGGTCGCCTTCAACTCGAACTTCACGAGCACCTACATCCTCTTCGGCTGGTCGAAGACCGCCGACCCGAACGACCTCGCGGGCGGCTGGTGCCGCTATTCGAACCCGACGGGCGCCAACATCCCGGACTATCCCAAGCTCGGCCACGACGCGAACTTTGTGATCTTCGGGACCAACATCTACGACGGCAGCCAGTCCTCGCTTCCTTTCGTCACCGCCGACATCACGGCCATCCCCAAGCCGCCCGCGAGCCAATCGACCTGCAGCGGATCCGTCACCGTGACCCATTTCGCCGACGCAACCCACGTCCTGAAGAACGGCGACGGGATGCCGGCCTTCACGCCTGTGCCGGCCAACACCGCGGACTCTTCGGCGAACGGCTACATCGTCGCCGCGCACGACCCGTCGGTCACGCCGCAGTCGAAAGTGATGGTCTGGCACATGACGCCGGGCCCGTTGCTCGTGGCCAACGGCGACATCTCGGTCGGCAGCAACTTCGCCGCCCCGCCCAGCGTGCCCCAGCCTGGCACGAGCTACCTGATCGACAGCCTGGACGGGCGGCTGACGCAGGCGGTCGCACTCTTCGATCCCAGCGCGGGGGCCGAGGCGGTGTGGACGCAGCAGACTGTGGCCGGCTCCGGTCGATCGATCGTGCGGTGGTACGAGCTCCTGCCCGGCTCGCTGGCCATTCGCCAACAGGGTCAGCTGGCGAGCGCGACCGACTACTTCTGGAACGCGGCCATCTCGCCGTCCGCCGCGGGCAACGACGCGATGATCTCCTACAACCGCGGAAGCTCCTCCCTGCTGCCTCTCATCGGCGCCCAGACCCGTACCAGATCGACGCCGCTCGGCCAGATGGACCCGGGCGAAGTCGTGCTGGCCAGTAGCAGCGGTCCCGACCAGGAGACGCTGTTCCAGGGCAACTGCACCGCCAATCCCTGCCGCTGGGGCGACTACTCGGGGGCCACGCCCGATCCGCTCAATCCGGGCGTGGTGTGGGGCAGCAACCAGGTCGCCGGGCCGGTGGTCTTCGGCCTCGGGCAGTGGGCCACCGAGAACTACGCGATCACGACGGGTGGCACACCCCCGACTGCTCCGGCTCCC
>VBHA01000186.1 GCA_005889495.1 Chloroflexota bacterium
TGCCCACAAGCCAGGACAGGCTTTAGCCAGCGGAGTGGATCCCGACGAAGGCGACCCGCTTCAGTAAGCGCGGCCGAGGAGTTAGTTCAAAGATTTGTACACAATTTGTGCAGTGCTACAGCGGAGCTATCACGTTCCTCCGCCAGCGGGACGTTTCTGAATTCAAGTTTTGGTCGGGGGCCCGGGATTTGAACCCGGGGCCTCACGGTCCCGAACCGTGCGCGCTGCCAAACTGCGCCAGCCCCCGACGCTAACCGGCTAGGTCTCGGACGAACTCGGTGATTCTACCGGCCGATCGGCCGCGGCCTGATGGCCGGCCCTCCCGGCCAGAGCCGCCCGCCGCCGCTGGCGGATGAAGATGCTCCCCACCAGGGCCACCACGATCGCCGCCCAGACGAAATAGAGATATGTGTGTGCCCGCAGCAGGTCTCCCAGCCGTGGCCCGAAGTTCACCCCGATGAACAGCACCACCCCCGCCCAGATCGCTGTCGATACCGCCACACTCGGCGCGAAGACCCGGTACGGGATCTGAAACACGCCGCACGCCACCGTGATCGGGATCCGGAATCCAGGGATGTGGCGGCCGAAGATGATCGCCAGCACGCCGTAGCGCTTGAACCAGATCTCCGCCCGGTCCAGCCGGTCGTGGCTCAGGTGGACGTACTCGGCGAACTGGCTCGTGGCCAGCCGCCGGCCCCAGCGCTTGGAGATGAAATAGAGGTTGGTCGCGCCCAGGACCACCGCCAGGATCAGGCCCAGCCAGGCGGCGATCCACGCGGCCCAGTGATGCGGCACGTGCGCGCCCACGTACATCACGAACACGTCACCGGGCGCCGGCAGCGGCACGCCCGATTCCTCCAGGTACAGCAGCGCATAACCCGGCAGGAAATCGTTGCGGCGCATGAAGTCCCGGAGCTGCACCCCCAGTGGGTTCAGGAACTCCGGCAGCTCGCCGTAGACGAGCGCCACGACGAAGAGCACGATCAGCACGACGACGACTCCAGCCCCGATCTGAAGCGCCCGGCCGCTCCGAAACGAGTTCAGGAGGCGCCGGGCAGGCGCCTGGACGTCGCTCATGCCCACAAGAACGCATTGTGACTACCGGTCGATCGGCTCGACTACAGCCTTAACCTCGACCAGGGTCGCCGTGGCGTCGGCCACCCGGGACCCGTTGTCGGCGTTCTCGACGTACGCGGTCACGTAGACCAGCGTCCGGCGGACGTTTTCCACCCGGCCCACGATCCGCACCCGCTCGCCCAGCTTCAGCGGCCGCCGCAGCGACACCTGCAGCCGCCCGGTCACGCCCGGGTGGCCCGCGTGCCACGCCGCCCAGCCCACGGCCTCGTCCAACATCAGGGACACGATCCCTCCGTGCGCCATCCCGGCCCAACTCTGGAAGCGCGGAGGCACCTCGTACGAGGCGACCGAGGAGCCGTCCTCGACCGGCTCGAACTTCAGCTGCAGGCCATCCGGGTTGAGTGGCCCGCATCCGAAGCAGTGGCCGTCGAAATGGACCTCCACCGCTCGAGCCTCAGCCCCTGCAGTTCCAGGTGCCGGTGATGTGCTCCGCCCCCCGCTTCCCCGACGACGCGTTGGTCAAGAAGGCGTCGATCGTGCCCGACTGGAACGTGCGGTCGATGACGAAGGTCACCTTGTCCGCCGCGAGGTGGTTCGCCGTGTCGGCGTCCTGGTTCAGCCACGCCTTCGAGCTGTCCGGCGCCTGCAGCGAGATCTTGACGTCGCGGCTGCTGTACGTCCCCGGCCCGCGAAAGTTCTCGACGATGATGTTCAGCTGCCATTGGCTCCCGCTCGTGTCGATGGCGGCGTAGAAGCTGTCCGACCACGTCTCGCCGTTGCGCACCTTCGCCCCCGAGCAGAAGGTCTGCTGGGTGCCCTGGTCGGGGACCACGGTCGTGATCTGGCCCGGCAGGTCGCCGCTGAGGGTCAGGTTCTGGTTCCAGTTCCCGGCGGCGATCACGGGTGACGGCGAAGGTCCCGCATTGACGGTGGTCTGGCCGCAGGCTGCTAGGACGAAGAGGGCGACGATGCCCGCCAACCGGAGCATGTGGTCGAATCTTAACCGTGGCACCCCCATCAGCCCTTCCCCTGCGGCGCTGCCCCCCGGCGCTGCGCGCCACCTCCCCATGAATGGGGAGGACAAGGCCACCTCCACATGAATGGGGAGGACAAGATCCGGGGCGATCTGGAGAAGGCCATCGGTCAGCGAATCAGATCCATCGAGGCGATTCCCGAGGGCCACTCCGGCTTCACCTATTTCGTCGAGGCCGAGGACAACAGATATGTGCTCCGGCTGCCGCCGCCCGGCGCGCGCATCGCCGGCACCGCCGACGTGATGCGCCAGGGCCGGATCATGCAGGCGCTCCACGAGGCGGGCCTCCCCACCCCCAACGTCCCGGTGATCAGCGACGAGCCGATCGTCGACGGCCGGCCCTTCATCCTGATGGAGCGGGTGCAGGGCATGCGGATAGAAAAGACGGCGCAGGAGCAAGAGCCGAAGGCAATCGCGAGCAACGCGATCGACGTCCTCAAGCGCCTCCAGGCCCTGCCCCTCGAACAGACGGGCATCGGCGGCGAGGACGCGGTCACCCTCCAGGTCGAGATGATGCGCTGGGCGATGCTCATGAAGCGCGCGCCCGAGGAGCTCACGCAAAGGGCAGGCGAGCTCGCCGGTTTGCTGGCGGCGCAGCTTCCGGTCGAGAGAATGCCGACGCTGGTCCACGGCGACTACCACTACGGCAACA
>VBHA01000057.1 GCA_005889495.1 Chloroflexota bacterium
ACCAGTCGGCGTCTGGCGCAGGGAGACTCCTCGTCGACGAGCTCGAGGAGCAGACGAAGGCGATCGCCGAAGGCACAGAGCCGCCTTTGGCTGTCTACCCCTATCAGCTCGCGCACAACGTCGTGCCCGGCGGCTGGCACCCTGAGGCCGGCGGGTACAACGAGGAGGAGGTCAAGATCGTCAACGAGACGCGGAAGATCCTCCACGAGCCCGATCTGCGCATCGCGGCCACCTGCGTTCGGGTGCCAGTCCCGGTCGGCCACGGCGAGTCGCTGTTCGTCGAAACCAAAGACAGGATCAGCGCCGACGAAGCCCGAGCGCTGCTCGGCGCCGCACCCGGCGTGATCGTCCAGGACGACCCCCACGCGAGGCTCTACCCGACTCCACACGATGTCGCGGGCAAGGACGAGGTCTACGTCGGCCGGATCCGGGAGGACGTGTCGTCGAAGCACGGTCTTCTCCTGTGGATCGTGTCCGACAACCTGCGGAAGGGCGCGGCGCTGAACGCGGTCCAGATCGCGGAGCAAGCCATCGAGATGGGAGCAGTGAAGGTATGACCACAGAGATCGGGACCCTGTTGACCGCCATGGTCACGCCCTTCAAGGCCGGCGGCGCCGTCGACTACGAGGCCGCGGGCAACCTGGCGCGGATGCTCGTGGCCGACGGGTCCGACGGAGTCGTCGTCTCGGGCACCACGGGGGAGTCACCCAGCCTCAGGGACGCGGAGAAGATCGAGCTGCTGCGGGCGGTCAAGGAAGCCATCCCCGGCAAGACCGTGGTTGCGGGCACCGGCAGCAACGACACCCACCACTCGGTCGAGCTCTCGGAGCTGGCGATGAAGGCCGGCGCCGACGCTCTTCTCGCCGTCGTGCCGTACTACAACAAGCCCCCGCAGGAGGGCATGTTCCAGCACTTCAAAGCCATCTCCGAGGTCGGTCCGACGATCATGTACAACATCCAAGGCCGGACGGCGGTCAACATGACCGCGGCCACGACGCTGCGCTGCGCGGAGCTGCCGGGGATCCTCGGCGTCAAGGAAGCAAGCGGCGACCTCGATCAGATCGGGCTGGTCTGCGCCGGCAAGCCGGAGCGTTTCAAGGTCTGGAGCGGCGACGACAGCTGGACGCTGCCGGTCCTGGCGGTGGGCGGTCACGGTGTGATCTGCGTCGTCTCCCACATCGCCGGCCGCTCGATGGCACGCCTGATCGAGGCGCACCGCAAAGGCGACAACGCCACCGCACGCGACATCCATGGGGGCCTGCTGCCGGTGATCAAGGCGCTGATGACGACGGCCGCGAACCCTGTGCCGATCAAGTCGGTGCTCAATGCGATGGGCTTCAACGCGGGACCCTTCCGGCTTCCGCTCGTCCCCCTCACCGACGAGCAGCTGAAGTCGGTCATGAAGACGGTGGCTGAGGCGGGCGAGTACATAACCTTCACCAGGCGCGGAGTCAAAGTCGCTTAGCGCTTCACCGGAGCTTCTACGGCTCCACGACACCATCCGGTCGTGCAAGAACTGCGGACTGCACGCGACGCGCACGCAGGCGGTGCCAGGCGTCGGACCGTGTCCGGCCGATGTCATGATCGTCGGCGAGGCGCCGGGATTCAACGAGGACCGACAGGGGGAGCCGTTCGTCGGCGCCGCGGGCAAGCTCCTGGACACGCTGCTGGCGCGGATCTCGCTCAGCCGGGGCGACGTCTACATCACCAACGTGCTCAAGTGCCGGCCGCCGATGAACCGCGACCCGATGCCCAACGAGGTCGAGGCTTGCTCGCCTTACCTGAAGGAGCAGCTGGCCCTGGTCAAGCCGAAGGTCGTGCTCATCCTCGGCAGGCACGCGCTCGAGCGCCTGATGCCCGGGCAGGGCTCGATCTCCCGCATCCATGGCAGCATGATCAAGAGGGGCGACATCGCGTACGTGCCGCTGTACCACCCGGCCGCGGCCCTCCACAACGGCTCGCTGGTTGCCGACCTGGAGCGCGACTTCGACGCGCTGCGCCGCTACCTCGACCAGCTCCTTGCGCCGCCTGCGCCTGCGCCCGTCGCGGTGTCGAAAACGGAGTCCGAGCAGCTACGCCTGTTGTAGAAGTCCCCACGGACTCAGAGTCTGCGGCGTGAGTTCACGGGGACCCCTTGCCGGCCGTCTCCGGTACCTCCCGCTCGGCGGGCTTGGCGAGGTCGGCATCAACATGTGGGCGCTCGAGTGGCAGGACAAGGTCCTGGTCGTCGACGCCGGCCTCATGTTTCCGCAGGAGGACACGCCCGGCATCGACCTGATCCTGCCCGACATCTCCTACCTCCTTCAGCGTGACCGCGAGGTGTTGGGGATCTTCCTAACGCATGGGCATGAGGACCACATCGGCGGCCTCCCGTTCGCCCTGCAGAAGCTCAACGCGCCGGTGTTCGGGACTCGTCTCACCCTTGGCCTGCTGAAGCCCAAGCTGAGGGAGCACCGAATCCTGCGCGAGTCGGACCTGCGAGAGGTGCGGGTCGGGGACTCGGTGCAGCTCGGCCCCTTCCGGGTCGAGACGATCGCGGTGTGCCACTCCATTCCAGACGGGGTCGCCCTGGCCATCGAGACACCCGTCGGCCGGGTCGTCTACACAAGTGACTTCAAGCTCGACCCGGCGCCGCCGGACGGCAACCCGACCGATATGGATCGCTTTCGACGGCTGGGCGACGCAGGCGTGCTGCTGCTCCTCAGCGACTCGACGAACTCCGAGCGAGAGGGCCATTCGGGCTCGGAGCGAGACCTGCACAGCGCCTTCGAGCGCATCTTCGCCGAAGCGCCCGGGCGGATCGTGGTCGCGAACTTCGCGTCCAACATCCACCGCATGCAGCACCTCGTTCGGATGGCGGCTCAATTCGACCGCCGCGTGGCGATCGTCGGCCGCAGCCTCGTCCAGAACTTCAAGACGGCGCGCGAGCTTGGCTTTCTCAGCGTTCCGGACGGGGTCGTGATCCCGCTCGCCGACGTCGACAAGGTTCCGGCGGCGAGGCTGCTCCTGCTTACCGCGGGCAGCCAGGGCGAGCCGTTGTCAGCACTGACGCGATTTGCGGCGCAGCGCCATCCGTTTCTCAACGTGCGCAAAGACGACTGGGTCGTGATCTCGGCCCGGCCCATCCCGGGCAACGAGCGGATGGTCCACCAGACAGTCAACAACCTGTACCGGCATGGCGCGCGCGTCTTCTACTCCGAGGTCGGGAACGTGCACGTCACTGGGCATGCGCACCGCGACGAGCTGCGCGAGATGCTCGATGCGGTCCGGCCGAGGTTCTTCATCCCCGTCCACGGCGAGTATCGCCAGCTTCTGCTTCACTCCGAGCTCGCGCGAGAGGCCGGCCTCGCCCAGGAACGGATCGCCGTGGTCGAGGACGGCGAGACGGTCGAGCTGGACGGTGAATCGATGGTGAGGGGAGAGAAGGTCGGGACCGGCCTGGTCTACGTCGACGGGCTTGGTGTGGGCGACGTGGAGCAGGTCGTGCTGCGCGACAGGCGCCACCTGGCCGAGGACGGGATCCTGGTGGTCACGCTGACGCTCGACCGCGACACCGGCAGCGTGCGGACCGGCCCCGACCTGGTGTCGCGCGGGGTCATCGAGCCGGAGCTCTCGACGCGGCTGATGGCGGACGCGCGGGAGGCGGCCCTGGAAAGCATCCGGCAGTTCACCGACTCGCACCCCGAGGTGAGCCTGCTCCAGGAGGCCATCCACGACGCGGTCTCGAAGACGGTCTACAGGCAGACACGCCGCCGACCTATGGTGATCCCTGTCGTGACGGAGATATGAAGCTTCCGCCTCTTGCGCTCGTCGCGCCGAGCCTGTGTCCTCGCTGCGACCAGCCGGCGATGGTGATGAACCACTCTGGGGAAGAGCAGCGCTGCGCGCACTGCGGCCTGCAGATCCACCAGTGCGCCCGCTGCCGCGGTATCGCGGGACCGTTCGACCGCTACTGCGGCTTCTGCGGGTTCGAGATGGTGCAGGGCGAGCAGCGGCCGCTCTGGTGGAGGCTCTGGTTCCTCGCCGCGCTCCTTCCCGTGGCCCTGGGGCTGGCCTACGGGATCGCCCAGGCCCAGGTGCGCCACTAGCCCCGTCCGGCGCCCCCTCCGGCGCTGCCCCATCGGCGCCTGACGGCGCCACTTCCCCATGAATGGGGAGGAGGGCTAGCGGTTCAGCCGGTGGCCGCACTCGACGCAGAAGCTGTGCCGTCCCAGATTGTGGTGTCCGCAAGACGGGCAGACCAAACGGCGCGGCGGGTCTGCCTGCAGCCACCGCTCGTTCTCCCGCCGGTACCAGATCCCGTCCTCCGGGCCCAGCATCCACCTCCTGCCTTCGCTGTCGAGCACGGCCAGGTCGCGCACGGCGACCCGGAAGGCACGCGGCTGCAGGCTTCCGATGCGCCGCTCCTCGACGAGCGAGTTGTAGCGGACCTCGGCTTCCGCGAACGGGTCGATTGCCACGCCGGAGAGTATGCCGCCACCCGCTTGCTAGAATCCAATCGGCTCTAGGGCCCGCAGCATGCGTCGCACCACATCCCGAAGCTCGAATCGATCCGGCTCACGCCGCGCCTCGTCCTCGCGTTCCAAACGGAGCAAGCGCGCAGCCCGGCCGCGCCTCAGCTCGCTCCAGGTCCGAGAGATCCTGGGCGTGCTCTTCCTCCTGGCGGCCCTGCTCGGGCTTCTCGGCATCCTGAGCCACGCCGGCTCCATCCTCACCGCGATCCGCGACGGGATGCTCACCGCGTTCGGAGTCGCGTGGTTCGTACCACTGGGCGCCGTGCTCGCCCTCGGCGCTTACCTCCTGTGGCCGAAGGCGCCGCGTCCGCGGACGGTCGACGTGGTCGCCGGAGTGGTCGCGGTCGCCTCGCTCGTGGGTCTCTTCGGCCTCGCGGCGCACGCCGGCGGAGTGGTCGGGACCGACATCGCTGACGCGCTCAAAGGCCCGCTCACCGAGGTCGGTGCCTGGGGATTGCTCATCGCGGGCCTCGTCATAGGCCTGATCGTCACGGTGCACTTCAGCCCCGGAGCTCTCGTCGGGACCGCGGTCGGCGCCCTGCGCGCGGCCAACTCCGAGCGCGCCCGGATGCGTGACCTCGTTGCCGTGCCCGCCGTCGACAAGGCCAAGAACGCAAAGTCGGTGCCGGCCGGCTCTGACACGCTCACCCGCTCCGCGGCCAGCTTCGCGACCGCGCCGGCGCCCAGGGAGCAGCCGAGCCCCTGGGAGGTCGAGGAACCCGAGCCGGTGGCGGTCCGGAAGCCGGTCCCCGAGCCGGTCGAGGAGAAGAAGGAGAGCGAGCCGCTGCGCCCGCCCGCGCCTGTGCTGCGTGTCGTGGCCGAGCCCGAGGACGACCTGCCCGAGATCGAGTGGAAGCTTCCCTCGATCACGCTGCTCGACACCGTGACCGCGCGCCGCGAGCGGATGGCGGACGAGATCAAGCGCAACGTCAGGGTGATCGAGACGACCCTCACCACCTTCGGCGTGGAATGCAAGGTCGTTGGCGTCAACCCGGGCCCGGCCGTGACCCAGTTCGAGGTCCAGCCCGGGCCGGGCGTGCAGGTCAAGCGCATCACCGCGCTGCAAAACGACCTCTCCCTCGCGCTGGCCGCGGCGCCGCTGCGCATCGAGGCGCCGATTCCAGGCAAGTCCGCGGTCGGGATCGAGGTTCCGAACAAATCGGCGAGCCTGGTCACGATCAGAGAGGTCATCGAGACGGCCGCCTTCCGCGAAGGCACCAACAAGCTCGCGCTGGGCCTGGGCAACGACGTCTCGGGTCAATCGATCGTCGCCGACCTGACCCGGATGCCCCACCTGCTGATCGCGGGCGCCACCGGGCAGGGCAAGAGCGTCTGCATCAACGCGCTGATCACGAGCCTGCTCTTCCAGGTCACGCCCGACCATCTCCGCCTGCTCCTCATCGACCCCAAGCGCGTCGAGCTCACGGGCTACAACGGCCTGCCACACCTCGCGCTGCCGGTTCTCGTCGAGGCGCACCAGGCCGCGGCCGCGCTGCGGTGGGCTGTGGCCGAGATGGACCGCCGCTACAAGCTGTTCTCGAGCGAGGGCGTGCGCAACATCGCCGGCTACAACGACAAGGCCGTGCAGAAGCTCGCCCGGACGCTGCCCTATGTCGTGATCGTGATCGACGAGCTGGCTGACCTGATGATGGTCGCCGCGGGTGAGATCGAAGAGCTCATCTGCCGCATCGCGCAGCTCGCGCGTGCCGTCGGCATCCACCTCATCATCGCCACGCAGCGCCCGTCCACGGACATCATCACCGGCCTGATCAAGGCCAACATCCCGTCCCGCATCGCCTTCGCGGTCGGCTCGCAGGTGGACAGCCGGGTCATCCTCGACACCGGCGGCGCGGAGAAGCTGCTGGGACGCGGGGACATGCTGTACCAGCCCGTCGATGCGGGCAAGCCGACGCGCATCCAGGGTGCATTCGTCAGCGACCCGGAGGTGGAAGGAGTCGTCAACTTCTGGAAGTCGCAGGGGGCGCCACGCTACATGGAAGAGATCCTCGAAGAGGGCGCGGGCTCGGAGTGGGAGGGCGAGAGGCGTGAGGAGCGCAAGCTCGACCCCCTCTTCGCGCGGTCGGCCCGAGCGGTCGCGGCGGAAGGGGCCGCCTCGGTGTCGCTCGTGCAGAGAAAGTTCAACGTCGGCTACTCACGCGCGGGCCGGATCGTCGACCAGCTGGCCGAGCACCGCGTGGTCGGCGGATACCAGGGGTCGAAGTCGCGTGAGGTCCTGATGACCCTACCCGACGTCGACGAGCTGCTGGAGCGCCTGGGCATCGAGTAGTCGCAAACTTCTCGGAGGCAAGCGATGAACGTCCCCAACGCGCTCACCGTCAGCCGGCTGGTCGCCATCCCGGTCTTGATGGCGCTCCTGCTGCTGCGCTTCCCCGGCCACGACCAGCTCGCGGCGCTGCTGTTCATCGTCTTCTCGTTCACCGACACACTCGACGGCGAGTTCGCCCGCCGGAGCGGTTCGGTCAGCGACCTCGGCAAGTTCCTGGACCCGCTCGCCGACAAGCTCTTCGTCCTGTCGGTGCTGATCGTCCTCGTCCAGGAGGGTCTGGTCGCGGCGTGGGTCGTGGTCGTCATCTTCTCGCGCGAGCTGATCATCACCATCCTTCGCTCGGTGGCCGCCAGCCAGGGCCGCGTCATCGCCGCGGCGCCGCTCGGCAAGACGAAGACGGTCACCCAGATGAGCGCGGTCGCGCTGCTGATCCTGCAGAGGCCTTACCCGGTCCTCGTGCCGCTGGCCGGCATCGCGGTCGCGATCGCGGTGGCCTTCACACTGTGGAGTGGGCTCGACTACCTGTGGCGCTTCCGCCACCTCCTGG
Organism: Chloroflexota bacterium; assembly: GCA_005889495.1. Lineage (GTDB taxonomy): Bacteria > Chloroflexota > Dormibacteria > Dormibacterales > Dormibacteraceae > 40CM-4-65-16. The sequence goes on from VBHA01000057.1 coordinate 7,349, forward strand.
GCCTTTTCGACACATCGCGGATGCGTGCCGCCGTCGGCGGCGGCGCGCCCGAAGGTTCACCCGCCGGGCTGGCCGAGGTCCTGCGGGGAACCGGTCTGACCGTGTCCGTGGCCGAGTCCATCACCGGAGGCATGATCGGTTCGCTGATCACCGAACAGCCCGGAAGCTCGGAGTACTTCGTCGGGGGCGTGATCGCCTACTCCAACGATGTCAAGCGCGAACAGCTCGGGGTGGCCCAGTCACTGCTCGATGCCGTCGGCGCGGTCAGCCGCGAGGTGGGGGAGGCGATGGCCGAGGGGGTGCGCTCGAGGCTCGGCAGCAGCCTCGGCGTCGCCGTCACGGGGATCGCGGGGCCGGCGGCGGAGGGGACCACCAAGCCGGTCGGGCTGACCTACGTTGCCGTCGCCTCGGACGTCCATGTCACGTCGCGCGAGTTCAAGTTCGACGGTGACCGCTCGTCAGTCCGGCGGCAGGCCGCGGCGGAGGCCTTGCGTATGCTGATCGCGGAGGCTCGCAGCCTTCGCGCCGCAGCCTCGAGGCCCGCTTGACAGCGAACGCCTGTTCGTATAAGGTCTTAACAAGCTGCATTGCGCCAACAACCTCGCCCCCCGACACTTGCCCAAACGACCCAGGAGGCATCTAGCAACAAATTGGAAAGAGACAAAGCACTCGAATCAGCAGTCGGCCACATCACAAAGACATTCGGCAAGGGCGCGATCATGCGCCTCGGCGAGCACGTCGCCCAGCGCGGGGAGGTGACGGTGATCTCGACCGGCGCGCTGCCGCTGGACCTCGCGCTTGGGGTGGGCGGCATCCCGCGCGGGCGCGTAACCGAGATCTACGGTCCGGAATCCGCCGGCAAGACGACCCTCGCCCTGCACGTGATCGCGGAAGCGCAGAAGGCGGGGGGCGTGGCCGCCTTCGTCGATGCCGAGCACGCGCTCGATCCGCTCTACGCCTCGCGCATAGGCGTGAAGATCGACGACCTCCTGATCAGCCAGCCGGACACGGGCGAGCAGGCACTCGAGATCGTCGAGGTGCTGGTCCGGTCCAACGCGGTGGACATCATCGTCATCGACTCGGTCGCGGCGCTGGTGCCGAAGGCGGAGATCGAAGGCGAGATGGGTGACTCGCATATGGGCCTGCAGGCGCGACTCATGTCGCAGGCGCTGCGCAAGCTCACGGCCGCCATCTCGAAATCGAACTGCTCGGTGGTCTTTCTCAACCAGCTGCGCGAGAAGGTCGGCATCATGTTCGGCAACCCCGAGACGCAGCCCGGCGGACGGGCTCTGAAGTTCTACTCCTCGGTGCGGCTCGACATCCGCAAGGTCGAAGTGATCAAGAACGGTCTCGACTCGGTCGGCGCGCGGGTCAAGGTCAAGGTCGTCAAGAACAAGGTCGCGCCGCCGTTTCGATCCGCGGAGTTCGACATCCTCTTCAACGAGGGCATCTCGCGCGAGGGCTCCCTCATCGATGCCGCGGTCGAATACGGGGTCCTAGAGAAGAGCGGGACCTGGATGTCGTACGGCGACCAACGCCTCGGCCAGGGCCGGGAGAACGTGCGCAACTACCTGCGCGAGAACCCGAGCCTTGCGGCCGAGATCGAAGCGAAGGTGCGGGAGAAGGCGGTGGCCAGCGCGCCGCCCCTGCGCGTCGGCGGCCCCGTCAGGGCGCCCGCGAGTGCCGCGGAAGAGCTCTAGAGGCCGCGCCTTCGGACCCCCGGCCTCTCGTGCTCCGGCCATCGACGCCGGCTTGAGGCTCCTCGCCGGCCGGGCCCACTCACGGGCCGAGGTGCGGCGGAAGCTCGCCCGGCGGGGCTATGACGATGACGAGGTCGAGGGTGCCGTGAACCGGCTCGTCGAGCTCGGCTACCTCGACGATGCCTCCTTCGCGGCCGGCCACGTCCGACGGCGCTCGGGGACGCATGGCCCGCTGGCTCTGTCGGCCGAGCTCTCGGCACGGGGGGTGGACCGGCGGATGGCCGATGCGGCCCTGGCCGGCTTCGACCCCCAGGCCCAGCTTGCCGCCGCGACCCGGCTTGCCACCCGGCTCGCCACCCGCAGCCGGCCGGCAGGCTACCGGGAGTTGCTTGAAGCGGTCGGCCCAAAGCTCCTCCGCCGCGGCTTCTCGATCGCCGTCGCCCGGGAGGCATGCCGGTCGGTCTGGGCGGGGACGGGAGCCGCGCCCTCACCCTGAGGCTGCTCCTCCGCCCGCCAAAGCGCGTCTCTTCGGCTCGGGCAGCCGAATGCCGGCGTTAGGGTTCCCGGCCCAGGTTCGTCGCGCATCTCGATGCGCTCCT
>VBHA01000058.1 GCA_005889495.1 Chloroflexota bacterium
CCTTCAGCACGTAGTTAGCACGATCCTGACGCGGCCTTCGCCGGCCACGCGTTGAAGTTATGTGAGTCAGCCGGCAATGCTTGCGCAAGATCCCGGACCTGGCGGCCTCGCCGTTTCGGCCCTGACGAAGCGATTCGGCAAGACGGTCGCCATCGACCACCTCGACTTCGACATTTCCACTGGACAGATCCTGGCGCTGCTGGGTCCAAACGGGGCCGGCAAGACGACCACGCTCATGTGCCTCGCTGGGCTGATTCGGCCCGACGCCGGACTGATCACCTGGCGAGGTGTCCAACTCGGTTCCAACCGCGGTCGTCAGATGGCCCTCATCACCGAAACGCCAGAGGTCTACGAGATGCTGACGGTTTGGGAGCACATGGTGTTTGTCGGCCGCAGCTGCCGGTTGCCCGAGGGATGGCAAGGGCGTGCGGAGCAGCTGCTCAACCGCCTTGGCATGGAAGACGAGCGAGACACCCTGGGCGAAGCCTTGTCAAAGGGTATGCGTCAGCGTGTTCTGATCGCCGCCACGCTCCTCGCGGCGACGCCGGTCCTGCTGCTGGACGAGCCCATGATCGGGCTCGACCCTCGCGGCCAGCGTGAGCTGCGGAACCTGTTGCTCGAGGTGCGCGACCAGGGTGTGACCGTGGTCGTAAGCACTCACCTCCTGGCCAACGTGCAGGAGTTTTGCGACCGAATGTTGATCCTCAACAAGGGCCGCGCCGTCGCCGCGGGCGGGCTCCAGGAGATGCTCGACCGGTACGGCCACAAGACTCTCGAGGAGACATTCCTCGACATCGTCCGGTGAGCATTCGATCTTGACCGCGCTCCTCTGGCTGGACTGGCGACTTTTCGTCAATCGCGTCCGAGTCATCCGGCGTAATCCGCGACGGTTGCTACCGTGGCTGATCTTCCTCGTCTGGCTGATTCCGTCGCTGATCAACCGAGTGGTGATCGGATCACAGCTGCGTCATCTTCCCGCGGCGCATGAGCTCGCCGCCCGCCTGGGACCGTTGGCCCACCTCATCCCGGGGGTCACGTTGCTGCCGCTGGGGGTTGCGATCTGGCTCTCTTCGGCGAGCCCGCCGGCGGCGTTTCAGTCTCCAGCCGACGCGCGGTTTGTCATTGGAGCAGGGCTCGATCCGCGTGTCGTGTTTGCCTGGCTCGCGGTTCGGTGCTTGCGCTCGTCGCATACGGTGGAATCGTTTTTGGAGCGCGCCTGTTGACCTTCAACCTGCAGCGATTTGCCCCGACGCATGTGATGGCGGCTTTGGGGGTTGCCATCACCATCGCCGGCGCGGGCGCGACGCTGGCGGCGCTGGCCCGCATCACGGGGTTTGGATCGCCTCCCATTCAGCTCAGCCGGATAAGCGATGCCATCCCGCCGGGGAGCTGGATGCTTCAGGCGTTCAGCGGAGAGGCATGGGCCCAGATGCTTCTGCCGGCGACGGCGGTCGCCCTGGTGGTGGCGGGGGTTGGGCTGGCGGGTGACTCATATCCCGAGCTCTGGGCGACGTCGACCAAGGTCTTCGCCATTCGTCGCGCCATGAAGGCGCGGGGCGGGATGTTGGGCTTCCGCAGTCGCCGCACCGATACGGCCGGCCAAGCTCACAATCGGCCAACTCCCAAGCGCCAAGCCGAGTCCGCGTCTGGAGTCAACGCACCCGCGGGAGCCTTGATCGTCCTCTGGACGGAATGGCTCGCGATGAGGCGTGGTCGCGGCGGATTGCAGCTGCAGGTGGTGCTGGGCGTGATCGCTGCCGCCATCGGGACAGCGCTTGGCGTTGCGGCGTCGCGAAACCCCTCTGGCACCTCATTCCTCGCCGCCAACGTCGCGCTCCTGATCGTGCTGTGGGGTTGGGGCTCCGGTATACGCCTTGGGCGCGACATCGGCAAACCCCTATGGTGGCTTTCGGGCTCGGCGCTCTGGGCGCGTCTGACGACATGGACGCTTGCGCGAGGCCTTCGCTTCGCGATGCCGCTGTTGGTTTTCACCGAATTTGCGATCGCCGCCTCCGGTCGGTACCTGTGGGCCCTGGCGCCCGCGCCGTTGGTGGCTTTTCTGCTCGTTTGGATGGGTCAGACAGTCGGTTTGGCAAGTTACGCCATGCTGCCAGCCCGCACCGACTACCGCCTCGCAAACACCATGCGATTTGTCGCGATGTACTTCCTGTTGGTGCCACTGGCGCTTGCCGCGGTCCCCGGAGCGGTGCTGCATGACGTCGGTCTCGCCATCGTCTTGCCCATCCTGGTTGCGATGGCGACGATTTTCGGGCTCATCGCCTTCGCCACGTGGCGGATCAACGGCAACGGCCTCGTCTTTGCTCAGGAAGAGCGGCAGTGAGACTCTCCGCAGGGCGGCTCAGTCGCGGCCGGCGGCGACGATTCGGTTCCGGAGCATTCCGAGTCGCTCGACCTCCGTCTCCATCACGTCGCCCGGGCGAAGGAACTCGGGAGGCGTCCGGGCGAACCCCACGCCGTCGGGCGTACCCGTGGCGATGATCGAGCCCGGCAGCAAGGTCATGCCTTTGGAGACCCACTCGATGACGGCGTCGACCGCGTAGATCATGTCCCGGGTGTTCCCGTCCTGCTTGACCTCGCCGTTGATCCGCAGGCTCAGGCCGAGCGACTGCGGGTCGGCGAGCTCGTCGGCGGTGACGATCCACGGTCCGGTCGGGCAGGTTCGGTCCAGGCTCTTGCCCTTGAAGTACTGACCGCCCCAGCCGCTCTGGATGTCGCGGGCGGTCACGTCGTTGAGCACGGTGTATCCGAAAACGAGCTCGCGAGCGTCCTGCCGCTTGACGTTGGCGCCGGCCTTGCCGATCACTATCGCGAGCTCGACCTCCCAGTCGATCTTGTCGCTGATCGAGGGATCGATCGCGATGTCCGCGTAAGGCTCGGTCAGGGAAGTGATCGCCTTCGTGAAAATCGTCGGCGGGCTGGGCTCGCGGCCTTCCAGGCGCGCGGTTTCGGCCGCGTGCTTCTCGTAGTTCCTGCCGATCGCGATCACGTTGCCGCGCGGCTGCGGAATCGGGGGCAGAAGCTGGAGGCTGCTCAGCTCATGGGTGTGGGCGCGCCCGGACGAGACCGCCTGGCGAATCGAGTCGAGCGCTTCGTCGCCGGCATCGATGACCGACAGCATGTCCCGCGCACCGGCGACCTCGACCACCTGGCTCGCATCATCCGGTCGCACGACGCCGACCCGGGCTTCACCGTCCACGCGAAACGTCAGCAGCTTCATGGCTCGTCGTTCTCCTTTTGATCCAGTTGACTGTCGGGCGTCGCGCGCGGGCCCGCACCCAGAAAGAGCTCCTCGAAATCTCGGCGCCGCAGCAGGTCGGCGGGCCGGCCTTCGAGTCGCGTTTCCCCCGAGACGAGCACGGCCGTCCAGCCGGCGACCTCGAGCGCAGCGCGCGCGCGCTGCTCGACCATGAGCACCGCCTTGCCGACAGCGGCAAGTCGCTTCACGTGCTCTTTCAGGAGCGTGTCGGCGAGCTTGGGCGAAAGATTGGCAGTCGGCTCGTCGAGGATCAAGACCCGCGGATCGAGCATCAGGACGCGGGCGATGGCGAGCATCTTTCGCTCGCCGCCGCTCAGCTTGTCGGCGCGCCGCTTGAGCATGGGCGGCAGCGCCGGGAACACCGCGGCCACGTCGGCGACGCGCTCTCTGATCTTGCGGGGCGTAAGCAGATACCCGCCCATCTCGAGGTTTTCGAGGACGGTCAGCGGCTCGAAGATGTCGTTGACCTGGGGCACGTATCCAACGCCGCGCCGAGCGAGCTCCTCCGGTGGGCGGTTGGTCACGTCGTCCGAGCCGAGCATCACCCTGCCGCCGGTGACATGGAGGATGCCGACCAGGCTCTTGAGCAAAGTGCTCTTGCCGGCACCGTTGGGGCCGATCACGGCGACGATCTCCGAGGGGCCGACAGCGATCGAGATGTCGCGGATGACCGGCACGCCGCCATAACCGGATGTGACCGCCTCGGCCCGCAGGCTCGGCGACGGTCGTGCCTCTTCCACCAGCGGCTGCCTATCCAACAAGGTAAGCATCGACAATCTCCCGCTGCCGCCTCAGGCTTGCCATGGTCCCGCTTCCGATCAGCTTGCCCTGCGCCATCACGAAGACCGAGTCGCACAGCTGCTCGACCAGGCGCAGCTCATGCTCGACCATGACGATCGTCAGCCCCTCCGCGCGCAGCGACTCGAGGTAGTGCTGGATCTCCTCGACGATCCGTGGATGGACACCTGACATCGGCTCGTCGAGCAGCAGGCAACGAGGATGGAGCATCAGCGCCCGCATGATTTCGATCAGGCGCTTCTGGCCTCCGCTCATCAAGCCGGCATAGTCAGACTCTTTCGCACCCATCCCGAAACGCCTGAGCAGCCTGCGCGCCTCGTCGACGAGCCGTTCCTCGTCCTGGATCCAGTACCGCCTTCCCATCAGTGCGCCGAACAGCGAGTCGCCGCGGTTTTTGGGCGCCGCGACCAGGAGATTTTCAAGGACCGTGAGCCGCGCGAACTCAGACGGCAGCTGGAACGTGCGCACGAGACCGCGGCGGGCGCGCCCGTAGGCGGGCAGCCGCGTGATGTCCTCGCCCTCGAACACAACCCGTCCCCCGCTGGCGGGAAGCGTTCCGGCCAGGACCGCCAGGAACGTCGACTTGCCAGCGCCGTTCGGGCCGATCAAACCGGTGATCTTGCCGCGAGGGACCTCGAGCGAGACGCCGTCGACCGCATGAATGCCTTCGAACTGCCGGTGCACATCCTCGGCGACCAGCATCGGCACCTCAGGCGAGACGGCCATGCTCGACCTCACCGACATCCGGACCGCCACGGAACACATGCCGCGGCTCGGGCCGTACGCCTTCCGGCCTGAACCACAGGAACCCGAGGATGAAAAGGCCGATCAGGATCCATTCCAGTGCGGGGATGAGGTTCGGCGGCCCGATGTCCATCTGGATCAGCTGGCGCGTGACCTCTTCCAAGCCGACGGGGACCAGGAGCGCTCCGAGGATCGCCCCGACGTTGTTGCCGCGCCCGCCGACGATGATCGCGGCGAACAGGATGATCGTCTCCGGGTACAGCCAGACCGACGGCGCCCAGGCGGTTATGAAGTCGACCAGGATGGCGCCTGACAGCCCGGCGATGACACCGCCGACGATGAAGATGGTCATCTTGAGCTCGACCGGGTTCTTGCCCAGAGCCGTGGCGGCCAGCTCGTGCTCGCGCATCGCGCGCAGCGTGCGCCCGTAAGGCGAGTTGACGATCCGCGCCGCCACGAACCAGACCAGCCCGACGCACACCGCCGTCAGCGCGATGTAGAAGTAGTAGTACTCATCGCTGCGGGGGTCGATCTGGTCCTGCAGTGGCTGAGGGACCAGGGCAAGGCCGGCCGCGCCGTTCAGTAACGGCCGCGCGTTCGTGATCACCGTGTTGGCGATGATCGAGGTCACGAGCAGCGCGATCGCCTGGTAGTCGCTGCGCAGCTTCCTCAGGACCACGAGCCCGACCGGGATCGCCACCAGGCCGCCCGCGAGAGCCCCGCCGATCCAGGGTAGCGGGAACGGCAGCTGAAAGCCGCCGACGTAAAGCTGGAAGCTGTAGTCGGGGTTTGAATCCGGCGGCATGGAGAGCACCGAGGCGGCGTAGGCGCCGGCCGCCTGGAAGACGATGAACGCGAAGTTGGTGATGCCCGAGACGCCGAACTGAAGGTTCAACGCGATGCAGGCGATGATGTCTACGCCCGCGTACACGAGCAGGTTGGTCGCGTAGAAGGTGTTCATCCGGCCGCCGCCAGGGCGCCCCTCCTGGCCAGGAGGCCCTGTGGCCGAAGCACCATCACCAGGACGAGGATCCCGAACGCCACGACCTCCTTGTACTCGGCCGACCAGGTGGCGGCGCTGAGCTCGGTGATGAGGCCGATGATCACCGCGCCGATCATCGCGCCGTACGGCTGTCCGGCGCCGCCGAGCACGGCCGCCGCGAGCGCGGTGATCAGGAAGCCTGCCCCGCTGGCGATGGCGAACGAGTCCGAGTTCAGCGCGGCCACCACGCCGGCCACGCCGCACAGACCGCCGGTGATCAGCCAGACCATGTCGATCACCCGCTGCGTGGGGATGCCGCAGTTGCGGGCCAGCGTGGGATTGGCGGCCGTGGCGCGCATCGCCTTGCCCAGCCTGGTGTAGCGCAGGAGCGCGTGGATGCCGATCATCAACACGATCGCCAGCCCGATGATGATCATCTGGTTGATCGTCACCACCAATCCACCCAGGCGCACGATGCTGCCGGTGTGCTCGCTGTACGACACGCTGTTGTAGGTGACGATCGGAAGCAGCGCGTTGGCGAGCATCAGGGAGATGGCGAGCGACACGATCACCATTCCGAGATTCGAGGTGCCCTTGCGCTGAAAGGGCGCGTAGACGATGCGGTTCAGGGCGAACGAGAAGACGGCGCCGAACAGGCCGCCGGCGATCATGCCCAGCCAGATCGAGATGCCGGCGCGGTCGAGGTAGTAGGCGACGTACGCCGACGTGATCATGACCTCCCCGTAGGCGAGGTTGATCATGTTGGTGATCCCGAACTGCATCGTGAAGCCGACCGCCGCGAGCGCGATCACCGACATGCTGACCAGGCCGAAGCCAAACGCCGCTTCGTAGATCGCCATGGGGTCCGGCCTAGCCCCTCCCGGTCATCCGATCGAGTTTTTCAGATTCCGCCTGTTGTACTGGTCGAAGTTGTTCTGGCCGCCGGCGCCTACGAACCGGATTGACTTGCCCGCCTTGAGGGCGTCGATCCCTTCCTTATATGTGTGGACATCTGTCGCCCCCGAGGTGCCGTTCGCGATCTCCTTGATCTTCGGGTTGTAGACGGTGGGGTCCTTGCTGTTGGTCGCGACCATCGCGAGCGCGGTCATGATGATCCCGTCGTACAGGTGCAGGGTCGATCCGCGCTGCTTGTATTTCGGCGCGTCGGAGAACTGCGAGGCTGCCGCGTTCAGGTTGGTAATGAACTCCGAGTAGGCGGGGCCGGAGAAGTCGTAACCGAGGTCCACACCGCCGTAGTTGCTGACCAGCGTGCTGACTCCGACGGCCTGGCTGACCTGCTGGAACCACGTGGGGTCGATCGTGGCCGACGTCCCGATGAACGGGATCATCTTGCCGCCGTTCTGGGTCTTGAGCTCGCCGAGGAACGTGCCGGCGGATCCGAGCGCCTCCGTGAAGATGACGTCGGGTTGATAGGCGATGACGCTGGCGACCTCAGTTCGATAGGACGCGGCGCCGAGCGTGATGGGGAAGTTCTTGACCTGGCCGCCGAGCTTGGTGAAGGCGTTGGTGGCCGGCTCGACGAAAGCCTGGGAACCGATGTCATTGCCGAAGACCAACGCGGCCTTGTGGAACGGCGCCGGGCTGGGTCCGTACAGCGCCCAGCCGACCATGGCGTACGCGTCGTAGATGTCCGCCGGCACGAGCCGGTGGAAGTACTTCAGCTTCGTCTTGTTGAACTCGGTCTGTCCGGTCATGCAGAACATCGGTATGTGGGCCTTGTCGACGATGGGCGCCACGGTGGCCGCCTCGTCCGAGGTGCAGCCGACGACGGCCATCAGGTTGGAGTTGCCGGCGACCATCTGGCTGTCGGCCGGGACCGCGTCGGCCGGTTCGCCGCGGGTGTCGAACTTCTGGCACTTGACCTGCCGGCCGCCGACGCCGCCGTTGCTGTTGATGGAAGGGGCGGCCGCGAGGCAGGCCGCGTAGTAGGCGGGGCCGAGCCCGGCGTCCGCGCCGGTGAAGGGCGCGAGCACGCCGACGAGGAGGTCGCCCGAGCCAAGCCCCCCGCCGGTGGGGGTGGAACCACCGCACGCTCCGAGTGCCAGGGCGGCCAGCGCCGCGAGCGTGGTGGGGCGAATGCGCAACCTTGAATGGAAGCTCTTCACAGGCTCTCCCCCTTATTGCTTGGCTAGATTGTCGACATTATTGACGATAATCTTTCCCACAGCAAGATGACGGACCGCGTCCCCGCCGACGACCCCTACCACGAGCTGCGCGAAGCGATCGTCGGTGGCCAGCTTCACCCGAATGAGCGGCTGACCGAAACCTCGCTCGCGGAGCGACTCGGCGCCGGGAGAACCGCCGTCCGGGCGGCGCTGGTCAGGTTGGACCAGGAGGGCCTGATCACGCTCGAGCGCAACCGCGGCGCCCGCGTCCGGCACATCTCGGACGCCGAGGCCCTGGAGATCGAAGAGGTGCGCGCAGCGCTCGAGGGCATGCTGGCCAGGCGCGCCGCCTCCCGGATCGGCGCGTCCGATCTCCGCTCGCTGCACGACGTGCTGGGGCGGATGCGCGATCGCGTGGAGCAGGGCGATTCGATCGGCTACTCGGAGCTGAACGCGACCTTTCACCAGCGGATCTGGGCGGCGGCCGGGCATCCCACGGCGTCGCGAATCGTGGGCAGTCTCAAGTCGCAGGCGATCCGTTTTCAGTACCAGACGGCGCTACGGCCCGGACGGGCCCAGCGCTCGCTGACCGAGCACGAGGCCATCTTCGCCGCCCTGAAAGCCCACGACGCGGACGCGGCCGAGACCGCGATGCGCAACCACCTGGCCGAGGTCCTGGACACGCTGCGCTGGGCGATCGAAAGCCAGCACAAGACCGCGCGCTGGCTGCCCGGCTAAGGCCATCTACCGGTGACTTCGTAGGCTTCCTGCGGTCCGGGCCATGGCGGCATGGTCACGCCGATGGCAGCCAGCGGCTCTTCGCCCAGGCAGCGAAATTGAAATTCCGTAGCGGTCGGAATCGAGACGCAGACGCCGGTCTCCATGAGGACGACCTCCTCTCGATCGCCCTGCTTGCGCCACATCTCGCCGCGGCCGCTCAGGATGTACCAGATCTCTTCCACCGTTCGGTGCGCGACCGCAGCCGAGGTCCGGCCGGCGCCGAGCTCGAAATGGGCCATGCCGCCTCGGTCGAGCCGAAGAAGGACCCTGACGTCCGAGCCGTCCGGTGCGACTTCGTCCCGTGCCGCCGGGAGCCGCTTGGTGTCGAAATCCATGCCCTTACCTCCGGTGCGTCGAGCTTATCTCTGGATCCCGCGAAGCAAGAGCCACAGGCCGACGACCGGCTCGGCGATGCCGATCGGCAAGGCTCCGATGCCGCGCAGCACGTCTGAGGACTGCGGAAAAAGGAGGCTGCCGGCAAAGGCGATCGTCGCCAGCAGGGAGCCGAGCAGGCCCCAGGCCGCAAGGACGCGAGGGATGTACGCCGACCTGAGAAACAGGTAGAAGAACGTCGCGGAGCCCAATGAGAAGCAAACCACGCTGACGTCGGTCCCGGCGGTGGCCGTCCGAGAAACCAGGTCGGCAAACGCGGCCAACTGTTTGGCGTCGAGCGCGGTGCCGTGGCTGGCGTCGAGGTAGATCTGCAGCGTGGCGAAGGCAAGGACGATCACCACCAAGCCGAGCACGGCCTCGACCAGCCGAAAAAGCAACGCCGTCATGGCCAGGTTCCCGTCGACCGCCTTGAGGGTTACGTAGAGGGCGATCGCCAGCAGGATGGTCGAGATGTTGCCGACGAGACCGAGGAGGATGCCGACCCGATACAGCGTTTCGGACGCCGCGACGCTGTGCGCGGTGTCGAGGAAACTGCCGCTTCCGCTGACCCTCGAGACGATGAGGTTGCCGGTCAAGTCGAATACCGTGAAGAAGTACAGGACCCCGGCCACTCGCGGGTAGGCGTTTTCGCCGATCACGACGCAAGGCGCTGAATGAGCTCGAGGCTCGAGGGCGTGTCGCGGGCGGGCATGTACTCGAGCCCGATCAGGCCGGCTCCACGCGCGGGACCTGCCGCGGATCTTCGCCCATCACGATCGAGTGGTAGATGTCGCGACCGACATTCAGGAATGAAATGATGTCACTCGCTCGAAAGCCGCAACGAAGCGTCCCGGCCAGAATCGAGTTGTTGTAGTATGTGACGACAATGCTGACGGTACCAGAGGCGGCTCGCCGCGCCAAACGCGACCCCGAAACGGTCCGCCGCTGGATCCGTTCGGGCCGTCTAAGGTCCACCAGAGTCGGGACGCAGCACTTGATCGATGAGGACGATTTGATCCGCTCGTCGCGCACCGCGCGCTGACGTGCTGGTCGTTGATGCTGCGGTAGTAATCACCCTCTGTTTATCCGAAACTGGTTTGAAGTCTTTGGGACGAGAGGAACTGGTGGCCCCTCACCTGATGTGGTCTGAGGCGTCGTCAGTCATACATGAGCTGCGCTGGCGTAAGGAGATCTCTGCCGAACTGGCCGCCATCGCCGTGGACCGACTGGCGGCGGCCGCAGTCAGCCCCAGGCGGCCCAGAGGCCTGGTCGAAGAGGCCTGGCGTATCGCTGACCGGCTCGGATGGGCGAAGACTTACGACGCCGAGTACCTCGCTCTTGCACGGTTGCTCCGATGCCGACTGCTGACCACGGACGCCAAGTTGAAAGCCTCTGGGTCAGATGTCGTCAAGGTCGTTGGGCCGGCAGACCTTTAGCCAACTTCGACGCTACTCCGAGCCAGCGTGCTGGGACGCTCGCTTGATGTACTGCTTCGAGATCGAGGCGACCAGGGAATAGGTCGTGTCCACCATGTTGCCGACGTAGAGCTCTCCGGCCTGGGTCAGCAGCTGGTACGCGTCCAGGCGAGACCAGCCGTAGTCGGCCTCCAGCCACCCCACCAGCTCGGCGTACGCGATCCGCGCGGCGTCTTCCATCGGGCGGGCGCTGCCGACGGTCATGATCCGGTCCGGCGATTCGATCCGCGGCCACGCGATCGGCCGGCTCTTGATCACCTCGAAGACAAAGGTCGCCTTCGACGTGATCTCCAGCGCAACTCCGCACAGCTCGCCCTGACCCTGACGGGCGTGCGTGTCGCCGGTGTAGAACAGCGCACCCTCGTTCCAGACCGGCAGATACACGGTGTTGCCAGGACAGACGTCCGGCACGTCCATGTTCCCTCCGAAAGGCCCGGGGGCCAGGGTGCTGATCGCCTCCAGGTCGGGGGCGACTGCCAGAGTTCCCATGAATGGCTTCCAGGGCAGCGACAATCGGAGCTCGTCGCAGCGCAGGTCGTCCCCTTCGAGCCTCCAGATCCAGACTTTCTCCTCGAGCGACTGCTGCAACGTGCGAGTGAGAGATGTCGAGGTGAGGCCGCCGAAGTACGGGAAGAGGCAGCTGACCGCAAAGTCCCGGGTGGCGGTGATGTCCTCGATGTGGACCGCGAGCGTGTCGCCGGGCTCGGCGCCCTCTACGTAGATGGGTCCGGTCTGTGGGTTCAGGAACTTCGCGCCGGCAAGCGCCTGGCTGGGCACGTCATCTCGCGACCGAATGCGGCTCTCGAATGCATCGTCGCAGTGAACGACCACCCGCTGGCCCTGAGTCACCCGCGCGATCGGTTCACGATATGGGCTGAACACGTAGCTGTATGAAGTCGGCACCACCTCAACAGGGGTTCTCGTCGCCATCCTGATCACCTCACTCACGTGAACCGCGGTTCGAAAAGCATCCCGCAAATTCCAACCCGACTCGAGTGGCTGAAGGCATCCCAGGCAGGGGCGGAGTGGCTTGCCGCTCTGCCGGACCGCGTCGAGAGCTGCATCGAGAGGTGGGACCTGCGCCTCGGCCCGCCGTTTCCGTCGGCTTACACCTCCCTGACCGTCCCGGCGCGGCGGCCCGACGGTGCTGACGTCGTGTTGAAGATCCCTTTTCCACACCGCGAGAGCGAGCACGAGACGCTGGCCCTCGAGCGCTGGGACGGAGACGGCACCGTGCTGCTCCTGGAAAATGACCCGCTTCTCGGCGCATTCCTGGTCGAGCGCTGCATGCCGGGTACCCCGCTTTCGAGCAGCTTCGCACCTTCGCCAAGACTGGGAGAGTGCGGGCCGGCCGTTCGACCAACGCCTGGTCGACGCCGCCCTCGACGTCTTGAACAGCCTGCCTGGATCGCAAGGCGAGCAGGTCCTGCTCCACCAGGACCTGCACGGCGACAACGTCCTCAGCGCCCATCGCGAGCCCTGGCTGGCGATCGACCCGAAGCCGCTCGCCGGCGAGCGCGAGTTCGGCCTCGCCCCCATCGTGCGGTCGTTCGAGCTCGGCCCCACGCGCGGGGACGTCCGGCATCGGCTGGACCGGCTGTCGTCTGAGCTTGGCCTGGATCGGGAGCGCGCCCGCCTGTGGTGCCTGGCGCAGACAATCGCCTGGTCGATCGGCAGCGACTACATCCAGCGTCACATCGAGACGGCCACCTGGCTGCTCGAGATGTGACGCAACATACGGACATGACGCGGAACGGAAAGATCTCGGTCGGCATCATCGGCGCCGGAAACATCGCCGGCCACCACATCACGGGCTACCTGCAGGCGGGCGAGCACGCCCAGGTCACGGCCATCGCCGATGTGGAGGTCGAACGCGCGCGCAAGCACACCGAACGGCTGGGCGACGTCGAGTTCTTCCAGGACTATCGGGAGATGATCACGTCGGCGGACCTCGACGCGGTCGACATCTGTCTTCCGCACCACCTGCACAAAGACGCGATCGTGGCCGCGGCGGCCGCAGGAAAGCACATCCTTTGTGAGAAACCTCTTTGCCTCACCCTGGACGAGGCCGATGTGGTCACCAGGGCCGTCGCCGGGGCCGGCGTGACGCTGATGTGCGCCCACAACCAGCTCTTCCTGCCCACCGTCGCCACGGCTCGCGAGATGGTGCGCCGCGGCGAGCTGGGCAAGGTGTACGCCGCTCGCACCACCGACGTATTCGCGCTCGATGTCAACGCGGAGACGCTTGGCTGGCGTGCCGCCAGGGCCACGAGCGGCGGTGGCGAGCTGATCGACACCGGCTATCACCCGAACTACCTGCTGCTGCACCTGGTCGACAGCGCCCCGGTCAAGGTGGCGGCGATGCTGAGCCGGCACCGGCTTTCCTTCATGGAGGGCGAGGACACCGCGCATGTGCTGGTGGAATTCGCGGACGGAACGATTGGATCGATCGTCACCGGCTGGGCCTATGAGCCTCCCGGCTCGATGGAGCGGTTTTCGGTAACCGGCGAGGGCGGAAGCCTGTGGAGCAACGGCCGCCAGCTGCTGTTCAAGCCGCGGGGCGGCGAGCAGGTCGTGGTCCAGGACGCGGGCCCCTCGGCACCCGACACCTACGCCCTGGAGGTAGTCGATTTCATCGCCTGCCTGCGCGAGAAGCGCCGGCCGCTCAACACCGAGGTCGAAGGCGTGAACGTGCTCAGGCTGATCCTGGCCGCGTACGCGTCCGCGGACCGCGGCGAGATCGTGGAGCTCGAGAATCTCTAGGCGCTGGCCGGCGCCGGCAGCGCTCGTCGTCGTCGCGGTCGCCCTCGTGCTCGACGCACTGAATCGCTACGAGCCCATCGGCATCGACTTCCACACCTACCTCGCGGCCGCGGTCGTCGGCTTGCAGCACGGATGGGCCCTCATCTACGACCAGAGTGCGGTCGCCGCGGCCCAGAAGCAGCTCGTTCCCGGCCAGATTGCCCAACCGTTCCTGAGCCCTCCGACCGACGCGTGGCTGACGGCGCCGCTGACGCCGCTGCCGTACTGGGTCGCCTACTGGACCTGGACCGCGGTCAACCTCGTCGCGTTTGCCGCGGCGCTTGTGTGGGCATCGCGGACCCGCGGCTTCGAGCGCTGGCTCTACGCGGCCGCGGCGCTCGCGCCCTGGTGGGTGGTGCATGCGCTGAACCTCGGCCAGGTCGCGCCGCTGGTCGCGACCGGGGCCGTGCTGGCGACGCGATTCACGCGAGACCGACGCGACATTGCCGCGGGATTGGCGCTCTCGCTTCTCTACCTGAAGCCGAACACCGCCTTGCTCATCCCTTTCGCCCTCCTGGTCGCGGGGCGCTATCGGGCCTTCGCCTCTTGGGTCGGCGTGGGTGCGGTGCTGGCGGTGGCTGCGCTGGCGTCGATGGGCCCCGACGGCGTCGGCGCGTACCTGGCCCAGCTTCGTGGCACGCTGCCGGAAGGCGCGAGCAACCTCACCGTCGAGGGCGCGTTCGGGATCACGGGGACCGCCGCCACCGCGCTCAGGATCGTCATCGCCGCCGCCACTCTCGCGACGGCCTACCGGCTCCGCCAGTCGCCGGGCCTGGTCATCGCCACCGGCGCGGTCGGCTCACTGCTGGTGGTGCCGTACCTCCACGGCTCGGACCTGTGCCTGTTCAGCGCCGCGGCCTGGATCGTCTGGGAAGAAAGACCGGCTCTGACCTGGCGGCTGCCCATCGCCGCGGGCTGGCTGATCTCGGTCCCCTACGTGAACGGCACCGGCTTTGCCATCCGGCTGAACCGCTGGACGCTGTTCGAGGTCGGTCTCCTGATCGCGCTGGCCGTCGCCGCGTGGTCGCCGGCGTGGCGACGGGCTACGGGACCAGCTTCAGCGTCAGGACCTTGAAAGGCGCGACCTCGAGCTCAATCCGTCCATCGTTTACAGCGATCTCCTCGCGCTCTCGCTCGAGCAGGTCGCAAAGGTAGGCCCGCGAGGCCGGCAGCGAGGTGCGCAGGACCGCCCGGCAGCGGCCGCCCCACGACTCGTACAGGCGCACGATCACGGCGTCCGAGTCTTCGGCGCGCTTGATCGCCTCGACCACGACCTGCGGTCGGTCGACCTCGACAAGCGACCGCGACTGACCCGGCGCCAGCCCGGCACGCACCACACGCAGCGGGTGGTTCAGGTCCTCCGCGGCGGCGATCACGCCGGCTTCTCGGAAGTCGCCGGGATGAGGCATCAGGGCGTAGGTGAAGCGATGCTTCCCGCGGTCCGCGGCCGGATCCGGGTGGGTGGGCGCGCGGAGCAGCGACAGCCGCATCACGGAGCCGAGGATGTCGTAACCGTACTTGCAGTCGTTGAGGAGCGCGACCCCGTATCCCGCCTCGCCAAGATCCGCCCAGCGATGCGCGCACACCTCGAAGCGGGCCTGGTCCCAGCTCGTGTTGGTGTGGGTGCTGCGCTCGACGTGGCCGAACTGGATCTCATACGTCGCCCGCGGCGCGTGGACGGCGACGGGGAACGCCGCCTTGAGAAACCTGTGCGTCTCCTGCCAGTCCACCTCGGTTTCGAATCGGAGGACACGGGAGCCGGCATCCAGGACCATCCGCTGCTCCAGCCTCGAGGCGCCGAAGTCGCGGGTGAACCTGACTGACGCGCGCAGGGGACCCTCTGTCTCGGTCTTGGCTTCAGTCAGCGCGGTGATGTCCACCGAGCGAAGGCGATAGTCGGCGTCGACGTCCCACGCGTCCCAGTTCTTGGGGTTGTCCTCGTGCAGCTGGAGAAGGTTGCCGCGCTTGCCGGCCGTCAGGACCTCTCGGCCGGCCTCCTTGTCCCAGATCGAGGTGAGAAGGCCGTGTTCATCCCACGTGATGCGGAGCAGGCCGTTCTCCATGACCCGGCCGGAGACCGACACAGGTTCGACCTGGAGTGCGGCGGGGTCACCCACCGATTGCCATCCGCACGATGGCGCCTCGACCAGGAGCGTGCGCCCGTCCACCTCGACGACCTCGCGGCGCTCGTGCGAGTTGGGGTTGAAGGCCACGAGGTTGCCACCGGCACCGGCCACCGCCGACTGGGCGGAGGCGATGACGCCTTCGGCAGCCTCGACCACCGCCCCCAGCTCACGCTCCGCGTCCTCGTACACCCAGTCGATGCTCGAGCCGGGCAGGATGTCGTGGAACTGGTTGACCAGGAGGCGCTTCCACGCGGTCTCCAGGAGCTCGGCCGGGTAGTCGGCGCCGGCCGCGACCGACCAGACCTCCGCCTCGCGCAGCGCCTGTTCCGCGCGGCGGTTCAGCTTCTTGGTGCGCGCCTGGGAGGTGTAGGTGCCGCGGTGGAGCTCGAAGTAGAGCTCTCCGACCCATGTCGTCAGGTTGCGGGCCTCTCGCTGGGCGCTGGCGAAGAACTCAGATGCGCGTCCGAGCTGGACATGCGGCGCGCCCTCGACGTTGGCAAGCCGGTGCGCCGACTCGATCATGTCCGGCTCGGGCCCGCCGCCTCCGTCGCCCCATCCATATAGATAAAGGGAATGTGAGGACCGGTCCTGGTCCTTGAAATCAGTCGCGCTCTTGCGCCGGACTCGGCGATGAGCTGCGGCAGCGACGCCGGGTAGCCGAACACGTCGGGCAGCCACAGCTCACGCGTGTCGACCCCGAACTCCTGCATGAAGAAGCGCTTGCCCTGCAAGAACTGGCGGACCAGCGCCTCGCCCGACGGCAGGTTGCAGTCCGCCTCGACCCACATCGAGCCGACCGGTTCCCACTGGCCGGCGGCGACCTTGCTCCGGATGCCCTGGAAGATGTCGGGATATGACTCCTTCATCCACGCGTACTGGGCCGGCTGCGAGCACGCGAAGCGGTAGTCGGGGTATTCGTCCATGAGCGCGAGCGCCGTCGAGAACGTGCGAGCGCACTTGCGGCGGGTCTCGCGCAGCGGCCACAGCCACGCCGTGTCGATGTGGGCGTGGCCGACGGCGGTGATCATGTGCCTCGACGTGCTGGGGTCGGACAGGACCCCGTCGAGGTCGGCCGGACGGCCGCTGCGCGCGAAGGCATTCAGCGCTTCATCGATCCTCGACCGGCGATCGCCCTCGGGCAGCGCCCGCGAGAGCTCGAACAGCGCCTGGAAATCGAGCGCGACCTTGCGCGCTTCCGGGTCCTGGATTCGAAGCTCCGCCTCCCGAAAGACGAAGTGGGGTTCAGGGGACGTGCGGAGCGCGATCATCGAGGGGGCTTCGGCCGGTCCGGAAACGACCGCCGTCGCGATGGCGCCGGCCTCCAGATAGAAGTCGACCTCCGACGAGGCGATCGGCAGCCAGCGGTGCCGGGGGTCGACGCCGCGCCAGGGCCTGCCATCGCGCCACGCGAGGGCTTCGCATGTGAACCCCGGATGCCGGCCCTCGAAGCCGAGGTCGAAGACGGCGACCACGTTCTGTCCAGACCATTCGGAGGGGACGCGTCCCCGGACGCGGAACCATGTCGTGCTCCAGGGCGGGCCCCATGAATCGCCCACCCGGAACGGCTTGAACTCCGCGCGCGCAGCCTCAGAGAACGGGATCGGATCGTCGCGTACGAGGAAGGCGGAGAGCTCCAGGGCGACGGATTCGCGCTCGACGGAGGCCAGGAGCTGCGCCAGCTTGGCGTCCAGGTCGGTCGTCGCCGTCGTCCCCACGTTCACAGGAACGTTAGCCTTCTTGCGGTGAGTGGCGTAGCTCCGATGCGGGTCGGCATCGTCGGCTGCGGGACCATCAGCGCCGCCTACCTGAGAAATCTGACCGCGTCAGCGGACGTCGAGGTCATCGCCTGCGCGGACCAGGTTCTCTCCCGGGCGCAAGAGCGCGCCTCCGAGTTCGGCGTGCCACGAGCTTGCGATACCGAGAGCTTGCTGAGCGACCCCGAGGTCGAGCTGGTCGTCAACCTCACAGTCCCCACCGCGCACGCGGAGGTCACTCTCGCGGCGCTCGCCGCCGGCAAGCACGTGCATTCGGAGAAGCCGCTGGCGACGAATCGCGACGACGGCCGGCGCATCATCGATGCGGCCCGCAGCAAGAAGCTGACGGTGACATGCGCGCCGGACACATTCCTGGGCGCCGGGCTGCAGACCTGCCTGTGGCTGGTCGAGCAAGGCGAGATCGGTGAGCCGCTGGCGGCCTCGGCCTTCATGCTCCAGGCCGGGCCTGAGCGCTGGCACCCGAACCCGGCCGTTTTCTACGGCCCGGGCGCGGGCCCTCTGCTCGACATGGGCCCGTACTACATCACCGCCCTCATATGCCTGCTGGGCCCGGTCCGGCAGGTGATCGGGATGAGCCGGACCCTTCACCCCGAGGTCACGGTCACCCGCGGAGCGATGGCGGGCGAAACGATCAAGGTCACGGCGCCGACCTTTGTCGCCAGCGTGCTCGAGTTCGAGCAGGGCGCGCAGGCCGTGCTGGTGAACAGCTTTGGGATCGCGGGCCACGACCTGCCTCACCTCCAGGTATACGGCAGCGGCGCGATCCTCGAGGTCCCCGACCCCAACACCTTTTGGGGCCCGGTAAGAGTTCGCCCCAACGGCGAGGATGCTCCCTGGCACGAGCTCCCCCTGCGCTATCGCCAGACCGAGACCAGGCGTGACCTGCGCGGCGTGGGCCTGATCGAAGCGGTGCGGGCGATTCGCAAGGGATCGCAGCCTCGCGCCTCCGGCGAGCTTGCGTTTCACGTGCTCGACGTCATGCTCTCGATCCTCGAATCGAATGAAAGCGGCCGGCGCGTGACGATCTCCAGCACCTGCGGCCGGCCCGAGCTGCTCCCAATCGACGCCGGCCTCGTCGCAGCCACGTGATCGCGGTCCAGCTCTACACGCTCCGGGCGCAGCTGCAGGATCCATCGCGGCTCGGCGGCGTGCTCGGCCGCCTGCGCGAGATCGGCTATCGAGCGGTCGAGGTCGCCGGGGTCGGGCCCGACGCGATCGGCCGGTTCGGCGCAGAGCTCCGGCGCGCCGACCTGGCCGCGTGCGCCGCCCATGTCGGGTTCGACCGCCTGACCGCCGACCTGGAAGGAGTCGTCGCCGAGTGCAAGGACTGGGGTTGCGAGCACGTGGTCGTGCCCAGCGCCCCGGAGGCAGACCGATCGCCCGAGGGCTACGCTCGCTTCGCGGAGAAGGCCGGTGAATTGGCCGGGCGGTTGAAAGCTCAGGGGCTGGGGCTCGCCTATCACAACCATGCCTACGAGCTGGAGAGGTATGGCGACCAGACGGGGCTGGAGGTGATCCTGTCGGCTTCGAGCCCACCCCTGGATGCCGAGCTCGACACCTACTGGCTTCAGTTCGGCGGCGCCAATCCCGCGACATGGATCCGGCGATACAAGGACCGGGTTCCGCTGGTGCACCTCAAGGACGTGGCCGTCGTCCGGGGCAACCCGGTGGACGCCGAGATCGGGGAGGGCAACCTGGACTGGATGGAGATCCTTGGAGCCTGCCGGGAGGCGCAGACGAAATGGCTGGTCGTGGAGCAGGACAACCCGCGGCGCGACCCGATGGAGAGCGTGGCCATCAGCTACGCCAGGCTGGCCGCGCTCACGGCTGAGCTTGGATGGGGAGGGTGACGATGCGGAAGCGGCTGCTGGGCAGGACGGGCGTGCTGGTGAGCGAGTTTGCGCTGGGGACCATGACCTTCGGCCAGGAGGCGGACGAGAAGGCCGCCGGGGAGATCCTCGACCAGTACGTCGAAGGCGGCGGCAACTTGATCGACACCGCCGACGTCTATCCGCCCTCCGGTCCGAAGGGCACGTCCGAGGAGATCATCGGCCGCTGGCTGCGGCAGCATCCCGGAAGACGCGACTCCCTGATCCTGGCGACCAAATGCCGCGGCCGCATGGATGATTCAGGCAACTCGGAGGGCCTGTCCCGGCGCTGGATCATGAGCGCCTGCGAGGGCAGCCTGCGGCGGCTTCAGACCGACCACATGGACCTCTACCAGGCGCATCAATGGGACCCGGCGACACCGATCGAGGAGACGCTGGCGGCCTTCGACGCGCTCGTCCGGTCCGGCAAGGTCCGCTACATCGGAGTTTCGAACTTCACCGGCTGGCAGCTCGAGCGGACGGTGCTGACCGCGCGGCACATGGGCGTGGCGCCGCCGGTCTCGCTGCAGCCGCAATACAACATGCTGGCGCGCGAGATCGAATGGGAGCTCGTTCCGGTGTGCCTCGAAGAGGGCCTGGGGATCCTGCCGTGGGGACCGCTCGGACAGGGATGGCTGTCGGGCAAGTACACGCGGGACACGGCACCACGTGGCGCGACGCGTCTCGGCGAAGACCCCAAGCGCGGCGTGGAGGCTTACGACCGGCGCAACATCGATCGCACCTGGCGGGTCGTCGACGCGGTGCATGCCGTCGCCTCGGAGCTGGGGGTGCCCGCGGCGCGAGTCGCCCTCCGCTGGCTGGCCGACCGCCCCGGAGTCGCCTCCCCCCTGCTCGGCGCCCGGACGGCGGCCCAGCTCCGCGACAACCTCATGGCGTCGGAACTCGAGTTGAGCGAGGAGCAGCGAGCCCGCCTCGACGAGGTGAGCGCGCCTCCGACCCCGGACTACCCCTACCGGCTCCTCGCCGAGAACGCGGCCGAGCGGCGCCGGCTGCTAGGCCGGGGTTGACATCGGCGCGCCACACCGCAATAGTGCATATGGAGTAATCGCGGGCCCCGCGCCGGCGCGCTCTCGCCCCGGTTGGAATTGGCGGTTGCGCCAACGGGAAGAAGGCACGGGCCACGTCTAGTACGGAGGTATCGCCATGACGTTACTTCCCGGGCGAGGCATCACGGCCTCGCTTATCGCCTTCCTCGTGGTCGGGGCCGCGTGCTCCACGGGGGGAGGGACTTC
The DNA here is from genome assembly GCA_005889495.1 of Chloroflexota bacterium. Taxonomy (GTDB): domain Bacteria; phylum Chloroflexota; class Dormibacteria; order Dormibacterales; family Dormibacteraceae; genus 40CM-4-65-16. The sequence continues at coordinate 20,379 of VBHA01000058.1, forward strand.
GGGAGCGCCGCTGCCCGGTTGCAACTCAGGCACCAAGCAGGCCCTCTTCTGGACCTCGCACACGCCTCCGGACACCGACAGCGAAAAGCACATCGTCGACGCCTTCAACAAGCAGAGCACGACCACCTGCGTGAAGATGGTGGCGGTTCCCGGTTCTGAGACCGACATCGCGAAGCTGACCACGGCCGTCCGCGGTGGCACCGGTCCCGACGTCTACGAGCTCGACCGATTCACGGTCGCCGAGCGAGCCGCGGCCGGCGTGCTCGAAGACCTGACTCCGTTCGGCGCCCCTGCCCTGGCCAGCAACTACCTCGACTTCGCCTGGAAGGAAGCGCTGTTCAAGGGCAAGCCATACGCCCTTCCCGACGACACCGACGCGCGCGTCCTCTACTACAACAAGGACATGCTGACGGCGGCCGGAGTGGACGTCAGCCAGCTGGACATCTCCAAGGGCGCGCCCACCGTCGACATGATTCGCACGATGGCGACCAAGCTCAACAAGAAGGTCAACGGCAAATACACGGTGGTCGGCTTCGACCCCCGGCTCAACCAGGGCTGGCACTACACGTGGGGCTTCGCCTACGGCGGGAGCTTCTTCGACGCCGCTTCGTGCAAGGTCACGCCCGACGACCCCAAGATCGTCCAGGCCTTCAAGACCATGTTCTGGGACTGGGCCGGCCAGCTGGGGGTCAATGACCTCCAGACGTTCGAGAGCACGTATGCCCCGGACACGCCTCCTCTCCCGACCGAGCAAGACGCGTTTCTGACCGGTCACCTCGGCTTCGTGGTGAGCGGCGACTGGGTCCTGGGCTGGCTTTCGAAGTACGCCCCGAACCTGCACTACGGGATCACCTACATACCGGTGCCGAAGCAGGGCGACACGCCCGCGACCTGGGCCGGCGGTTGGTCGGTGGTCATTCCCAAAGGCGCCAAGAACTCGCAGGGTGGCTGGGAGTTCATGAAGTACTTCGCCGGCGAGCAGGGCCAGCGGGTGTACACGCAGGAGACCCAACACATGCCGACCTGGAAGAGCCTGCTGACCGACACCAGCCTTTTCCCCGGCGACCACAAGCTCTTCGTGCAGCAGCTGGCCGTCGCGCACAGCCGGCCCGCGCTGCCGGTGGGAGCCCTCTACTGGGACCAGCTCACGATCGCCCAGAGCTCATCGGAGCACCACAGCAAAGACCCGGCAGCCGCGCTGAAGGATGTGGCCACCACGGTCAACGCCAAGCTGCAGCCTTTCTGTCCGATTGCCACGTGAGGTAGCGGAACGGCCTTTGGTCGAAGAGGAGCGGCGGTGATCGCCGCTCCTCGCTTCCGCCTGAGCGCGGACGACCGCCGGAACCTGCGCACGGCGCTGCCTTTCATCGCGCCCTGGATCGTCGGGTTCTTCGCGTTCACCCTCTACCCGATCGTTTACTCGCTGTACCTGAGCTTCACGCACTACTCGGGGTTTGGAGACGCGACACCCGCGGGGTTCGAGAACTACCAGCACATGGTCTCGGACAGCCTGTTCTGGCAGTCGCTGGGCAACACGCTCTACTACACGGCGCTGGCCGTCCCGGTCGGGGTCGTGGTGGCGATCGTGCTCGCCTTGATGATGAACCAGAACGTCCGCGAGGTCGCCATCTACCGGGCGGCGTTCTACGTGCCCTCGATCCTCCCCCTGTTCGCGCTGACCTTCATCTTCATCGTCCTTCTCAACCCGGGCTTCGGGCTCGTGGACTACGTGCTCGGCCTGGTGGGGCTGCCCGCGGTCAACTGGCTGGGCGATGCCCTCTGGACCAAGATCTCGATCGTGCTCCTGGCGCAGCTCGGCGCCGGCGGCCCTGCCCTCATCTTCCTGGCGTCTCTTCGCGCGGTCCCGGCCGAGCTCTACGAGGCGGCGAGGCTCGAGGGAGCCGGTCCGCTGCGCAGGTTCTACAAGATCACGCTGCCCCTGATCACGCCTGTGATCCTCTTCGACCTGATCTACGGAACCATCCTCGGCGTGCAGATCTTCACTCCGGCCTATGTCCTGGCCGGCGGAACGAGCGGCGGGGGTGCCTATACGACCGGTCCTGAGAATTCACTGCTCTTCTATGTCTTCTACCTGTACAAGAGCGCCTTTCAGTACAGCGACATGGGCTACGCAGCCGCGTTGGCGTGGGTGCTCTTCGTCATCAGCGTCGTGCTGTCCTTTGCCATCTTGCGGTGGTCGAGGCAGTGGGTCCACTACGAGGGCGCTTGATGACAGTCGCCCGCGAGGTGAGCAAGACTCCCGCTCTGGCAGCCGAACGCCAGCGAGCGCCGAGCCCGGCGCAATTCAGAATTCCTCAGACCCTGTGGGTGCGGATCGGGCTGATCATCGCGGCGGCGATGTTCGTCCTCCCGTTCTACTGGATGGCCAACTCGGCACTCAAAGGCATCCAGGAGCTTTCCAGCATCCCACCCACCCTTTACCCCCACGTCCCCGCCTGGGACAACTTCGTGAGTGCGGTCACCTACATTCCCTTCGGCACGTTCCTGACCAACTCGATCATCCTCACGACCGGCGTGACGATCGGGGCCGCGATCTCCAACCCACTGATCGCCTATGGGTTCTCACGCATCAGATGGCCGGGGCGGGATTTTGTCTTTGGCATCGTGATGGCGTCGATCTTTCTTCCCTTCCCGGTGCTGATCGTCGCCCTCTTCGACATCTTTGCAAAGCTGCAGTGGGTCGACACTTTCCTGCCGCTCATCGTGCCGGCGTTCTTCGGCAATCCGTTCTTCATCTTCTTGATGAGGCAGTACTTCCTCGGCCTGCCCATGGAGATCTCCGAACAGGCGAGGATCGACGGCGCGAACGAATTTCAGGTGTTTCTGTTCGTGATCCTGCCGCTGGCCAAGCCGGCGGTGGCGGTGGTCATCATCTTCGCGGCCGTCCAGGCCTGGGGCGAGTTCCTGACGCCGCTGTTGTTCCTACAGGACGAGTCGAAGTACCCGCTCTCGATCGGCCTGCAGTTCTACCGCCAGTCGCATGACGTGGCCTACAACTTGCTGATGGCGGCTTCGACACTCATCGTCTTGCCGATCATCGGCCTGTTTCTCATGTTCCAGCGGTTCTTCATCCAGGGCGTGACGGCGGGCAGCCTCAAGGGCTGAGGGCCTGTCCGCTGTGGGCGTCGAAGAGATGGATGTCCCGGACGTCGAAACCGAGCCGGATCCGATCGCCCCGGCTCACCTGGATTCCAGCGTCGATGCGGGCGACGATCCCATCGTCGCCGGCCGTCCCATAGATGAACTGGTCGCGGCCGACTCTTTCCGCGAGGTCGATCTTCATCTCCAGACTTGGGACGCGGGGTGATGGGCTCTCGCTGAGCGCTTCGGGCCTGATCCCGAGCACGGCGCGGTCGACCCCGCACGCGCGCGGGACCTCGACTTCGATTGCCGACCCCTTCACGAGCCTCCCGCTGACCGTCACGGGGATGAGGTTCATCGCCGGCGCGCCTATGAAGCCGGCGACAAAGACGTTGGCGGGATGGTCGTAGATCTCCCCGGGCGGAGCGACCTGCTGCAGGACGCCGTCCTTCATCACGGCGATCCGGTCGCCCATGGTCATCGCCTCGACCTGGTCATGGGTGACGTAGATGGAGGTGGTGCCGAGCCCCTTCTGGATCCGCTTCAGGTCGACCCGAAGCTCTGCCCGGAGCCTGGCGTCGATGCTCGAAAGCGGCTCGTCGAAGAGGTAGACTCGCGGGTCTTTGACGATGGCTCGGCCCAGCGCGACACGCTGCTGCTCTCCGCCTGAGAGCTCAGGTGGTTTGCGTTCCAGGAGGTCGCCGAGGCCAAGAGCTCTCGCGGCTCGCCGGACGCGCTCTTCGATCACGGGCCGGGCAAAGCCCTGCATGCGCAGGCCAAACGACATGTTGTCGAAGACGGACATGTGCGGATAGAGCGCGTAGTTCTGGAACACCATCGAGACGTCACGGTTTCGCGGAGGCACATCGTTGACGACGCGGCCGTCGATCTTGATGACCCCCTCGGTCATGTTTTCGACCCCCGCGAGCAGCCTCAGGACCGTCGACTTTCCACAGCCGGAAGGTCCGACGATGACCATGAACTCGCCGTCCGCGACCTCCAGACACAGGTCATGAACCGCGACGTCGCCGGCTGGAAATTGTTTGGTGATGTGGAGGAAGCTCGCCGATGCCATGGCCGTTTATGTGGCCACCGCAACCCACTCCCGGCGCTCCGCCGAGCTGACCGCCGCGATCATCAACGCGATGGTGCGGAGGTTGTCGCGGCCCGAGGTCTCCGGCTCCTGGCCGGTGCGGAGCGAGGCTGCGAACTCCGCCAGCGTCCCGGCCCGGTCGATGTGGGGCATCGCCGGCAGAGGTATCGTGCGGGCCCTTCCGCGACGTGGGGTCAGGGTGACGCGATCCTGAAGCATGTTGTCCTCTCCCCTGCTAGTCCAGAAAAGCTGGCCGCGCTCGAACTCCATGCTCCACTCCCCCGCCCAAGCCGTCTCCGGTCCGGCGCTGATCCAGCTGCCCCGATAGCTGACCATCAGTTCGCCCTCGAACCGCAGGGACGCGATCGCGACCGGCGGGCCGGCGTAGCCGCTCCAGGCCGGGTTCCAGGACTGGCACGACACCGCGACGGCCTCTGTGCCGACGATCAGGCGCAGGAGGTCGAAATGGTGGATCGACATGTCGACGAGGAGCGGCTGCGTGTCGGTGTGATGCCTCCGTTTGGCGTTCGGCGGTGCCGCGTCGTTGCGCCGAAAATCGATGTTCACGCCGAACAGCTCGC
>VBHA01000059.1 GCA_005889495.1 Chloroflexota bacterium
GATCCGAGACCAGGCGCACCGGCTCGTTCGCGCCATGGACCTTGCGCCAGACGAGCTCGGCCAGCTCGCGCACCGTAGTCGAACGCGCCGTGGAGAGGTTGAAATCCTCGTTGAGCGCGCGCTCCGACTCCATCGCCAGCCGGATCCCGACGGCCAGGTCTCCGCCGTACGTGTAGTGCCGCACCTGGCTGCCGTCGCCCAGGATGTGCAGCGGGTCCTGGCCTTTCAGCACTTTCTGCACGAGGTCGGGGACGACGTGGCTCATCGCCAGCTTCACGTTGCCGCTCCTCACATCGTGGTCCCGCAGCGCGCGCCGCTCCCCGATGCCGACGCAGTTGAAAGGGCGGACGATCGTGAAAGGCAGGCCGTACTGCTCGTGCGCACCACGGGCGAAATACTCGGTCGCGAGCTTCTGGAACCCATAGGTGGAACGGGGGGGTGGGCTGATGAGCTGGGCGCCTTCGGGCGTCGGAAACACCGACGCGCTCTCGAACACCATGCTGCTCGAGAGGACGGTGATCTTCTGCAGGCGGCCGCCTCGAAAGGCGCTGATCGCCGCGTCGAAGGTGGCTGCGCAGATGCGCTCGTTCTCCGCCAGCAGGTCATAGGCGAACTCGTGGAAGTACGAGATGCCGCCGATCATGGCCGCGCTGGCGACGACCTGGTCGCAGTCCGCCGCAAGGCCGGTGAGCAGCTGCGCGTCCTTCGCGTCGCCTTCGACCAGGCGGTAGCGCGGGTCGCTGTCGAACGTCCGCCTCACCGGCCCGTACTTGCTGAAGTTGTCGACGCCGACCACCTCGTGGCCTGCGTTGAGCAGCTCGGCGACGAGGTAGCCGCAGATGAACCCGGCGGCGCCCGTGATGAGGACTTTCAGAGCTTGATCGGGCCGGTAACGCCCCAGATGTCGACGACCTCCCGCCCGTCGAGCTCGAGCCCGCGGTAGGCGCGGTGGGGGGCGCCGACCACGAGCAGCTCCGACTCGCGCAGCACCTTGTCCAGCGGCTCGAAGGTCTCGTCGACGATGTAGGGGTCGGTGCACAGCACCTTGGCACCCTTGAACTGGGCCAGCTTGCGCAGCTTGTAGCTCAGCGAGGCGCGCGGGTCGTCCGACTCGCCCTTGAACGCCATCCCCAGGATGCCGAGCGTCCGGCCCAGCAGAGGGCGGCGTGAGTTGAGCGTGTCGATGATGTACCCGGGCAGGCCCTCATTGACCTGCATCGCGGCCTGGCCCATCGGGAAGTGGTCGGCCGTGAACGCCGAGAGCTGCATCGTGTCCTTCAGCAGGCACGGCCCCGCGGCAAAGCCTGGGCCTGGCAGGTCGGCGGCCCGGGGGTAGTCCTGGCGGATCGCGTTGAGGACCCGGTTGTAGTCGAGGCCGGAGCGGTTGACGATCTGGAAGAACTGGTTGGCGATCGCGAACTTCATGTAGCGCCAGGTGTTGGTGAGGAGCTTGGCCAGCTCTGCCTCGAGCGGCGTCGTCCGGATCACCGAGCTGACGCCCAGCCGCTCGAACAGCCGGCGCGCCGATTCAAACGCGGCGTCCGAGGTGACGCCCACCAGCTGCGGCAGCGTCCTCAGCTCCTCCAGCGCGTGTCCCTCCGCGATCCGCTCCGGGCAGAACGCGACGTCGGCCTTGATGCCGGCGGCGCGCAGCCGGCGCTCCACGGTCTCGCTCGTCCCCGGGAAGACGGTGGAGCGGAGGACGACCAGGCTCCCGTCCTGGATGTGCGGCGTCAGCTCGTCGAGCACTCGGTCGAAGATCCTCACGGAAGGATTCATGAACTCGTCGATGGGCGTCCCGATGACAAGGACCACGATCCGCGTCCGCTCGAGCATGGACGGGTCGCGCGACAGCTCGAGCCGGCCGGTCGGGAGCAGCCTGGCCAGGAGCTCTTCGGCGCCGGTCTCGCGGAACGGGACCTGGCCGGCGCGAACCATCTCGATCTTGGTCTGGTCGATGTCGTTGATGCCCACCCTGTAGCCGCAGTCGGCGAGCGACAGGGCCAGGGGTAGGCCGACGTGGCCGCAGCCGCCAACGATCACCAGGTCGAGCTCGCCCAGGGGTCCGCGCGAACTCACGGCGCGGCCTCGGAGTTCGTGGGGATCTTGTTCACGGCGGCCAAATTATGATCTCCGGTACTCATGAACCAATCCCGGAAGGGTGCTGGTCGCCCGTCCGTGCTTCTGGACATGAGGCCACTCCAGGGGCCGAGCGCCGCGCGAGGGGTCGGTTCCTACGCCCGCGGTCTCCTCCAGGGGCTGATCGGGGCCGGTTTCGATTCCCATCTCACGCTCCTCCTGGACAGCGCCTTCGACGCGCCGGCTCTGCCTGTCGGCGCTTATCGCGTCGTCGGCTGCCGAAGGCGCAGCCACGGCCAGCTCGCTGCCTACGAAGACGCCGTCGCGCTGACCAACGACATCCAGCGCGTCGGCCCCGACGTCTACCACGCCATCGACTTCCACCTGCCGGGCCGCAGCCCTTGCCCGCTCGTGGTCACGCTGCACGACCTCATCCCCTGGGCCTGGGGCGGCGCCCGCATGCGGGGCGAGCGTCTGCGCTACGGGCTCTTTCGCCGCCTGCTGCCACGCGCCGACCTGGTGATCGGAGTCTCCAACGCGACCGCCGCCGACGCCTTTCGCCTTCGCGTCGCCTCCCGGCAGCGACTGCGGGTCATCCCCGAGGGCGTGGACCCGGTCTTTGTGCCGCGGCACGGGGCGGCCGCCAGGGTCAAGGCCAAATGGAGGGTCGACGGCCGCTACCTGCTGTTCGTCGGCGCCCTGGACGCGCGGAAGGACCCGCACGCGCTGCTGCGCGCATGGACGGCCGCCCGCGTCGAGCACCCCGACCTGATGCTCCTGATCGCGGGCATCCCCGGGCGCCAGGCGCCGCCGAGCATGGCCGGCGCGGTGCAGCTCGGCCGCGTCGTCGACGAGGAGCTTGCCGACCTCTACTCGGCCGCGAGCTGCCTGGTCTTCCCAAGCCGCTACGAGGGCTTCGGCCTCCCTTGCCTGGAGGCGATGGCGTGTGGGTGCCCCGTGGCCGCGTTTCGCAACTCGAGCATCCCGGAGCTCGTCGACGACGCCGGGGTGCTGGTGGCGGACGGTGATGGTGAGGCGCTGGGGACGGCCGCGGCGCAGGTGATCGACCAGGCCGAAAGGTGGCGGCGCGCGGGATTGCAGCGCGCCCGCATGTTCAGCTGGGACAGGGCCGCCCGAGACACGATCTCGGCGTATCAATCCGTGTTGCGATAATCGCCCCGAATTGAGCAAGGTCGCGGTCATCGGCGCGGGCTACGTCGGGCTGACGACAGGGGCATGCCTGGCCGACCTCGGCAACGAGGTCGTCGTGGTCGACATCAACGAGGAGAAGGTCGCCCTTCTGAAGCGGCGGCAGGTGCCCTTCTACGAGCCCGGCCTTCGCGAGCTGGTCGAGCGCAACGCGCGGGCCGGCCGGCTCTCGTTCACGACGTCCTACCTGGACGCTGTCCCGGGAGCGGAGTTCGCGATCATCGCCGTCAGCACCCCGGAGGGCGAGGGCGGCGAGGCCGACCTGTCCTACGTCGAGGCGGCGGCGGCATCGATCGCCGGCGCCATGGACGGGCCGCTGGTGGTCGTGAACAAGTCGACGGTGCCGCCGCTGACGGGGCGCGGGGCTTTACGCAGCCCTGGAAGCGCCGGTTGTCATGACCTCGAACATCTACACGGCGGAGATGATCAAGTACGCATCCAATGCCTTCCTCGCGACTCGGATCTCGTTCATCAATGAGATTGCGCGCATCAGCGAGAGGGTCGGCGCGGATGCGACGCTGGTCGCTCAGGGGATGGGCCTCGACAAGCGAATCGGGCCGCATTTCCTGGACGCGGGCATCGGCTACGGTGGCAGCTGTTTCCCCAAGGATGTCGCTGCCCTCGCTGCGGTGGCCGAAAGCTTCGACTATCACCCCGAGCTGCTGCACGCCGTCATGGACATCAACCGTGACCAGCGCATGCTCGTGATCGACCTGCTGCGTGAAGCTCTCGAGGAGCTGCCGGGACGGATCGTCGGCTTGCTCGGTCTGTCCTTCAAACCGAACACCGACGACATGCGCGAAGCAGGTCGCGACCGGCGCGGACGCGATCGTCCTGGTCACGGAGTGGAACGAGTTCCGGCAGCTCGACATGGCCCGCCTGAAGCAGGTGATGCGCCGGCCGGTGATCATCGACGGGCGCAACATCTACGACCCGGCGGTCATGAAGTCGCTTGGTTTCACATATCGCGGCATTGGCCGCGAGTAACGGCAAGCCTCGGGCCGTCGTCTCGGGCGGGGCCGGGTTCATCGGCTCTCATCTCTGCGAGGCGCTTCTCGCTCGCGACATGAAAGTGCTCGCGATCGACAACTTCATCACCGGCTCCTCCGACAACGTCAAGCACCTGCGAGGCAACCCCGACTTCGAGCTTCGCCAGGCCGACGTCAACCACGGCATCTTCATCGGCGGCGACGTGCGCTACGTGCTCCATTTCGCCTCGCCCGCGTCGCCGCCGCAGTACGACGCCAATCCGATCCACACTCTCAAGGTGGGGACGGTCGGGACCATGAACATGCTCGGCCTGGCGCGTGCCAAAGAGGCGACGTTCCTGCTCGCTTCCACCTCCGAGGTGTACGGCGACCCGCTCGTGCATCCGCAGCCGGAGGGCTACTGGGGCAACGTCAACCCGATCGGGCCGCGCGGTTGCTACGACGAGGCCAAGCGATGCGCGGAGGCGTATGCGATGGCCTACCAGCGCACGCACCACGTCGACACGCGGATCGTCCGGATCTTCAACACGCACGGGCCCCGCATGCAGGTGTCCGACGGCAGGGCCGTGCCGAACTTCATGGCCCAGGCGATCCGCGGCCAGCCGATCACGGTGTACGGGGACGGTTCGCAGACGCGCAGCCTCTGCTATGTCGCCGACCTGGTGCGGGGGATTCTCGCCGCGCTCGACCGCGGGGACGAGTTTCCAGTCAACCTGGGCAACCCCGAAGAGGTCACCGTGCTGCAGCTGGCCCACACCATCGTCCGGCTCGCCGGCTCGAAGAGCAAGATCGAGCATCGGGAGCTTCCAGAGGACGATCCCAAGCAGCGCCGGCCCGACATCTCGCATGCGCGGGAGCTGATCGGCTGGGAGCCTGAGGTCAGGCTGGAGGACGGTCTGGGCCGAACTCTTGAATACTTTCGTTCTGTATTGGCATGACGACCCCCGAGGAGCTCAAGCAGTACGTCCGGGACGTGCCCGACTACCCGCAGAAAGGGATCATCTTCCGCGACATCACGCCGCTGCTCGGGGACAGGAGGATCTTTGCCGAGGTCGTCGGCCTGATGTCGAAGGCGTGGGCCGCCCGTCCGCCCGACCTCGTCGCCGCGATCGAGGCGCGCGGGTTCATCCCCGGCTCGGCGATCGCCGTCAAGCTCGGCTGTGGCTTCGTCCCGATCCGCAAGACCGGCAAGCTGCCGTGGACGACCGTGATGGAGTCCTATGAGCTCGAGTACGGGACCGACTCGCTGGAGGTCCACTCGGACGCGATCCAGCCCGGCCAGTCGGTCTTGATCGTGGATGATGTCCTGGCCACCGGCGGCACGGCCTCGGCGGCGGTGCGCCTGATGCGTAAGCTCGGCGCCGATGTCGTCGGCGTCCAGGTCTTGATCGAGCTCGGTTACCTGGAGGGACGCAAACGGCTCCAGGACGTCAAGCTGGTTAGTGAGATCGTCTACTAGGAGTAAGGATTTGAAAGTCAGTTCCAAGGGCAACGATGTGAAGGACCTGAACCTTGCGACGCAGGGCCAGGACCTCGTCGACTGGGCCGCGCGCGAGATGCCGGTGCTCAGCCTGATTCGGGAGCGTTTCACCAAGGAGCAGCCGTTGAAGGACCTGCGCCTTGCCGCGTGCCTGCACGTGACGAGCGAGACGGCCAACCTGATGCTGACCCTCAAAGCGGGAGGCGCGGACATCGCGCTGTGTGCATCCAATCCGCTTTCGACCAACGACGCGGTCGCCGCGGCGCTCGCGTCGCACCACGCCATCAAGACCTATGCGATTCGGGGCGAGGACAACGACACCTACTACGAGCACATCGAGGCGGCGCTCGACCACGCGCCCCAGCTCACGATGGACGACGGCGCAGATCTCGTGTCCGTGCTGCACAAGTCGCGGCGCGACCAGCTGCCCCAGATCATCGGCGGGACGGAGGAGACGACCACCGGCGTCATCCGGCTGCGCGCGATGGCGGAGCACGGCGTGCTCGCATACCCGATCGTCGCCGTCAACGAGGCGGACACGAAGCACATGTTCGACAACCGCTACGGCACCGGTCAGTCGACGATCGACGGCATCATCCGCTCGACCAACGTGCTGCTGGCCGGCAAGACGTTCGTCATCGCGGGCTATGGCTGGGTCGGACGCGGGCTGGCCTCGCGGGCCAAGGGGCATGGCGCCGACGTGGTCGTGACCGAGGTCGATTCGGTCAAGGCGCTGGAGGCGGCGATGGACGGCTTCCGCGTCATGACGATGGACGAAGCGGCGCGCGAGGGCGACATCTTCGTGACCGTCACCGGTGACGTGAACGTCCTCGACCGCAAGCACTTCGAGGTCATGAAAGACGGGTCGATCCTGGCCAACTCGGGGCATTTCAACTCCGAGATCAACCTCAAGGCGCTCGACGAGATCGCCACCGGCGTCCGCCAGGTGAGGCCGTCGGTCCAGGAGTACAGGATCGGCGACGGCCGCCGGCTCTTCCTCCTGGGCGAGGGCAGGCTGATCAACCTGGCGGGGGCCGAAGGCCACCCGGCAGCGGTCATGGACATGAGCTTCGCCAACCAGGCTCTGTGCGCGGAGTACATCGCAAAGAACGCCAGCAGCCTCGAGAAGAAGGTCTACGACGTGCCCGAGGAGATCGACTCCGAGGTGGCCCGGCTGAAGCTGAAGGCGATGGGCATCGTCATCGACACCCTGACCGAAGAGCAGCGCCGGTACCTGTCTTCCTGGGAAGAAGGCACCTGATCGACTTAATCTAGGTCTACATGTTCGGTCCCGCTCGGCGCACCTGGGTGCTGGGCGGCGGGGGAGCGAGAGGAGCGTCGCAGGTCGGCGTGCTGCAGGCGCTCTTCGAGGCTGGGGTCGAGGCGCCGGCCGCGATCGTCGGCACCAGCGTCGGCGCCTTGAATGGCGCATCGATCGCCGCCTACCCGTCGCTGGCCGGGACGATGATGCTTCGCGAGGTCTGGCTTTCGCGCCAGGCCGCCGCGGTGTTCCAGGCCCACCCGCTCGGCGTGATCATCTCCGGCCTGCGCCGCGACCACCTCAGCATGATGCCGCAGGCGAACGTGAGGCGCCTGATCGACCGCGCGGAGTCGCTGACCGGCATGACCACCTTCGAGCAGCTTCGCGTGCCGCTCTCCGTCGTGGCCACGGACATGAACGCCGGCAAGCCGGCGGTGTTTCGGTCCGGAGACCTGACACCAGCCCTGCTGGCGTCGACCGCGATCCCGGGTCTGTTCCCGGCCGTGCGGATCAACGAGCGGGAGCACCTCGACGGGGGAGTGGTCGACAACACTCCTCTCAACACCGCGGTCGAAGACGGCTCGAAGGACGTCCTCGCCATCAGCCTGATGGGCGGAGGCGAGTACGAGCAGTCGCCGGCCAACATCCCTGAGCTCATCGCCCGCACGCTGCAGCTGTCGCTGCACCACCAGATGCTCAGCGACTACGAGCGTCTCCGTCAGCGGGCGCGGATCGTCGTCCTCTGCCCGATCACCGCGCCCACGGCGACGTGGGTCATGAAGCGTGAGCATGTCGAGGCGGTGATCGAGGCGTCGCGGGCGGCGATGGCGGACCTCCTGCGCCGGCGCGGCCCGAAGCTGTTCCGCCACTCGGGGATCCACTACCTGCCGCTCAGCTAAGCTCAAGCCGTCCCAAGGGGAAAAACCTGGCGCCTGGGGAAGGGCCCAGACGGCGGCCCGACCTTGCCGGCGCGGGAGATTCAAAGGAGGACCTGCCGTGTCGACCCTGTTCACCTCCGAATCCGTCGCCGAAGGCCATCCCGACAAGCTCGCCGACCAGATCTCCGACGCCATCCTCGACGCCATCCTGGCCAAGGATCCGCTGGCGCGAGTCGCGTGCGAGGCCATCGTCACCACAGGCCTGGTGATAGTCGTCGGCGAGATCACCACCGACTGCTACGTCGACATCCCGCGGATCATCCGCCAGACCGTTCGCGAGGTCGGCTACACCCGCGCCAAGTTCGGTTTCGACGCCGAGACCTGCGGCGTCGTGAGCAGCATCGACGAACAGTCTCCCGACATCGCGCAGGGCGTCGACGTGGGCGGGGCCGGCGACTCGGGGATGATGTTCGGCTTCGCCTGCGACGAGACGCCGGAGCTGATGCCGCTGCCGATCATGCTGGCGCACCGGCTTGCCCAGAGGCTGGCGGAGGTGCGGCGGACCAAGGCGCTCAGCTACCTGCGCCCCGACGGCAAGGCCCAGGTCACCGTCCGCTACGGCGATGACGGCAAGCCAGACGGCGTCGACAACGTCGTCATCTCGGCCCAGCACCACGACGAGGTCGACGTCGAGCAGCTCCGCGCGGACATCGCCGCCCAGGTCATCGACGCGGTGATCCCGGCCGAGCTGCGGAGGGGCTCCGTCCGCTCATTCGTCAACCCGACCGGCAGGTTCGTCATCGGCGGACCGGTCGCCGACGCAGGGCTCACCGGCCGCAAGATCATGGTCGACACGTACGGCGGGTACGCGCGACATGGCGGCGGCTGCTTCTCGGGCAAGGACCCGACCAAGGTCGACCGCGCCGGCGCATACGGCGCGAGGTACGTCGCCAAGAACATCGTCGCCGCGGGCCTCGCGAGCAAGTGCGAGCTCCAGGTCTCCTACGCGATCGGGGTGGTCAAGCCGGTGGCCGTCCGGGTCGAAACATTTGGCACCGGCAAGGTGCCGGACGCGTCGATCGCGGCGGCGGTGAGCAGGCTCTTCGACCTGAGCCCGCTGGGCATCATCAAAGAGCTGAACCTGCGCCGGCCGCTCTTCCGGCCGACCGCGGTTTACGGTCACTTCGGGCGCACCGACATCGACGCGCCATGGGAATCGACCAGGCGGGCGGCGGAGCTGGCCGAAGAGCTTTCGCTGAAGGCTTGAGCTCCAGCACTTGAGCCCGAAGATCGTTGCCGTGATCCCGGCCGGCGGCGCCGGCACCCGCCTGTGGCCGCGGTCCCGCAGAGCCACGCCGAAGCACGTCCTGCCGTTGGGCGAGCGAGGCCGACCGCTGCTGCGCGCCACCTACGACCGGGCGAGGAAGGTGGCGGACGAGGTCTTCATCCTGACCGAGGCGAGGCAGCGGGACATCATCGAGGCGGTCCTGCCCGAAGTCGACCCGCAGCACATGATCCTCGAGCCCGCCGCGCGCGGTACGACCAACGCCTACGGGCTGGCGACGTTGACCCTGAGCGAACGCGCCCCCGGAGCGGTGATGATCGCCCTGCCCGCCGACCACGTCGTCCACGGGACGGCCGCGATCGCGAAAGCGGTGCGGACCGCGATCACCGCCGCGGCCACGACCAGCTCCCTGGTCACCGTCGGCCTCAAGCCAACCTTTCCCTCGACCGCCCTTGGCTACATCCACGCCCCCGGCCGTCCCATCCGCGGCACGCTGCGCGTGAAGAGATTCGTCGAGAAACCCGCGCCCGCGGCGGCACGCCGCTTCCTGCGCGAGGGCGGCTACTACTGGAACCTGGCGTGGTTCTCTTGGCGACTCGATGTCTTTCTCGAGGAGCTCGGGCGGCATGCTCCGCGACGTCTCGAAGCACTGCGCAGAGTCGTCGCCGCCCGCAGGTCGGGCGACGAGCGGGCCGCGGGCGCGCTGTACCAGCGGCTCCCGGTCGAGGTCATCGACCGCAGCGTGATGGAGAAGACCGACCGCTTGCTGCTCGTGCCCGCGGCCTTCGACTGGGCGGACATCGGCAGCTGGGCCGAGCTCGGCGACCGCGTGCATGCGGACGCTCGCGGGAACTCTGTCGACGGCGAGGCCATCCTCGTCGACACGACCGGCAGCCTGATCTTCGGCGACCGGAGGCTGATCGCCGCGATCGGACTCGAGGACATGATCATCGTCGACACGGAAGATGCGTTGCTCGTCGTCCCGCGGTCGCGCGCGCAGGACGTTCGGAAGGCGGTCGACGCTCTCAAGCGGGCCCGCAAGACCCGTTACCTTTAGCCTGAGAATGCCGGCCCAGCAGATCAAATTCGGCACCGACGGATGGCGCGGAATCATTGCCGACGACTTCACGTTCGGGAATGTCCGCCGCGTCGCTCAGGGCACCGCCCAGTACATGAAGTCCCGCAGCAACGATCCTCTCGCGATCATCGGCTACGACTGCCGCTTCGCCTCCGAGGACTTCGCCCAGGCGGTCGCCGAGATCTTCGCCGCCAACGGCATCAAGACGCTGGTCTTCGACCGGCCGTCCCCGACGCAGGTCGCGTCCTGGACCGTCATCGACCGCAAGGCGACCGGCGCCGTCGCCATCACCGCCAGCCACAACCCGTACCAGTTCAACGGCTACAAGTACAAGACCGAGACCGGGAGCGCGGTGCCGTCCGAGGTCATCGCCGAGCTGGAACGCAACATCGACGCCCTGGACGAAGTCAAGGCGCCCGAGCGCACTGTCACTCACGGCCTCGTGTCCTCCTACGATCCGAGGCCGCCGTACTACGCGCAGGTCGCGCGCATGGTCGACCTGGACGCCATCAAGGCCTCCGGCCTCCGCATCGTCCACGAGTGCATGTACGGGTCCGGCTATGGCTACATCGCGGAGATGGTCGGCGGCGGGCGCACGGTGGTGACGGAGCTGCACAACCAGCGCAACCCGCTGTTCGGGGGCATGAACCCCGAGCCGATCCCGCCCAACATCGACTCCACGATCGCGATGATGAAGGTCGGCAACCAGGACCTGTGCATCTGCACCGACGGGGACGCCGACAGGGTCGGCATCATCGACGAGACGGGGCGGTTCATCAACCAGCTGCAGGTCTTCGCCCTCTTGATGCTCTACCTGTTCGAGACGCGCGGCTTGCGTGGGCCGGTGATCAAGACGGTGAACATGACCGCCATGGTCGACAAGCTCGGAGCCGAGTTCGGAGAGCGCGTCTACGAGGTGCCTGTCGGGTTCAAGAACGTGGCTCCCAAGATGATGGAGACGAATGCCCTGCTGGGAGGCGAGGAGTCGGGCGGCTTCGCCGTGCGGGGGCACATCCCCGAGCGGGACGGCATCCTGGTCGGGCTCCTGTTCGCCGACATGATGGTGAAGTCGGGCAAGACGATCTCGCAGATCCTCGCCGGACTCGAGCAGCGGGTCGGCCCGCACGCATATGCCCGACACGACATCCATCTGCAGCGGGACACCTACGAGGCCGACCGGCAGCGCATCCTCGACACCCTGGAGAAGAACGAGCCGAACGAGATCGCGGGGGTCGCGGTGCAGCGGGTGCGCTCGGACGACGGGTTCAAGTTCTACCTCGCCGACGGGAGCTGGGTGCTGCTGCGCGCGAGCGGGACCGAGGCGCTGATCCGCATCTACTCGGAGGCGCCCGACGGCGAGGCGGTCGAGGCGCGGCTTCGGGCGTTGGAAGACATCGTCGGGATCAGGCAGCATGCTGCACCTGGGGCCCCTCCGGCCCCTCAGGCTGCTCCTCCAGCCCCTCCGGCGCTGCGCGCCACCTCCCCATGAATGGGGAGGATGGGGAGGAGGGGGGGGAGTCGACTCCTCAGTTCGGGCGGGTCGAGGACCGCAAGGTCGACAAGCCATGGGGTTACGAGCTCCGCTGGGCGATCACGGATCGCTACCTGGGCAAGGTCCTTCACCTGAAAAGAGGCGAGGCGCTCTCGCTCCAGTATCACGAGCGCAAAGACGAGTGTCAGTACTTGGTCAAGGGCGCCATCGACATGGAGGTCGGCGGGCCGGACGGCGAGATGACGACTCACAGAATGCGCGCCGGAGACACGGTGCACCTCACGCCTGGCACCCGCCACCGCCTCACCGCGATCGAGGACACCGACATCTTCGAGGTCTCGACGCCCGAGATCGATGACGTCGTTCGGTTGGAGGACAGGTACGGACGTGTCTAGAATGCCCCGACTGATATGAAGCTGCCTCCAATCCTCGCCGAGAAGGCCGTCCATGCGGAAGGCGCGAGCAAGTCAGAACGCGATCGAAGCTTCCTGATCTTCGCGAGCGTGGTGCTGGTGGCGATCGCACTCGGCTTCAAGTCGGAGCTGCTGGGGCCGGGCCAGGTCTGGGCCCTCGCGCTGGGTCTGGTGGTGATCGCCGCCCCCGCTCTTCTCGGCTATTTGCGAGGGACGGCGGAGTTTCCCCGCATCGAGCACTACATCCCCGTCGCGCTCGGTGCGATCACGCTCGCCGGCCTCTCGCTGTTCCCGGACGTCCAGCTGTGGAAGTACGCCACGGTGACCGCGCTCTTCGGCATGGGCTTCGTGATCGCGGCGCGCCTCGACTACCTCCGCCTTCGCGACCAGGAGAAGCGCGGTCACATCGTCCTCCAGGAAGTCATGCTCGTGGTCGTCGTCTTCGGCGCCTACCTGGTCATCGTCACGCTGCACTTCAACCCGATCCTGCAGCTGCTGTGGATCTTCACCATCACGTTTCTCGCCTCATACCGGAGCTTCCGGATCAACGGGGTGCCCATCGCCCCGAGGCGCGCTTTCACGTTCGCGCTGTTCGTGGGGCAGGTCGTGACGTTCCTGGCCTGGGCGATCACCGCCCTGTCCCTCTACCTGGTCGTTTACGAGGGCACCTTCGCCGTGATGCTGCTTTTCGCCTGGTACATCAACCGCGGCCTGGTCCGGCACACGGTGGAAGACACCTTCACGCGCAATGTCGTTCTCGAATACGGGGCCTTCGCTGTGGTTCTGATCTACCTGTTCGTCGCCAGCTACCAGCCGAGCCGCTAGCCCCATCGGCCGCCTGCGGCGGCCACTTCCCCATGAATGGGGAAGAGTTAGTTTTTTACATGCCGAGGTAGGCTTTCTGCACCTCTTCTGACGCGAGCAGGTCGCGGCCAGATCCTTGCTCCACGACCACTCCGGTTTCGAGCACGTATCCACGATGCGCAACTTCGAGTGCCTTGTGCGCGTTCTGCTCGACCAGCAGCACCGTCGTTCCCTGCGAGTTGATCTCCTGGACGATGGTGAAGATCATTTCGATGAGGATGGGCGCGAGTCCGAG
>VBHA01000194.1 GCA_005889495.1 Chloroflexota bacterium
GAAGCAGCGGCTCGGCTTCCTGGACGCAAGGAAGATCGCGGGCATGGATCCCGAACGGCTGGACGCGGTATTCCGGCAGCGTCCCGCGCTTCATCGGTTTCCAGGGAACATGGCCCGGCGTGTGCAGGGGATGTGCGCCGCGGTGGTAGAGGACTACGGGGGCGACGCGGCGGCTGTGTGGCGGGACGCGCGCGATGGGGACGACCTGGCGATGCGGATCTCCAGGCTGCCCGGGTTTGGCGAGATGAAGACGAAGATCCTGGTCGCGGTCCTGGCCAAGAAGTTCGGCGTCAGGCCGCCTGGCTGGGAGCGGCACGCGGCGACCTGGCACTCGGTCGCGGACGTCGACTCGGTCGAGACCATGGCG
The DNA here is from genome assembly GCA_005889495.1 of Chloroflexota bacterium. Classification (GTDB taxonomy): domain Bacteria; phylum Chloroflexota; class Dormibacteria; order Dormibacterales; family Dormibacteraceae; genus 40CM-4-65-16. Next base: position 368 of record VBHA01000194.1, read on the forward strand.
CATGCCCGCGAGGTCAAGAGGGAGATGAAGACGAAGCCGAGGGCCGAGCCCTGATCTGATAAGGTTTGCCCTCCGGCCCCACCGCAGAGAGCGGGGCGGAAAGCAAACAGAAGGAACCAGAAGAGATGAGAGACTGCACTCCCACCCGAGAGGATGCTCGGGCCCTGGCCGCGAATTACGCACTGATCCCTGTCTACAGGGAAGTCCTCGCCGACATGCTGACGCCTGTCCGGGCCTACACGCTCCTGTGCCCGCCTGGCGATCCCGGGTTCCTGCTCGAGAGCGTCGAGGGCGGTGAGCGGCTGGCCCGCTACTCCTTCATCGGCTTCCAGCCTCGGCCCCTCGAGCTCGGTGCGGGCAACCCGCTGGATGCTCTCGGCGCCGTCGCGGGTGAGGAGACGGCACCGGTCAAGGGCATCCCGCGTTTCCATGGGGGCGCGGTCGGCTACCTCGGGTACGAGGTCGCCCGGCACTTCGAGCGCCTGCCCCTCGCCGCGGGTGCCCCGCCGCCCATGCCCGAGAGCGCCTTCCTGCGTGCAGAGGACCTGGCGGTCTTCGACCACGTCACCCGGCGGCTGCAGCTGCTTACGATCCACCGGCCGGACCGGGAGGATTACGACGAGGCGGTCGCCCGGATCGACGCGATGGAGAAGCGGCTCGCCGGCGATCCTCTTCCGCCGGCGCCGCGAGGCTCTGACGGCGTGCCCTGGGAATCCAACGTGAGCAAGGGCCAATTCCACGCCATGGTCGACGCCGCGCGCGAGTACATCGTCGGCGGCGATGCGTTCCAGATCGTTCCCTCGCAGCGCTTTCACAAGCCGCTCGCGGCGAGCCCTTTCGACGTTTATCGCTGCCTGCGGGCGATCAACCCGTCGCCCTACATGTACTT
>VBHA01000060.1 GCA_005889495.1 Chloroflexota bacterium
GGAACCACACCCGCCGCCGCCTTCGTCCCACTCCGGTCTCCATCAGCCGCTCGCGGTCAAAGGTCGTCCCGCAGATGAGGGTGAGGGCGAAGCAGGCCAGGATTGGGAGGACCAGCGACGCAGGTGCCAGCGGCGAACGAAACACGAAGAGCGCGAGCGGGAGGTCGGCCACCGCGGCTGAGACTGGAGAAAGCAAGAACGACCACGCGCCGCCGGCCGCGCCTTCGCGCGGGAACAGCATGAAACCGAGCATGCGTCCCATCGCCGCCCAGTAGGCCGTGACCGCGGCCACGAAAGCGAACACCGGCAGCAGGTCCCAGGGCGCCGGCTGCCCGAAAAAGGTGAGCAGCGCCATCCCGGCGGCCATCCACGAGGTCACCCAGACCGTGCTCACCACCGCCCCGGGCAGGACCTCGAGCCAGACCAGGGACGGGTCGTCGAGCGGCGTGTAGAGCAGCACCTCGAGCGACCCCTGGGCTTTCTCCCACCAGATGCCGATCGAGCTCTTGATCGACTCCAGCAGCGCGAACGACATGAAGAAGAGCGGCAGGAGAAGGCCGGCCTGCAGGGCCGCGCCGCCGGCGAATCGGGCAGCCGCCTGGCCCGCGGGACCTGGGAGCTGCCCGAACAGCGAGGTGGCCGCGACCAGCAGCAATACGAAGGCGTTCAGGTACATCACCCAGCTCAGGTCGCCTCGCCGCCACCACGAGCTGACATAAAAAGGAAGGGTGTGCCGCAGCAGCCGGCCCTGGTTGCGAATCGACGCGAACATTCGCCCCGCGCCGATGCCCGCGACAAATCGCGCCGGACGAGGCGCCGCGGTGGGTTCGGCCGCCTGCCGCGACATCGCGTCGAGGTAGACGGATTCGAGGCTCGGCTGCTGCTCCTCCAGCTCGTGGAACGGTGCGCCCTGCTCCTCGAGCCTCGCCTGGAGGCGAGCCGCGAATTGGGCCCGCTCGCGCACCGGCGTGTGCCATGGCAACGTGTACGTCAGCTCGCTGCCCTCGAGCCGGTGGCTCGTCGCGTGCTCCCGGAGCCACGTCTCGACCGAGGCGCCGTTCGTGGGTGCGGCGGCAAGACGCGCCGAGTAGGTCCGGCCCTCACTGGAGCGCCGTCGCAGCTCATCCAGGGTGCCGGTGACGAGGATCCGGCCGCCGCGCATGATCGCTATCCGGTCCGCGATCAGCTCCGCCTCGCTGAGGATGTGCGTCGTCAGGATGAGTGCCGCGCCACGTGCGCGCTGCTCGCCCAGGTAGTGGCGCATGTCGGCGGCGGCTACCGGGTCGAGGCCTGCGGTCGGCTCGTCGCAGAAGATCCAGTCAGGCTCATGCAGAGTCGCGCGGATCAGGGCGATCTTCTGGGCCATGCCGCGGGAGTAGGCGGCGAGCGCCGTGTCGTTTCGGTCCGCCAGGTCGAAACGCTCGAGCAAACGTCCTACGCGTTCGCGGCGAACCGCGTCCGGCACCGAGTAGAGGAAACCGAAGTGGTCGAGGTATTCGAGGGCGGTGTTGCGCCCGTACAGGCGCGCCTGGTCGGGCACGACGCCGAGGCGGCTCCGGACGTCGTCGAGACGTTCGGGGACGCGCAGGCCGTCGAGCTCGATGACGCCGGAGTCGGCACGCAGGATCCCGCCCAGGCAGCGCAGGGTGGTCGATTTGCCGGCCCCGTTCTGGCCGAGGAGGACGAGGATCTCGCCACGCTCGACGCGGAGATCGACACCGGCGACGGCGTGCACGTCGCCGAAGCTCTTGTGAAGGCCCTCGACCAGGATCATCTGGACTACAACTAGATCTTTTCGAAGGAGTCCACGGAGACCACGAACACGGTGGCGCCGCCGACCTGGATTTCCACCGGGTAGGCCATGAAGAACTCACCTGGATCGGCGAGCGGCGGCACCGGAGTCAGGTAGCGGCTGCGCTCGCGGCAGTTGTCGTGGATCACCTTCAGCGCTTCCTGCACCTTCCCGTCGTCCACCCCGACCAGAAGCGTGACGTTACCCTGCTGCAGGAACCCTCCGCTCGAGGAGACCCGCGTCGAGCTGATCCCCTTGTCGGTCAGCGCGACCACGGTGCGCTGCGCGTCCTCGCCCTGGACGACGGCGATGATCAGCTTCAATCCAGGCCTTCGACGAGCGGCTTGAGGCGGTCGCGGATCTCGAACTGGATCTTGTCCCGGGAACCGGTCGCGTCGAGGCGCACGACGCGCGCGGGCTCGGCGGCCGCGATGCGGTCGTAGGCCTCGGCGACCTTGCGGTGGAACTCGATCGATTCGCGCTCCATCCGATCCTTGCTCTTGCCGGCGCCTTCGTGACGGCCCAGGCCGGCTTCGACCGGGCCCTCCATGAGAAACGTGATGTCCGGCCTGGGGAAGCTCGGCGGCCACACGGCCGGCAGCCCGCGCGCCCCGCCCTGGTAGGCCAGGGTCGAGTCGTGATAGCGGTCGGCGATCACGACCTGTCGCGCCGCGAGGGCCGGCGCGATCACCTCGGCGATGAGCTGCCGGCGGGAGGCCATGAACAGATACATCTCGGCTTCAGGGTCGATCTGAAGGCCCCTGTACAGCAGGAGGTCGCGGATCTGCTCGCTCAGCTCGGTGCCTCCCGGCTCGCGCACGAGGACCGGGTCCCGCTTGGCCAGCCATTCCGTGAGCAGCTCGGCCTGGGTCGTCTTGCCCGAGCCCTCAGTGCCTTCGAACGTGATGAAGAGTCCCCGTTTCGCCATTAGCGCCGGAAGCGTACTAGGCCGGTTGCTCGGGCGAAGCCGTAATGCGCAGCCGGCGCTGAGGTTCCTTGCCGGTGCTCCGAGCGGAAAGTTCGTTCTCAGCCACCAATTGGTGCTGCAGCCGGCGGAGATAGGCGTTCTGGGGGGAGATCTCGACCGGTCGCAAGGTCGTCTTCACCTGCCGGATCGCCGCCGCCGCCTCGGCGAGCGCCCTCGTGGTGGCCTCGTCCTGCTTTTCGACGCCGTAGATCCGCGAGAGCGCGTCGCGCACCTGGCTGACCGAGTTGCTCTTCAGGATGTGGATCGGCAGGCCGCGGCTCTCCGCCTGGCGCAGGCTGTCGGGGCGGCGCCGGTAGTGGTTCTTGAGCGTCAGCACGGCCCCCGCGCCGTCAAGGTTGCCGAGCACGCGCACGGGCAGGTCCAGCTCGCGGATCGACTGCTCGACGTGGTGGCGGCTGACGCCGTAGGGAAAGATGCCGAGCGGCTTACCGGCCGCGGCGGGCGGCGGCTCCGAGGCGACGATCACCGGCACGTCGACGTTGGAGATCACGCGCCCCTCGCGCGTGCGGACGCGGATCTTGGGCGTCTGCATCGGTCCGCGCAGCGCGGTGTCGACCACGTCGGCCAGCGGCATGTGGATCGCCACCCGGTCGCGGTCCTGGATCTCGACCAGGACGTCGAACGTCGGCGGCGCCTTGCGCTCGAGCACCGACTTCTGCGTCCCGCGGCGCCGCGCCTCTTCGTCGGAGAGGGTCACGCTCTGAATGCCGCCGAGGAGGTCGTTCAGCGTCGGGTTGACCAGCAGGTTCTCCAGCGTCTGGCCGTGGGCAGTCGCGATGAGCTGGACTCCACGTTCGGCGATCGTGCGCGCGGCCGCCGCTTCCAGCTCGGTGCCGATCTCGTCGATGACGATCACCTCGGGCATGTGGTTCTCGACCGCCTCGATCATCACCGCGTGCTGCAGCAGCGGTGTCCTCACCTGCATGCGCCGTGCGCGCCCGATTCCAGGATGCGGGATGTCTCCGTCCCCCCCGATCTCGTTCGACGTGTCGACGATGACCACGCGCTTGCGCAGCTCGTCGGCGAGCAGGCGCGCGCACTCACGCAGCATGGTGGTCTTGCCGATGCCTGGCCGGCCGAGGAGCAGGATGCTCTGACCGCTGACGACGATGTCGCGGATGATCTCGCCCGTGCCCGTGACCGCGCGCCCGACGCGCATGGTCAGGCCGACGATGCGCCCGGAGCGATTGCGGATCGCGGAGACGCGGTGCAGCGTGCGCTCGATGCCGGCGCGGTTGTCGTCACCGAACTGGCCCACATTGTTCGCGACGTGGTCGAGGTCCGACGTCGAAACCGGATGGTCGGCGAGCAGCACCTCGCGGCCCGGGACGCGGGCTTCGGGCTCGCGGCCGAGGTCGAGGACGATCTCCAGCAGCTCCCGCGGGTCGATCCGATCGTGCAGCGCCCTGGCGAGGTCGGGCGGCAGGGCTCGTGCGAGCAGCTCGATCTCCTCGTCCCAACGGGGCGCGCGCGCATGCTGCGGTTGTCGTGCTTCAGCCATCAGCCGAACGAAGGCACCAGCCCCTTTTCGCGCACTGGCTTCGACACGCGAATGGCCAGCTCCCTGACCAGCAGCAACTGCGTCAGCAAGACGCTGAACCCACGCCCCCTGAGGGCGTCGATCATGTGCGAATCATAGTGACGGAGGCTCGACCAGGCGGGTGCGTCGGAGTCGCCGAGCAGGGAGATTCCGAAGTCTGCTAGCTCGTCCGGCAGGGGACTCTCGGGCAGGGCCATGAACTGCAGGGTGTCCGGCCGCGCCCCGCCACCGCGCTGCAGCCGCACCCAACCGACGACCTCGATACGGTCGACCACGTGGCTGCCCGCCGCTTCGCCGGCATGCAGGGCCTTCCACTCGCGGTAGGTCGGGGCCTCGAGCTGCGAGACGCCCTGCGGCGTCACCTTTCGGTACAGCTGGTACAGCTTGTGGTCGTCGCCGCGCTTGCTCGGGCGAAGGCCGAGCGGGTAGTCGTCCGCGCGCTGCCGGGGTCGCTCGCTGTAGAGCACCTGCTCGGTCGCGTACTGCCGGAATCCCTGCAGGCGGAAGGCCGGCAGCAGCGCATCGCGGTCCGGCAGGCGGACGAACAGCCGGAGCGCGCCCCGATCGAGCGCCTGGTTGCACAGGTGCTGGACGAGGGCGGGAGCGACCTCGTCGGTGTCCGCTTCTTCCTCGACCTGGAGGTTCAACACCTGGAGCACCCGCGCCCGCCTGAGGTCGAGCGCTTGCGGCTGGCTCGAGGCCTGGATGTAGCCGACGACCTTGCCGTTCTCTTCGGCGACGTACATCAAGGTTTCCTGGGCAAGCGGGAGCAGCGCCGACAGAGTGGAGCTGAGCAGCGACCACAGCCGGGCCGCCGGCGGCGCCGCCTCGCTGAACTTGATGTCCGATGAACGGTGCATCTCCTCGATGCGGGCGAGGTCGAGCAGCCCGGCCGCGCGGATCTTCACGCCTGCGTGCCGTCCATGCCCGCCATGCGGACGAACTCGCGGTGCAGGCGCTGGTCGCCGCTCAGCTCGGGATGAAAGCAAAGCGCGAGGATGCGTCCCTGCCGGACGGCGACGGGATGGTCGTCGTAGCTGGCGATCACCTGCACGTCGCCCGTCCGTTCGACCAGCGGCGCGCGGATGAAGACACCTGGAAACGTCTTGCCATCGAGGCCGTCGATGTCGAGGGGCGCCTCGAAGCTGTCGACCTGGCGGCCGTAGCCGTTGCGGCGCACGCCGATGTCGAGCACGCCCAGACCGTGCTGCTCGGGCATCCCGTCGGTGACGTCGCGCGCAAGCACGATCATGCCGGCGCACGTGGCGAGAGTCGCCAGCCCGTGCTCGATCGCTTCCCGCAATGGCTCCAGCAATCCGACGCGCTCCATCAGCATCGTCATGGTCGTACTCTCGCCCCCGGGCAGCACGATGCCGTCCAGGCCCGCCAGGTCTTCGCGCGTGCGCACCAGGCGGGTGCGGGCGCCGGCTTTCTCCAGCGCTTTGACGTGCTCGGCAAACGCCCCCTGCATGGCGAGGACGCCGATAAGGGTTTGGTGCTTTTCCAAAGTGCGCCCTGCGCGCGCCCGGCGCCTACCAGCCTCGGGCAGCGAGAAGCTCGTCCTTCGGGATAGCGGGAATCTCCAGGCCGCGCATCGCCTCGCCAAGGCCCGCCGAGACCTCGGCCAGCTTCTCCGGCTGGTCGTAGAAGGTGGTCGCCGCGACGATCGCCCTGGCCCGCTTCAAGGGGTCCTCGGACTTGAAGATGCCGGAACCGACGAACACCCCGTCGACGCCCAGCTGCATCATCAGCGCCGCGTCGGCGGGGGTCGCGATTCCGCCGGCGGCGAAGTTGACGACCGGGAGTCGCCCGAGCTTCTGGCATTCGGCGAGCACTTCCACCGGGGCGCCGATCTGCTTGGCCTCGCGGACCAGCTCGGCGTGGTTCATGCCCTGCAGCTTGCGGATGCCGGCGTTGACGGCGCGCGCGTGGCGTACGGCCTCGACCACGTTGCCGGTGCCGGCCTCGCCTTTGGTCCGGATCATCGCCGCGCCCTCGGAGATCCGGCGAGCGGCTTCGCCGAGGTCGCGGCAGCCGCAGACGAAGGGCACCTTGAAGGGGTGCTTGTCGATGTGGTTCTCCTCGTCGGCGGGCGTCAAGACCTCGGACTCGTCGATGTAGTCGATCCCAAGCGCCTCGAGGATCTGCGCCTCGACGAAGTGGCCGATCCGGCATTTGGCCATGACCGGGATCGTGACCGCCGCCATGATCGACTTGATCAGGTCGGGATCGGACATGCGCGCGACGCCACCCTCCTTGCGGATGTCGGCGGGCACCCGTTCCAGGGCCATCACCGCGCAGGCCCCCGCATCCTGGGCGATCCGGGCGTGCTCGGCCGTGACGACGTCCATGATCACGCCGCCCTTGAGCATCTGGGCAAGCCCGGCCTTGACCTTGAAAGACCCCTTCACCGAGCCGTTGGCGCTGCGCGCATCGTTGCGTTCGGCCACGATCGAGATTCTACGCGGCGTCGGAACCTCTTCCCCGCTTGCGGGGAAGGAGTCCTAAAGCCTCTCCAGCACCAGCGTGCGCTTGGACGCGTACTCGTGGTCGGACAGCAAACCGTCGCGATGGAGCCGCGTGAGCATGTCCATCTCCTCGAGCACGTCGAGCAGCGGCGCCATCGTCCGCCGGGCAAGGTATGCGTCCGACGCGGTGCCGGCCTCCTCGCCGCGTGCGTCGAACTCACGCACGAAGAACAGCGCCTTCACGGCCGAGAACGGAATCCCTAGCTTGCGGATCGGGCTGTCGCTTTGCTCGGCGTGCAGGTGCAGCACCACCCCGTACCGATGCCGCTCCAGCGTGCCGTCGAGATGACCTCGCAGCACCTCTCCGTCCAGGAAGCGGATCGCCACCTTGCGCGTGGGCGTGTCGGCGAGCTCCTTGTCCCTCTGCAGCTCGACCCACTTCACCGCCGTGAGCGGAATCCAGGCGGTCTCGTTGTTCTCGAGACCGCCCGCGTCGTCGACCTCGACCAGGAAGTCGGGCTCGTCGAAGTCGAGGTCGCGTGCGACCCCTTCGACGGTCTCGTCGTCGAAAAACCGGACGACTACCCGGGCCATGGCATACCTACTGTACTAACCCTCATGTAGCTCCACTCCTGCGCTGGTCTTTGAGGCGCCGCCGCCCGATCCGGCGGGCGCATTTGGTGCACGACGCGATGTGGTTGCGAACGGCTTCCGCCTGCGGGCGGCGAAGCTTCCCGGCCAGGTACGGAGCGAGCAAGGGCAGAGCCTCCTCGTGGCTGAGCTCGCCTTCCCGCTGCGAGGCGAGGTACTCCTCCTTGAACCGCAAACGCGCCCGGTAAAGGAGCGTTTCGACCGCGCTCTCCGACATCTTCAGCGTGCGCGCGATCTGCCGGTAGCTCATGTCCTGCAGCTCCCGCAGCGTCAGCACGAGCCGGTATTTCTCGGGCAGGCGCTGCGCCACCTGCCACACCTGGCGGCGAGTCTCGTTGGACTCCTGGACCAGGACCGGATCGAACGCCTTGGCGGTCGAAGGGAGGCTGGACATCAGCTCGTCGTCCTCTTCCTCCGTCGTCCCGTCCGCGCGCAGGTCCCGCTGGCGGCGCCGCAGCTCGTCGTAGCAGAGGTTCCGGGCGACGGTGTGCACCCATCCCCCGAAGTTGAAGGAGTCGTCGACGCGGTCCATCATCCTGAGGGCCTTCATGAACGTCTCCTGGGCGATGTCCTCGGCGAGCAGGGCGTCGCCGAGCTTGCGCCTGACGAGCCGATAGATCGAGGCCACGTACCGGCGGTGGAGCTCTTCGAAGGCGTGGACGTCCCCGTCGCGATACGCCCGGACTAGGTCGACGTCAGTCGGTCCGGCGCTCTCTGAAGCTGCCGGCTGGTCCCCTACTTCTGCCATGAGTGCGTGCGGCAGGCTACTACGGTGGCCCGCGTAAGCATCCCTTCTGGGTCATTTATGGCCTCTCGCACGTCCTGTCCTGCCTCCGTCAGCGTCACCACCTCGGTGACGCCCGCCCTGGCCAGCTTCTCCCAGCCTGGGCCTTTGCCCCCGGCCATCAGGAGCACCGGGACGCGTGCCTTCTGGGCTCGCCTGGCGACCTCGCCCGGCGCCTTGCCGTAGGCCGTCTGCTCGTCCACCCTGCCCTCACCGGTGATGACGACGTCGGCTCCGGCCAGCTTCGCGTCCAGGCCCGCCGCCTCGACCACGAGCGGCGCGCCCGGAACCAGCTCCGCGCCGAGAAAGGCGACCAGCCCGGCGCCGGTCCCGCCGGCTGCCCCCGCGCCCGGGACCTGGTCCACGCGGCGGCCCAGGTCGCGTTCGATCACCTCGGCGAACCGGCCGAGTGCGGCGTCCAGCTCCCTCACGGCGGCCGCGTCGGCACCCTTCTGCGGGCCGTAGACGGCGCTGGCCCCCACCGGCCCTGTGAGCGGGTTGGTCACGTCGCAGGCGACACGGACCTTCACCGAATCCCAGCCGGGATCCAGGCCGGACGGGTCGATGTGCGCGAGCCGTGCGAGGGCGGCGCCCCCCCGCGAGAGCTCACCGCGGGACGCGTCGAGCAGCCGCACGCCGAGGGCCTGGGCCATGCCCGCGCCTCCATCGTTGGTCGCCGACCCGCCGATGCCGGCGATGATCCGCGACACCCCTGCCACTCGGGCGGCCTCCAGCAGCAGGCCGAACCCGTAGGTGGACGCTCGGCGCGGATCGCGTCGCTCGGGTGGGATCAACGCCAGCCCGCTCGCGGTCGCCAGCTCGACCACCGCGGTCCGGCCGGCCTCGATCAGCCCGTATCGGGCCTCGAGAGAGTCTCCTAGCGGCCCTTCCACGGTTGCGAACCGGTACTCGCCATGGTTGGCGTCGACCAGCGCCTCGACGGTGCCGTCGCCCCCGTCGGCGACGGGCACCTGAACGATCTCGGCGTCAGGAAAAACCTCGCGAACACCTCGAGCGATAGCGCTTGCGGCCTGGGACGCGGTGAGCGTGCCCTTGAAAGCATTTGGCG
>VBHA01000061.1 GCA_005889495.1 Chloroflexota bacterium
GCTCTTTCCGGCGCCGCCGACCGCCCCCGCGTACGCGCTCTCGTTCGACGGGATCACCAGGCCGTCACCCGTGGTGTGCACCGAGAGCGTCGGGACCGCGAGGTCGCCGTCGAAGCTGATGAAGCGGTCGAGGTAGGCGGCCGCCGCCGGGTCAGCCTTGATGTTCGCGCCCACCTTCAGCGCATGCATGTCCTTGACCAGGTCGAGGTTGGCCTGGGCATAGAGATCGAGCACCTCGCCGCGGTCCGGCGAGCTCGCAAGGAGCGAGGAGTAGTCGACGCCCACGTTCCACGACGGGTTGCCGCCCGCGCGCTGCTCGAGCTCCTCACGGTAGGCGAACGCGAAGTTGAAGTCAACCTTCGACTCCCACTGCTCCTGGGCGGCGAGACGGGCCGCGTAATCGGTCGCCACCGGCTCGGGCTGTCGTGGGTCGAACCACCCGGGTAGGTCGATCAGGGCCGCGACCAGCGCCAGCCGGGCTCGCCCCTGTGGAGTCGCGGCCGCGGCGTCGAACAGCTCGCCCGCGAGCCGCCGGTTGGCGTCGGCGTTGGTGATGTGGGTGAGCTGCAGGGTCGAGGACGGCGCGATCAGCGTCTTGAAGGCATAGGCGGAATCGAGCTCGGCGTTCCATGTCGCGATCCCTCCGGACAGCACGCCGCACAACGGCATCGCGGCGGCGAAACGGTCAGGGTGCAGCTGGATGAGTCCCGCGGTGATGATGCCGCCGAGCGAGGCGCCCCATGCGATCACCCTCTGGGGCTTGCCGACGTGCGCGGAGAAGTAGTCGAGGAGCGACATCTGATCGCTGAAGGCGGCCTCGAGCGCCCATCCCGTCGAGCTGTACGACGAGCCTGCGGCCGCAAAGCGGTGGTCGAGGAGCCATTGGCGCGCAAAGGCCGCCGGCGCCGCCTGGGCGGGGTTCGAGCTTCCAGGCGCTACGTATCCGTGGCTGTACAGGAACAGGGTCCCGTTCCAACCTGCCGGGACATCGATCTCGTAAGAGGCGGCGCCGAGCGTGCCGGTCAGGGTCCGGGGCATGGACTTCGCGGCCTGCGGCGTCGAACCCTGCGAGCACGCCGCCAGGGCCACGACCACCGCCAGGACCCAGGCCGACCTAGATATTCGAACGCCCCTGGGCGCCATCAACAGCAATACACGCGCCGGTGACGAGGCTTGCCTGCCGGGAGCACACGAAGGCGACCACGCTCGCCACTTCCTCGACGGTGCCAAAGCGTCCGAGAGGCATGTCGCGGCGCACGAAGTCGGCGATGCCCTCGGGGTCGGCCGCCTGCCTGCGGTGCCAGCCTCCGCCCGGCCACATGATCGATCCTGGCGCGACGCCGTTGACCGTCACCCCCTTGGCCGCGACCTCGCGGGCGAGGGACTTGACCATGCTGATCTCGGCGGCCTTGGCGGCGTTGTAAGCCGGCGCGCCGCCCGACTCGCGGCCGAACACCGACTGGATCACGACCACGCGCCCCCAGCCGCGGTCCGACATCCCGGCCAGGACAAGCTGAGTCATACGGGCGCTGACGACGACGTTGCCGTTGAAGGCCGCAAGCAGCTCGTCTGCGCCTGTATCGCTCCAGGACGAGCCTGCACGGGCGCCGAAGTTGTTGACCAGGATGTCTACCGGCCCGAGGTTGGAGACGGTTTCGTCGACGGCACGCCTGCAACCTTCTTCGGTGGTGATGTCAGCCGCGACGCCGAACCCGCCATTCTCGGAGGCGACCCTTTTGACATCCGCCTCCGTTCTCGCCACGACCGAGACCTTCGCGCCCTCTCGAGCGAGCGCCTGGACGATCCCCAGGCCGATGCCCTTGGTCGACGCGGTGACGAGCGCCACCCGGCCTGCGAGCTCGAAATCCATTCCCGCATCCTAGTGACGTGCTGCCGCCCACCGCGATCAACGAGGGAGAGCCCGTGACCCCGCGTCCGTCCGCGACCGTGCTCCTGGTGCGCGGCCGCGAACCGTGGGAGCTGCTCTTGATGCGGCGGCCGGGTGGAGCTGACTTCGCGCCGGACGCCTACGTCTTTCCGGGCGGCACCGTGCACGAGGACGACCATGCATTTGCGGACGAGATCCGGGCGGCGGCGGTGCGGGAGCTGTTCGAGGAGGTCGGCATCCTCCTCGCCCGTCAGGGTCGATCGTTTGCGCGCGATGCCGACGCCGCGAGGCTGCGCTCGCTGCTTTCTGAGGGCGCGTCGTTCGCTGAGGCGATGCGCCGGCTCGAGCTGACGCCGGCGTTCGACCGCCTCGTCATGTTCGCGCGCTGGGTCACGCCGGCCCTGCTGCGGCGGCGCTTCGACGCTAGGTTCTTCCTGGCCCGGATGCCCGCCGGCCGGACCGTGCACGCGCAGGAAGGCGAGGTGGTCGACTGGCTGTGGACCGCTCCGGGCGAGGCGTTGCGCAACCCGGGCCTGACGCTGGTCTATGCCACGCGCGCGGTCCTCGAGTCCGTCGCCGATGCCGCGGACTCAAATCAGCTCTTCGCCCGCGCCCGGCGCCTCAAAGAGGTCCCGACCGTCGAGCCGCGGATGGTTCAGACGGCGAGTGGCTGGGAGGTGGTTCGGGACTAGCGCCAGAGGTCGCGCCAGCGGTCGTAGTGGATGACCTCCACCCCGCCCTGGCGGAGGACGTCGAGTCCCGCCGGGTCGCGATACGCCTCTCTGTAATAGACGCGCGCGACGTTGGCGTTGATCGCCATCTTGGCGCACATCACGCAGGGTGAGGCGCTGACGAACATCACCTTGCCGGGCAGCTGCGCTCCGGCCTTGATGACGGCGTTCATCTCGCTGTGGAGGCAGCCACAGGCCCCCGGAGAGGTCGAGTCGCACCGGTTGGGCAACCCGCGCGCGTTGCCGTTGTAGCCGATGCCCAGCACCTGGGTGAGGTCCGGCGTCGTGATCACGGTGCCGACCTGCAGGCGGGCGCAGGTCGAGCGCTTGGCCAGCTCTTCGGCCATGCGCATGTAGACCTCCTCGAGCGGGATTCGGTCAGGCGTCTGGTCGGGTTCGCGAAGGGCCTGGATCTCGGCGATGGAGCTCATGTTAACGGGCTTGTCTATACCCCGAATCGGGGCTACAATGCGCAAGATGTCGGTGCTCGAACTGTTGTTCGCGCTGCTTCTGGTATGCCTCATGGCCGGGACCGCCGTGGTGGGCGCGCTCGTGTGGGGGCTCGGGCGGCGGGCGGAGGCGCAGGCCCGTGACGTCGCCGAGCTGAAAGCTCGCCTCCAGTCCGGCGGCCAGACACAGGAAACCCAGGCCGTCGAGATCCGGGAGCGGCTGGCCCAGGCGCAGTCGGCGATGGAAGGCCTGCGGTCCGCGATCTCGGCGCGGCAGCCGATCGAGGAGGAGGCGCGGGCGAGCCTGAAGCGCCTGGAGAGCGTCATCGCCGGAAGCTCGAGCCGAGGCGCGGCCGGCGAGCACATCCTGGAAGAAGCCCTGCGCCACCTGCCGCCCGAGATGCTGCAGCGCAACGTCTGGGTCGGCGGCAAGGTCGTGGAGCTGGCGCTGCGCCTTCCCGGCGGCAAGCTGCTGCCCATGGACTCAAAGTGGGTCTCCAGCCTGGCGCTCGAGCAACTCGCCGAGCCCGGGCTCGACGCCGGCCGCAGGGCGCAGCTCATCGGCCAGATCGAGCGCGAGGTCGAGCGCCGTGTGCGCGAGGTCAGCCAGTACATCGACCCATCGACGACCACCCCTTTCGCGCTGGCGGTGATCCCCGATGCCGCTTACGACGTGTGCCGGGGCGCGATCGTCAACGCCCACCGCCGCCACGTCATGGTCGTCGGCTACGCCATGGCGCTCCCCTACCTGCTCACGCTCTACCAGCTGCACCTGCAGTTCGCCCGCACCGTCGACATGGACAGGCTGCAGTCGGCACTCATCGACATGGAGCGCCAGGTCGACGTCCTCGAGGGGATCCTGGAGAACAAGGTTCAGCGCTCGCTGACCGTGCTTCAGAACGCCTACACCGAGGGCAAGCAGGCCACGGCCAAGATTCGAGCCTCGGCGCAGGCTGTGCAAATCACCGAATCGTCCGGGGAAAGCGTTTCCACAGATTCCCCCGGTGCGGAAGGCCAGCTTTCCACAGAAACGCTCCGTCTGTCCCTGGTCGACTCGGTCCAATAAGGGCCCGATTTGGGCACTTTCCCCCAGTCCATGCCCACCCTGTGCCCAACTCTTCACCAGGGATATCCACAGGTATTCCACCCATATGTAGGGGGTAAAGGCATGTTCAGGCCAGATATCTTGTGTTTGAGGCTTGACAAGCCCGAGAGCCGGTCGTATAGTCGACAGAGTTACATCGAGGCCCTGGGGCATAAGTGGCGGGCATGCTCTGGGGCCTCTTGCATCCCCAAACGAATAAGTTCAACGACCCATCAGACGTCCCAGCAAAGCGGTTCAAATACACCCACTCCGGGGATGATTTAAGGAGGCGTTCGACTCAGATGGCCAAGAATCTCGCCGACCTCACCGGGGCCCGTACCTCCAAGCATCACAACGGCAACGGGCACGGCAAAGCCAAAGGGCTGCGCTTCGGTCGTTTCTTCACACCTCCCGGCAGCCATGCCTACGACCTGGTGGAATGGGAGCGCCGCACGGCGGCGATCACCGGCGAGAAGGGCCAGGTCATCTTCGAGCAGAAGGACGTCGAGGTCCCCCGCTCCTGGTCGCAGCTGGCGATCAACGTCGTCGCGCAGAAGTACTTCCGCGGCAGCCCTGGCAGCCCCGAACGCGAGACGAGCGTCCGCCAGATCATCGACCGCGTCGTCGACACCCTCGCCAAGTGGGGCCGTCAGGATGGCTACTTCGCGACCGAAGAGGACGTGGAAAACTGGAGCCAGGAGCTCCGCTTCCTCCTCGTCACGCAGCAGGCCTCGTTCAACAGCCCGGTCTGGTTCAACATCGGCGTCCCCGGCCGCCAGCAGCAAGCCTCAGCGTGCTTCATCAACGCCGTCAACGACTCCATGGAGTCGATCCTCGACCTGGCCAAGACCGAGGGCATGCTCTTCAAGTTCGGCAGCGGCACGGGCACCAACCTTTCTGTGCTCCGCTCGTCCAAGGAGCAGCTGTCGGGCGGCGGCACCGCCTCAGGCCCTGTCTCCTTCATGAAGGGCTATGACTCGTTTGCGGGCTCGATCAAGTCCGGCGGCACGACCAGGCGAGCGGCCAAGATGGTAATCCTCAACGCAGACCATCCCGACGTCATGGACTTCATCCGCAGCAAGGCGGAGGAAGAGAAGAAGGCCTGGGCGCTGATCGAGGCCGGTTACAACGCGGGCTTCAACGTGCCCGGCGGCGCCTACGACTCGGTCCAGTTCCAGAACGCAAACCATTCTGTGCGTGTCACAGACGACTTCATGCGCGACGTCATCGACGACAAGGAATGGAAGACCAAGGCAGTCGTCGACGGCCGGACGATCGAGACCTACAAGGCACGTGATGTCTGGCGGGAGATCGCCGACGCGGCGTGGATCTGCGGCGACCCCGGCCTGCAGTTCGACACTACGATCCAGGACTGGAACGTAGTACCGAACACGGGGCGAATCAACGCCACCAACCCTTGCTCCGAGTTCGTGTTCCTGGATGACACGGCTTGCAACCTGCTCTCCCTGAACCTGATGAAGTTCCAGACCGACAAGGGAGTGTTCGACGTCGAACGCTTCCAGCGCGCTGTGGACATCACGTTCACCGGCCAGGAGATCCTCGTCTCCAACGCCTCCTACCCCACCCCGCAGATCGGCAAGAACTCCGAGGCGCTGCGGCCGTTGGGTCTCGGCTACGCCAACATCGGAGCGCTCTTGATGTCGATGGGCCTGGCGTACGACTCGGACGAGGGCCGGCGCTTCGCCGGGGCGATCACCGCGATCATGACCGGCCGTGCCTTCGCGCAGTCCGCTCGGATGGCGCAGGTGAAGGGGCCGTTCAGCGAGTACGCGAAGAACCGCGAGCCGATGCTCCGGGTCATGGAGAAGCACCGCGCCGCGGCTCACCAGCTCTCCACCTCCCCGGAGTCGGCCGAGGTGATCGCCGCCGCCCACTCGACGTGGGACGAGGCGGTCAAGCTTGGACGCGCCCACGGATACCGCAACGCCCAGGCCACCGTCCTGGCGCCCACCGGAACGATCGGGCTCATGATGGACTGCGACACCACGGGGATCGAGCCTGACCTCGCGCTGGTCAAGTACAAGAAGCTGGTCGGCGGCGGACTGCTGAAGATCGTCAACACCACCGTCCCCGCGGCTCTCCGCAAGCTCGGCTACGACGAGATCAAGGTCAAGGAGATCGTCGAGTACATCGACGAGAACGACACGATCGAAGGCGCGCCGCACCTGCAGGACGAGCATCTGAAGGTCTTCGACTGCGCTTTCAAGCCGGTCAAGGGCATGCGCTCGATCGCCCCGATGGGCCACGTCCGGATGATGGCCGCGGTTCAGCCGTTCATCTCCGGCTCGATGTCGAAGACGGTCAACCTGCCCACCGACGCGACGGTCGAGGACGTCCAGCAGGCTTACATGGAGTCGTGGAAGCTCGGGCTCAAGTGCATCGCGATCTACCGCGACGGATGCAAGCGCTCACAACCGCTGTCCACCTCCCTGGACAAGGAAAAGAAGGTGGTTTCCCCAGCTGCGGCCGAGGTGGAGTATCGGGCGATGCGCCGCAAGCTGCCGGACGAGCGCAAGGCCCTGACACACAAGTTCGACATCGGGGGCCACGAGGGCTACCTGACGGTCGGCCTGTACGAGGACGGCACGCCAGGCGAGCTGTTCGTCACCATGGCCAAGGAAGGCTCGACCATCTCTGGCCTGATGGACGCGTTCGCCACCCAGACCTCTTACGCCCTGCAGTTCGGCGTGCCGCTCAAGTTCATGGTCGACAAGTTCAGCCACATGCGGTTCGAGCCGTCGGGGTTTACCAAGAACAAAGAGATCCCGATCGCCAAGTCGATCGTGGACTACATCTTCCGCTGGATGGCCAGCCACTTCCTGCCTGAAGAGGAGCAGGATGAGGCCGGTGTCATTCGACGCGAGAGCGCGCCGCGCCGCGAGGACGCCCCGGGGCCCGCGGCCGCCGAGCCGGAGTTCAAGGTGATCGCCACGCCCGCACCCGCCGGGCGAGCGCAAGGCGCTCCTTCAAGCCAATCCCAAAAGATCGCGTTCGTCAACACCGACGCGCCCGCGTGCCCGGACTGCGGTTCCATCACGGTGCGCTCAGGCTCTTGCTACAAGTGCCTCAACTGTGGAGCGACCACCGGCTGTAGCTGAACCACCCCTCCCCATTACAAAGCGCCGTCTGGGCAACCAGGCGGCGCTTTTGTTATGTCGGAAAGGTGACTTCGATCAGCGGGCTGTAGCGGACCATCGTCTCCAGGTCGTTGCGGTTCCATGCCCGAGCGATGTGCGGCAGGACCTGGCGCCGCTCCGCCTCGTCATCGATCACACGCGCAACCGCCGAAACGTCGGCTCGGGTCTTGCCCTTGAGGTGAAACGTGAATTGAGGTTCGGCCTCGAGGTTGCGCAGCCAGCGACGCTTCCTGGGCGATGGCACGCCGCTGATGTAGATCCTTCCATCGACGTTGTGGAACACGATCTCGATCCGCCGCGGCTCCCCGCTCCGCCGGCCGGTGGTGGTGATGTCGATGGTGTGCCCCCGCTCGAGCGCAGCGTCGACATCCGGTCTGGTGCTCAGTGCCATGCCAGCGTCTATCGGGCGCGGACGACTTCTATTCCGTCAGGTGGACGCCGGCGCGGATCTCGCCCAGCGAACGCCGCTGCCGGCCCGAGGAATCGAAATTGTCGGGCGCCAGCCACGCCTGGAAGTCCGCGCGGCGGGCCGGCCACTCGGCGTCGGTGATCGAGTACCAGGCCGTGTCGCGGTTGCGGCCCTTGATCACGCGGTGGTGCCGGAAGACGCCCTCGAAGACAAACCCGAAGCGCTCCGCGGCCCGGCGCGAGGGCGAGTTGGCCGCGTCGCACTTCCACTCCAGGCGCCGGTTGCCCAGGTCGTCGAAGGCGGAGCGCGCCAGCAGGAATATCGCCTCGGTCGCCTGACGGGTCCTCTGCAGCTGCGGCGAGAGCCAGATGTGGCCGATCTCGATCACGCCGTGCTCCGGGACGATGCTCATCAGGGTCGCGATCCCGCGGGCCGCAGCGGCAGCCCGGTCGATGATCGCGAAGGCCAGCGGATCCTTCAGCGCCGCCCGATCGCGCAGCCAGGCGATGAACTCGTCGCGACCGCCGAAAGGTCCGTACGGCAGGTAGAACCAGGTCTCGTCGGCATTCGCCGTCGCCGCGAACAGGTCGTCACCGTGACGCTCCGGGTCGAGAGGCTCGAGCAGCACGGTCTCGCCCGCCAGCGGCGCGCGCTCCGGTGTCTTCGCGGGTCGCCAGGCCAGTTCGGGCATGTCGCTCGCCTATTCTCCCGGCTGTGGACCGAACGGCACCGGCCATCCTCGAGCTCGGCCTCCTGCTCCTGCTCGCCGCCCTCGCGGGCCGAGGAGCCCGCGCCCTGGGCCTGCCGGCCGTGGTCGGATACCTGCTGGTCGGGGTCGTGGTTTCGCCCTTCACCCCGGGCTACGTCGCCAACCGGGAGCAGCTCTCCATCCTCGCCGACGTCGGCGTCGTCCTCCTGCTCTTCGAGGTGGGAATCGAGATCAACCCCCTCCGCCTCGCG
>VBHA01000062.1 GCA_005889495.1 Chloroflexota bacterium
GTTGGGGTGGACCGGGCCGACCGCGACCGCCGCCAACGCGATCATCGCGACAGCCTGGCCGGCGACCAGCATGGCCCCAGGACCGAAGCGCGCGATGAGCTGGGCCGAGAGGCGGACCGAGAACAAAGCCATCACGACCGCCACGGGCAGGAAGGCGAGGCCGATCGCCATCGGGCCGTAACCCTGCACGCGCTCGAGGTCGAGCGAGCCGAGGAAGAAGAAGCCGAGGAACGCGGTCGACATCAGCGCCTGCACCAGGTTGCTGCCGGCAACCTTGCGCGAGCGGAGCAACCGGAGGGGCAGGATTGGGTTGCGGCCGCGCGCCTGGCGGACGACGAAAGCCGCGAGCAGCGCCACCGCGACCGCACCGAGGACGGCGGTCCGCACCGAGACGAGGCCGTGGTCCGACGTCTGGACGATGGTGTAGACGCCGAGCATCAGCGCCCCGGTGACCATGATCCCGCCGAGCACGTCGGCCCCCCGTCCCAGCCCGATGCCCTTGTCGTCGGCGAGCAGCCGGGCCGACACGATCGCGGTTGCGATGCCGATCGGCAGGTTGACGAAGAAGATCCAGTGCCAGCTCACCACCTGCGTGATGAGGCCTCCGGCGATCAGGCCCACCGCCGCGCCCGCCGAGGCGACGAAGCTGAACACGCCGAACGCCTTGGCGCGCTCGAGCGGCTCGGGAAACAGGGTCACGATCATGGCCAGGATCACGGCCGAGCTGACGGCGCCGCCGATGCCCTGGACGAAGCGCGCGGCGATCAGCATCGGCTGCGCGAACGAGAGTCCGCACAGGACGGATGCAGTCGTGAAGATCACGAGGCCGGCAAGGTATACGCGCTTGCGACCGACCAGGTCGCCGACCCGACCCGCCAGCAGCAGCAGGCCGCCGAACGCGATCAGGTAGGCGTTGACCACCCAGGCCAGCCCGGACTGGGTGAAACCGAGGTCCTTCTGGATCGAGGGGAGGGCGACGTTGACGATCGTCATGTCGACCACGATCAGCAGGAAACCCGTGCAGAGGACGAGCAGGGAGAGCCAGCGTGAAGTGTTCATGCTCAGTCAGACCACCAACAATCCCGAGATTCATCGGTCTCGAACCGATGACTTTTCAGGGCCTATTCCGTCTGTATTCCGATGGCGACCGATACGGTCACCCTGAGCTGTGCCCGGATCGGCCGGCCCGACCTCGGCGCAATCGACACGATCGCGCGGATCGTCTTGGGCGCGCGGCGCGGCGGTTGCGCGGTCTGCCTGACCGAGGCGAGCGTAGAGCTGCTGGCGCTGATCGAGCTCGCCGGGCTGGACGAAGTGCTACGCGTCGAGGTGAAGCGGAAGCCCGAAGAGAGGAAACAGCCTGGCGGTGTCGAGAAAGAACGTGAACTCCCCGATCCGCCCGCCTGAAAGCTCGAGCACCTGGAGGGCCCAGGGGTCGTAGCCGCCGTCAGGGCTTGGCTTGTACTGTCCGAAAGTCGGCATGCCGTTGGCGCTGAGCGTCGGGATGACGCGCGAACCCTGGCACCCGATCCCCGGGCCGAACCACCAGGCGAGGATGTCATCGCGACCGCTGAGCCACATGTCGTACGGAGGCATCGACTGGCGGGCGTCCTCCTGGATGAGCGACGTCAGAGCGTTCAGGTCGTAGCGCTCGAAAGCCGAGACGTATCGCTCGAGCATGGCGCGGTCCGCCTCGCTCAGGGTTGTCGCGCCTTTGGGATCGGCGGCCTGCGTTTTGGCGAGCGTGGCCCGCGCGCGCTGCAGGGCGCTGTTCACCGAAGCGACAGAGGTGTCGAGCAGCTCGGCGACCTCGGAGGCCTGCCAGTCGAGGACCTCGCGGAGGATCAGCACCGCACGCTGTCGCGCGGGCAGGTGCTGAAGCGCGGCCACGAAAGCCAGCCGGATCGACTCGTTGGACACCGCCACTTCGGCCGGGTCGCGTTCGGGCGCGACCAGGTGGAGGGGGATCGGCTCGAGCCACGGGATCTCGGGCACGCGGAGGTTGGACTCGATCGGCTCGCATGACGGGCCCAGGTCCATCGGCCGGGCCCGGCGCTCCTTGCCCTTCAACATGTCGAGGCAGACGTTGGTGGCGATGCGGTAAAGCCACGAACGCATGGCGGCGCGGCCTTCGAAGCGATCCCGGCTCCGCCATGCGCGGACGAACGCGTCCTGGACCGCGTCCTCGGCGTCGAATGGCGAGCCGAGCATGCGGTAGCAGTAGGCGGTCAGCTCGGAGCGGTAGGCCTCGAGCTCGCCGAACGCGTGGGCGCTGGGAATCGTCGCCTGGGCCATGGGATCAGAGAACGATTCTAAGGATTACTCAGGCGGTCTCGGTGAGCGGTCCCGGCTGGGCGTTCAGCCATTCCTGCCCGCAGTTGAGAGCGGTCTCGACAGTCGGATGCTCGTGCCCACAGCCCCACCTACCCTCGCGAAAACGATCGCTGTCCTCGTACGCCTCGGCCCGATAGATCAGCGGGGGCACCGGACCCCGGCCCCTCGAGGGCGCGTGAGAGGCCGTGACACGGATCTTCCAGGCCACCGCGACAACCTAGAGCCGAGACGCTGGGGTTGTCGTCGTGCATTTGAGGTATCGCCTCGAACGTTTGCTCGCACGCGCGGAGCGGGTCCACGGTCAGCGCGAGCGTATCGCCGACGGGTCGGTGAAATAACGCTGCAGCGTCGGCCCGATCCACCGCGCGATCCTGTCCGGGCGTGCGGTCGCAAGCGGCTCGACTTTCACGACGTAGCGGAGCATCGCGATGCCCACCAGCTGGCTGGCTGCCAGGCTTGCTCGCACCTGCGGATGGTCGAGCTCGAGCGCGTGCGCGACGCGGGCGAGGATCTCGCGGCTGGCGAAATCGCGCATCAGGGTGGCCGCGCTCTCGCTGCCGACGACCGAGCGAATCAAGGCATGGGCGCGCGCGCCCGCGGGCGAGTCCCACAGGTCGATGAAGAACCTGGCGAGCCTGACACCGAGGCCGTCCAGCCCGGGCTCGAGCAGCTCCGGTATCGCCTCCGAGGGATCGAATGGAAAGTTGAGCGCAGCCCTGAAGACCCCGTCCTTGCTCTCGAAGTAATGGAGGACGAGCTTCGGGTCGACGCGAGCCGCGGCGGCAATGCCCCGGATCGTCGCGCCCGCGTAGCCGCGCCTCGCGAACTGCGCGCGGGCGGCGGCGAGAATCTTCCCCTGCGTGCCGCCGCTGCCCGGGCGCCTACCGGTTCGCGGCACGATGCACGAACCCGCCGAGCAAGAGGAGTACAGCGCCCCCGACCACCCAGGCCGTGAGCACAAGGACCGCTTCGCCGGTGCCGCCGTTGTCGAAATACAGCGCGCCCCGCATCCCGCTGTACAGCTCGCCCGCGGGCATCGCCGGGGCCAGGAATCGATACGCATCCGGAAGGAGGCGGCTTCCGATCGGCCCGCCGGAGGAGATGAGGTCGAGGAGCACCGCGACCAGGGCGGCGAGGGCGATGCCCGGCCGGCCGAGCAATGCGGCGGCGCCCGCGACGATGAGCCTCGGACCGCCCGGCCCGACCACGAGCGCCCCGTCGACTGCCCGCGCATCCATCGCCGCGCGCGCGTCCGCCTCGCTGGAGTAGTCCGTGAACCTGAACGCACCTGGCGCGTTGGCGGCGAACGCGCCGGCGATCTGGTTGGTCGCCGCGGCCACGCCGACCAGACCGACCGGGATGTCATGCGGCGAGGGGTTCTTGATCGCCGGCCCGATCAAACCGATCAGGGTCGACACGATGACCGCGAGCACCACGAAGAACAGGATCAGCCCGTGCGGGTCGCCGGCGGCGAATGGATGCACCGTCTCGACCTGGAGGATCTGGCCCTGGGCCTGGAAGACCTTCGTGAACGCGGCGGTGATCACGCCGGTCGAGCCGTCTCCGGCGGCGCCCGCGACGATGAGCCTCGGACCGCCCGGCCCGACCACGAGCGCCCCGTCGACTGCCCGCGCATCCATCGCCGCGCGCGCGTCCGCCTCGCTGGAGTAGTCCGTGAACCTGAACGCACCTGGCGCGTTGGCGGCGAACGCGCCGGCGATCTGGTTGGTCGCCGCGGCCACGCCGACCAGACCGACCGGGATGTCATGCGGCGAGGGGTTCTTGATCGCCGGCCCGATCAAACCGATCAGGGTGACCAGGGCAAGCAGGCCCGCGACCACGGGCTGCACGTGGGTTTCCAATGCGCGGCTAGCTCTCACGGCAATTCCTCATACGTAGAATTCTACGGCTGGGGAATTCTCGAGTCAACAAGGCAAATACTTTCGAAGTGACTACGATCAGTTGATGGCACAGCGCCCGCCAGGGCCGCCGGCCGCCCGCACGCCAACCAATACGCCCGACAAGAAACCAGACCTCCTCGCCCCGATGCGCACGGTGCGCTTCTGGGTGATCCTCGCGATCCTGTTCATCGCCAATGTCGTGATCAGCAACCTCGCCTTCTCGGCGAGCCAGCCGCCGACGGTCACGATCTCGTACAACGCCTTCCTCGACCAGGTCAACGCCGGCAACGTCGTGAGCGTCACGAGCACTGGCGAGGCGATCACGGGCACGACGAAGAACGCGGTCAAGGACTCGAGCGGCACGAGCTCGACCAAGTTCCAGACCCAGCGTCCGGCCTTCGCCACCGACGACCTCGAAGCCGCCCTTCAACAGCACAAGGTGGTCATCAACGCCAAGGACCCAAACCCGCCTCCACCTGTGTGGCTGACTCTGCTCTCGAGCTTCGGGCCGGCGATCCTGATCGTCGCCGCGTTTCTGTACTTCTCCAGGCGCGCCGCCTCGGCCGGGGCCGGCGGGATCCTGGGCGCCTTCGGCCAGAGCCGGGCACGCCTCTACGACGCGGAGCGGCCGTCGGTGACCTTCGAGGACGTGGCCGGCATCGACGAGGTGAAGGCGGACCTCCAGGAGGTGGTCGACTTCCTCCGCGAGCCGCAGAAGTACCAGCGCCTGGGCGGCACCGTGCCGAAGGGCGTGCTCCTGATCGGCGCGCCCGGCACCGGCAAGACGCTGCTGGCGCGAGCGGTGGCGGGGGAGGCGAAGGTGCCGTTCTTCAGCATCGCGGCGTCCGAGTTCGTGGAGGCGATCGTCGGGGTTGGCGCCTCCAGGGTCCGCGACCTGTTCGCCAAGGCCCGCGCCGCCGCGCCCGCGATCATCTTCATCGACGAGCTCGACGCGATCGGCCGCAGCCGGGCCGCCGCGTTGAGGATCGGCGGCAACGACGAGCAGGAGCAGACCCTCAACCAGATCCTCACGGAGATGGACGGCTTCGACTCGCGCGAGGGCGTGATCGTGCTCGCCGCGACCAACCGCGCCGATGTCCTCGACCCGGCGCTTCTCCGACCGGGCCGCTTCGACCGCCGGGTGACCGTGCAGCCGCCAGACCGGCGCGGGCGGGCGGCGATCCTCCGCATCCACACCCGCAAGGTGCCGCTGGCGCCCGACGCCGACCTCGACCAGGTGGCGTCGCAGACCCCAGGCCTGGTCGGCGCGGACCTGCGCAACCTCGTCAACGAGGCCGCGCTCGGTGCGGCCCGAAAGGGTGAGGCAGCGGTGACCATGGCCGACTTCGCGGAGGCGATCGAGAAGACCTTGCTGGGAAGCGAGCGCAAGATCCTGCTGTCGGACCAGGACCGCGAGCGGATCGCGTTCCACGAGTCAGGCCACGCGCTCCTGGGCCTCCTGGTGCCCGGCGCCGACCCGGTCAAGAAGGTGACCATCGTGCCGAGGGGGATGGCGCTGGGCGTCACCCTCCAGAGCCCGGTCGACGACCGCTTCAACTACGGCGAGGACTACCTGCGCGCCCGGATGGTCGGAGCCCTTGGCGGCAGGGCGGCGGAGCGGCTGGTCTACGGAGTCGTGACCACGGGCGCCGAGAACGACCTCCAGCAGGTGACGCGGATCGCGCACGAGATGGTGGTCCGCTGGGGCATGAGCCCCAAGGTCGGTCCGCTCAACTTCTCGGATGGGGACGGCGCCATGTTTCAGCAGCGGCCCTACAGCGAAGCGACCGCGAGCCTGATCGACGACGAGATCCGGCGCATCGCCGAGGAATGCCAGGCGGAGGCGGAGAAGCTTCTGGCTGAGCATCGGGCGCAGCTCGACGCGCTGGCCAGGGCCCTTCTGCGCAACGACTCCCTGGACGAGGCCGAGATCCTCGAGGTGACCGGGATCTCTAGCTCACAAGCGAAAGCACCAGCACTACCTGCGCCAGGTGATAGGGGACGAGGTTGACGATCCTGCCGTAGCGGATCGGCTTGACGAAGCGGTTCCAGGCGAGGATCGCGTCCGAGTAGAAGAAAAGAAGCGCGCCCGCGAGCGCGACCAGCGATCCTGTGCCGCCGGCGCTCGCGACCATGAACATGAACACCGACGAAAGAAAGTCGAAGTCGCGGGCGCGAAAGCCCGCGATGTAAGCGACGTGCTCGACCAACGCCGCAACCAGTCCCAGCAAGAACAGATCACGCGGCAGCATCAGGAAGACGTCGCTGAGGAGACCGAGCGCCAGCGCACCGACGAAGAACCAGCGCTCCGTGCTGCTGGTGGGATGGACCGCGAGCGCGACGGCGATCAGGCCCATCATCACGCCCGGCTTGGTCGCGTACTCCAGCGGCTTCGAGGAGACCACTACCGCGACCCAGTCCGCCACCGCCAGCGCGGCGGTGGCCACGAGCAGGACCGCGGCCAGTGTGTTCAGGCGGTTTTTGCGGGCTTGAGCTCGAGGATGACGATGCCCGTTGCGAATCGCTTCGTGTCCACAAGCTCGAGCTTGCGGTGGTCGTCGGCATTGCCGAAGAGGTGGTTGCCGCGCCCGATCACGATCGGGTGGACCATCAGGCGGTAGACGTCGATCAGGTTCTCGCGCATCAGGGCGTTGAAGAGCATGCCGCTGCCCGCGAGCAGCAGGTCCTTGCCCGGCTGCTGCTTCAGCTTGCGGACCTCGCCCGTCACGTCGCGCCTGATCGGCTTCGAGCCCGGCCAGTCGAGCCTGTCGAGCGTCGACGTGACCACGTACTTCGGCATGGTGTTCATCTTCACGCCGAAGTCACCGGTGCCCTCCATGGTCGGCCACGCTTTGGCGAAACCCTCGTACGTCCTGCGGCCGAGCAGCTGCGCGTCCGCCGCCTCCAGCTCGTCCGACTTGAACCTCATCGCCTCGTCGTTGAAGTAAGGGAACGACCATTCGCCGGGTTCGTCGAAAATCCCGTCCAGCGATACGTACTCTGTCGCAACCAGCCTCATCTCAACCTCCTTTCCGATAGAGACTATTCGCCACGCCAAAACTAACCGCCGAGCGCGTTCAGCAGGCCCTTTAGCTGCGCTGCCTGCCAGTCCTGG
This sequence comes from Chloroflexota bacterium, assembly GCA_005889495.1. Classification (GTDB taxonomy): domain Bacteria; phylum Chloroflexota; class Dormibacteria; order Dormibacterales; family Dormibacteraceae; genus 40CM-4-65-16. The sequence continues at coordinate 7,351 of VBHA01000062.1, forward strand.
AAGGAAGCGCCTGCGGGGGACATGGTCTCGGTGATGGTGACCACCGCGATCCGTTTGGCCCGTGCCTTGGCGACGAGTCCCTGCACCTCGGGCGTCGAGTTCTGGGAGTTGAACACGAAGACCGTGATCTCCTTGCTGGCGATCTGCCTTTCGACCGTCGCCTTGTCGGCGGCGGTCGGGTCCGTGCCCTCGCTGATCGCGTTGAGATAGCTCGCGGGCGTGACGAGGTCGAGCATGGTCGCCTCGGCGACGTAGGCGAAGATGCTCTCGGTCGCGCCCACCTTGCGGCCTGCGTACTTCGTCTTGATCGCGCCGAGCGTGTCGTGATAGTCCTTCAGCCCCACGCTTCGGTACCGGGTGGCGCCATCCTGCGTCCCGAGGTCCGAGGCCATCCGGCCGATCACCTGGTCGACATACGCGGGCGAGTACCAGAAGTGCGGGTTGTCCCCTTCCTTCTTGCCCAGCAGTTCGCTGACCGTCAGCACCTTGCGTCCGGACACCGGGTTGGCGGCCAGCAGCTTGGTCGCCCAGGCGTCGTAGCCGGCGCCGTTGACGATCACGTAGCCCGCGCGCGCGATCAGGCGAGCGTCGGCGGGCGTGGGGTCGTAGTCGTGAGGGTCAGTGTCGGGATTGACGATGATGCTCGTCACATGCACGCGGTCGCCCCCGACCTGGGAGGCGATGCTGCCCCAGAAGTTCTCGGCCGCGACGACCTCGACCTTGCCCGACCCGACGTTCGAGGGTTGAGGCGTCAGGCCGCAGGCGCTCAGCACGAAGACGGCCAGCACCAGCGCCACCTGGCGCCGGAGCCGCGAGGCGAGGTAGAGGGCAAAGGCGAGGCCCGTGATCAAGAAGCTCGCCGGGTACGACATGTAGAAGGAGAGGACCAGACCCGCCCATACGACTACCACCGCGATCACCGCGGACAGCGCGAGCCCGAACCAGGGCCGCGCCGACAGGTTCTGCGCGATCGCCGCCGGCGTGACCATGAGGGCGAAGATCAAGAGCGCGCCCACCGCCTGGACCGACTCGGCCACCGTGACGGCGACGAGGACGAGGAACAGGGCCGTCAGCGCGCGCGCCGGCACGCCGCGGCTGAGCGCGACCTCGGGGTCGACGCTCAGGAAAAGCAGTGGCCGCGCGACCACCAGGAGGACGGCCGAGGTCAGGGCGCCTGTGGTCGAGCTCACGACCACCTGGAGCGGCTGCAAGCCGAGAATCGAGCCGAAGAGCACGCTGATGCCCAACGTCCCCGACGCAGCGCTGCGGGATGACGTGTAGAGACTGAGGAACAGGACGCCCAGGCCCAGCACCCAGGCAAACACCGTCCCGATCGCCACGTCGCGGCCGCGGCCACGGCCGCCGAGCGTCCCGATCGCAAGGGCGACAGCGATGCAGCTGCCGAACACTCCCGCGAGGAGGTTCAGGCCGACGAGCAGCCCCCCCAGGCTCCCCGTGAACGCCGTGTGGCCGAGCGCGTCCGCGGTGAAGACCTGGTTACGGAGGACGACGAAGTAACCGACCAGCCCGGCGGCCAGGGCGATGCAACCTCCCGCGATGAATGCGTTGCGCATGAACTCGAGGGCGAGCATGTCGTGCAGGCTCAAGCTCGCGCGAACCTCAGCCCACGAGTCGCGACGTAGGCGCCGAAAGCCAGCGACGTGATGAAGAAACCGACCGGGAAGGCGCTGAAGTAGGCGAGGGCAAGCCCGCCCCACGTGAATGCGACCGATAGGACCACGCTCGTCAGCAGTCCGACCGCCGGCCGCGCGGTGAGCTGGAGAGCGGTCGCCCCAGGCGCGACGAGCAGCGCGAAGATCAGCAGCGTGCCGACGATCTGGACCGTGATCGCGACCGTCAGAGCGAGCACGACCAGGAACCCGATGGAGAGCGCCCGCACGGGCACGCCCCGCGCCTCGGCGACGTCGGGGTCGACGGACGCGAAGATGAGCGGCCGGCCCATCCAGGCCAGGACCGCGAAACCGGCCACCGCGACAGCGAGCGTGACCTGGACGTCTCGATCCGCGATCCCGAGGATCGACCCGAACAGGAACGCGTAGATCCCCTGCGCGCTGCCGGCGTAGAGCCGGAAGAAGAGCAGCCCCAGGCCGAGAGAGAAGGCAAGGATCGAGCCGACCGTCGCCGCCTCCGCACGGTTGCCGGCCTCCACATCACGCCCGCGCCATCCAATGCCGAGCGCGGCCGCGACGCAGAACGCGATCAGGCCGAGCACCGGCGAGACGTGCAGGAGCACGCCGGCGGCCGCCCCCGGAAAGCCGACCTGGGAGAGCGTGTGCGCGGCAAAGCTCTGCCCGCGCAGGACCACGAAGTAGCCGGCGACGCCGGCCAGCAGCGCGACCAGCGTGCCGGCCATGTACGCGTTCTGCATGAAGTGAAACTGGAGGAGGAGCTGGAGGTCGGCGAGGACGTCCCACGAAGGACCCTGCTCAGGCATCAATGGGAGTTGGCGTGGTGGCTGACCGGTTCGTACTGCCCGACGACGACAAGCCTTCCGTCGGTTGTCTGCAGCACCTCGACCGGGGCCTCGTAGAGCTTCGTGAGCGTCTCCGTGCGGATCACGTCGCGAGGCCTGCCCGCGAGGACGTGGCCGCCGGCGACGTATACGACGCGGTCGATGAAGGGCAGGATCGGGTTGACGTCGTGGGCGACCAGCAAGACCGTGACGCCCTGCGTGCGGCAGAAGCTCCGCACGAGCTGCGAGATCGCCTGCTGGTTGTTGAGGTCGAGGCTCTCCAGGGGCTCGTCGAGGGCCAGCATCCGGGCGCCGCTGACCAGGGCCTGGGCGATGAGGATGCGCTGCTGCTCGCCGCCGGACAGCTCCCCGACCGGACGTTCCTGGTAGCGGCTTGCCCCGACGAGCTCGATCATCTCGCCGACCCGACGCCGGCGGGCCGGCGAAGGCAGGGACAAGCCCCAGCGGTTTCCGTCCAGGCCCAGGCGGACAAGGTCGACGGCCCGGATTCGCAGATCGGGGTCGAAGCGCCGGCGCTGGGGCAGGTACCCGATGTCGGGGCTGCCCCGGCGCACCGGCCGGCCGAAGACGCTGGCGGCGCCATGGCTCAGGGGCACGACGCCCAGGAGGGCTTTCAGCAAGGTCGACTTGCCCGCGCCGTTCGGTCCGAGGATGGCCACGAACTCCCCTTCCTCGATCGTGAGGTCGACGTCGCTCCACACCGCCCGGCCGCCGAGGCGAACGGAGGCGTGCTCGAGCTGGACCGCAACAGACATGTGCAAGAGTATTGCACAAGCCACTTGCGCAAGTCGAATGCGGTACATTAGCGGAGCGCATGCCCAGGCCCAGCCCGGTCACCGACGAGGTCCGCCGCCTGCTCGAGACCCAGGAGCAGCACGCCTGGTCGATCGATGAGCTCCTGGCCTCGGTGCGCTCGTCGCTCGGCTCGGCCGACTACTCCTCGGTCTTCCGGGCGGTGAGCCAGTTCGAGCGCGAGGGCATGCTCGACCGGATCGACCTCGGCGACGGACGGTCGCGGTTCGAGATGCGTGAGGACCACCACGAGCACATCCGCTGTGAGCGCTGCGGGCGGGTCGAGGAGGTGCCGGTGTGCGTGCTCGACGACGCCTCCGCCCAGGTCCACAGCCTGACCGGCTTCAAGGTCACCAGCCACCGCGTGGTGTTCGGCGGCCTGTGCAAGGAGTGCAGCGCCAGAGACTAGCTCGGCGTCACGGGCGCTCTTTCCGGCTTCGGCTCTCGCAGCACCGCCGTCGCCACCTGCAGCTCTTGCGGCGTGAGCTGCTGCCGGTAGCGGTCCTCACGCACCCTCGCCGTCTCTCCGCTCGCCTCCAGCTCGGCCAGCGCCCGCTCTGCCCACGGTGACGCGCCGAGACGGTCGAAGGTCTTCAGCGCCTCGCGAAGATGCTTGCGCGCATCCACTCGACGCCGACTCCGCCGCAGGCGCTCGCCGTAGTAGAGCTCCGTGCGCGCCTGCTCGAAAACGTCCGGCGTCGCCTCGTGATAGCGCAGCGCCGCCTCGTACACGCCGGCAAAATCACCGTCCGCAATCAATGCGCGCGCGCGACAGGCTCGTGCCAGGGCGAACGGCTGAGCCTTCGCCTCCGCGCTCCGGCCGTAAGCATCCAGGGCCTTGCGAGCATCGCCGCTTCGACCAAGGCGAACCAAGCAATCGACGATGTCGGGCGCGGGCGAGAGATCGGGGTCGTCGATCTGCAGCTCCCGGAGCAGCTCCTCGCATGCTGTGAAGTGCTCGAGCGCCGGTCCGGGGCGGCCACGCCCCAGCTCGAGCTGGCCGAGGGCGATCGACGACCACGTCTTGTAGAAGTACATCCCCAGCTCATCCGCCAGAGCTTTGGCCTCGGCGGCGTGCGCCCGGCATTCGTCATCGCGGCCTTCGAGCGCCTCCAGCCACGCGAGGCCCGCGACGCCGGCCGCGGTCCACGTCTGCTGCGTCGTCTCGCGCGCCGTCCGCACCGACTCGTCGTACAGAGCGTGTGCGAGCGGCCAGCGATCGGTGGCGGCGGCGTCGCGCCCAAGCATGAAGAGCAGGATCGGCAGCGCCGCCGTCGGAGCATGCTCGCGCGCCTGCGTCAGCGCGCGCTCGAGGAGGTCACGGCCGGCTTCGGCCTCGCGCAGGAACAGTCCCGCAAAGCCGGCGCACATCAAGAGTTGCGGATCGCTGGTCAGCTCTGGGATGCGCTCGAAGAGCGGCATGCTCGCGTGCAGTTTCTCGGGTCCGTCAGAACCTTTGCCGGCGAGGATTGCCAGTACTCCGTAAGCCACGAGCGCGCACGCTCCGAATTCCGGCGGGTCGTCAGGATCGATCAGGTCGACCGCTTTGCTCGCCGCGGCGAGCCTGTCGGTCGGATGTCCTGCGCCGTAGGCCGAGAGCGCGGCGTCGCTCAGGATCCGAATCGCCTTGAGCCGGTCTGTGCGCTCGGCCGCGAAGGCAGCCGCAACCTGCTTGCGATAGCCGTCCAGCACCGCGCCGCGCCGCATGGCGATGTGGCCATCGAGGTTGTCGATATCGACGAGCAGCTCGGTCGCGATCGTGAGCTTGCGTGCGGACGCAAGAATCTCGATCGCGTGATCCGCCCGCCCAGCGAGCCAGGCGTTCTCCGCGGCGCTGAGCAGCCTGCGGGCGCGAAGGTCGACATCCTGCGTGAGGCGGGCGGACTCCGCCAGCGCCAGGGCGGCCGAATCGTAGGCGGAGCTCTCGCGCGCGCGTCGCGCGGCCTGCTCGAGCTCAGTCGCCGCCTCGGCGTCCCAGCCGGTGGCGGCGGCGGCCAGGTGCCATGCGCGGCGGTCCGCGAGATCCGGGTCGCTCATCGCGTTCGCAAGGGCGCGGTGGGCCGCGCGGCGCTGGGCCTGGGAGGCCGAGTGGTAGACGGCCGCGCGGGCAAGTGGATGGACGAACTCGATCCGGCCGGCGCGGACGTGGACGAGGCCGGTCGCGCGTTCCGCCTCGTCGATCTCCGGTTCGCTCGCGCCCACCGATCGGGCAGCGCGTTCCGCCAGCCCGGGATCGGAGATACCGGATGCCGCCATCAGGAGAAGGACCTGCCGCGCGCCTGGCGACAGCCCGTCGGCGCGCCGCAGGTATGCCCGCTCGACACTGGTCTCGACCGGTAGGTCGTGGTGGGCGGAGACGTGGGGGTCGGCCCGAGCCAGCTCCAGCATGGCAAGGGGGTTGCCGCCGGTCGCGTCGACCAGCCGCTCCACGACATCCGGCGGAAGCTGGCGCTCCGCGACCGTCTTGAGAAGGTCAGACGCCTCCGCGGCGTCTAGGCCGGCCACCACCAGGTCAGGCAGCCCGGCCGCGAGCAGGGGTGAACCGTCGCCTTCGCGAACCGCGACCAGGACGGCGACCGGGTCGGCGAGGAGCCTGCGCGCCGCGAAGGCGATCGCCTCCGCCGACGATCGGTCGAGCCACTGCGCGTCGTCGATCGCCAGCAGCACCGGCGCTTCCTCCGCGTAGGCGGAGACAAGGTCCAGCACGGCGGCCCCGACGATGAGGCGGTCGGCTTCGATGCGCTCGCCCAGGCCGAGCGAGGAGCGGAGGGCCGCCGCGTGGATCGGCGTCAGCCGGTCCATGGAGCCCAGCGCGGGCCGGAGCAGCTCGTGCAGGCCGGCGAACGGGACCCCGGCCTCGAACTCGACCCCCCTCGCCGAGATCACCTTCATCGGCCCCGCGTGGGCGACCGCATAGTCGAGCAGTGCCGTCTTGCCAATGCCCGGTTCGCCCCGGATCACAAGGCGGGAGCTCCTGCCCAACCTTGCCGCGGCCAATGCCTCATCGATCGCCCGCATGTGGGCGACCCGGCCGATCAGCATCCCTACAGCTTGTCAAATCAGGTCCGAACAACTAGGTGGGCTCCCTGATTCGAAGGCCGGGGAGCCTCCCCTAGCGTCGAGGCATCCCAATTTCAGGAGGTGCCGCAATGGCAGTTCAGGCCCCAGCAGTCGACATGGACAAGCTCATGACCTTTCTCGGGCAGGTCATCGGTGAGCTTGGCGCGACCGTCAACGCCGGCCTCATCGTGGTCGGCGACCGCCTCGGCCTTTACAAGGCGATGGCAGCTTCGGGTCCGGTCACCTCAGCCGAGCTGGCGGAGAAGACGGGAACCACCGAGCGGTACGTCCGCGAGTGGCTCAACGCCCAGGCCGCCGGCGGCTACGTGAGGTACGACCCGGCGACCCAGCGTTACGAGCTGCCCCCGGAGCAGGCGATGGCGCTGGCCGACGAGAACAGCCCGGCCTTCGTGGCCGGCGCCTTCGAGCTCGCGACCGCGACGCTCAAAGCGGTGCCGCACATCGAGGAGTCGTTCCGCAGCGGCGCCGGCTTTGGCTGGCACGAGCACGACCACGGCGTGTTCACCGGATGCGAGCGCTTCTTCCGGCCGGGTTACAACGCCAACCTCGTTTCGACGTGGATCCCCGCGCTCGAAGGCGTCGAGGAGAAGCTGCGCGTCGGCGCTCGGATCGCCGACGTTGGCTGCGGGCTCGGCGCGTCGTCGCGGCTGATGGCCGACTCCTACCCGCGGTCGCGGGTCACCGGCTTCGACTACCACAAGGAGTCGATCGAGCTGGCGCGCAACAAGGCGAAGGAGGCCGGCCTCAGCGACCGGCTCAACTTCGAGGTCGCACCCGCGGCATCGTTTCCCGGCACCGGATATGACCTGGTCACCGTCTTCGACTCGCTGCACGACATGGGCGACCCCGTCGGCGCGGCCAGGCACGTCAAGCAGGCGCTGGCGCCGGACGGCACGTGGCTCATCATCGAGCCCATCGCCGGCGACAAAGTCGAGGACAACCTGAACCCCGTCGGCCGCGCGTACTACGCGTTCTCCAACTTTCTATGTGTCCCCAGCTCGCTCTCCCAGGAGGTGGGCCTCGCGCTCGGCGCGCAGGCAGGCGAGAGGCGGATCCATGACGTGGTCACCGCAGCCGGGTTCACCCGCTTCCGCCGCATCAACGAGACGCCGTTCAACATCGCCTACGAAGTCCGGCCATAGCTCACTCGCGAGGTGGGCGGCAACGCGCCGCCCGCCTTGCCCAAACTGAGGGAGATCTAGCCAATGGCAGTGACAGAAACCGGCAGCCGCGCTCGCCAGCCCGACACGTCCGGCTACGCGACCGCGTTCGACGGCCTGCGCATCTACTACGAAGTCTTCGGGCATGGAGCCACCACGATCGTCTTTCTGCCCGCGAACCCGATCGCCCACTCCCGCCTCTGGCGGGCCCAGGTCCACCACCTCGCCCGGCATTTCCGGGTGGTCGTCTATGACGGCCGCGGCCAGGGCCTTTCCGATTTCCCCGACCCTGCCGGCGTGTGGCCGGCAAACGCACGGGTCGACGACTGCCTGGCGGTGATGGACGCCACGGGCACCGACAGCGCGTACCTGGTTGGCATTTGCGTCGACGGCGTGTTTCCGTCCGCATGCCTTGCCGCCACCAACCCGGACCGCGTCCTCGGGATCGTCGCCATCGGCACCGGCCTGCCGCTCGTCACGGACCGCCATCACAACCGAAAAGAGGCCATCGCCGTCTGGGACCAGGTGATCGAGAATCCGCAAGGCTGGTTCAAGTACAACGAGCACCATCTCAGGAACCACTACGAGGATTTCCTGACGTTCTTCTTCGGCGAGATGTTTCCCGAGCCGCATTCCACCAAGCAGGTGGAGGACGCGGTCGCATATGGCCTCGACGGGAACGTCGACGTGCTTCTCATGGACGAAGAAGTGCCGGCCAAGACCAGGCAAGAGGTCGAGGCGATCTGCCGGCAGGTCCGTTGCCCCGTGCTCATCATTCAGGGCGACCGAGACAACTGCCAGCCGATCGAACGCAGCCAGATCCTCGCCGAGACCACGGGAGGTCGATACGTCTTGCTGGAAGGCTCAGGCCACATTCCCAACGCAAGGCACCCTGTGCGAGTCAACAGGTTGATCGCCGAGTTTGCCGGCGCGAAGGCTCCCACCGCGAGACGCCGGCGGAAAACTCCACGCGCCCTCCTGGTCAGCTCGCCTATCGGTCTCGGCCACGCGTGGCGCGACGCTGGCGCCCGAGGCGAAGCACGTCGACGCCGAATCCGGCCAGCACGAGCTGCACGCCTTCAACATGATCCGCCGCATGGACGAGATCCTGTGCGCCAACTTCATGGTCTTCCACGACGTCGTATCTCAGGAGCACTTCGACGTGTGGATCGCCGACGAGGGCTGGGAGATCGACCACTTCCTCCACGAGAACCCCGAGCTCAAAACGTCTCCATACGTGTGGTTGAGCGACTTCGCCGGCTACCTCCCCATGCCGTCCGGCGGGGCGCGCGAGGCGTTCTTGACCGCGGACTACAACGCCGAGGTGCTCGAGCACGTCGCGCAGCACCCTGAGATCCGCGACCTCTCCGTGTTCATCGGCGACCCTGCTGACGTGGTCCGCAAGTCGTTCGGCCCTGGCCTCCCGATGATCCCGGACTGGACGAACGAGCACTTCGAGTACGCGGGTTATGTGTTGCCGTTCGACCCGCAAGACCTGACAGACACGGCAGCCATTCGCCGCGAGCTGGGCTATGACCCGTCGCGGCCACTCATCGTCGCCACCGCCGGCGGCTCAGCGGTGGGCGTGCACCTGCTGCACCGAATCGCCGATGCGTTTCGCATCCTCAAGCGCGACTTGCCGGACGCCAAGATGGTGCTGGTGTGCGGTCCCCGGATCGACCCTTCTGAATTCGCGCCGGTCGAGGGAATGCGCGTGCTCGGTTATCTGCACGAGGGCTTCAGGACACTGGCATGCTGCGACCTCGCCGTGGTGCAGGGCGGGCTGTCGACGACGATGGAGCTGGTCGCGAACCGCCGGCCGTTCATATACATCCCCCTGCGCAACCACTTCGAGCAGAACTTCCACGTCGCGCACAGGCTGATGCGGTACGGCGCGCCGCCCCCGACGGACTATGACGAGGCGACCCCGGAACGGCTGGCGGCGCAGATGCTCGAGCGGCTTGGAGCGATCGAGCTCGACCGCGACGACCCACTTGACCCACCAGAATCCTCGCCGGTCGGGAGCCACCAGCCGCGCCGGGTAGCCGTGCCCCGGGTCGAGGGTTTGCCCTCCGAATCGAGTGGCGAGCAGCAGCCTGCCGGCTTCGCCGACCGGAAAACGGCGGTCGTAGCCCGTGTGCGAGACGACACGAATGCTGCCGCCGTGTGACCCCCCGAGGAGTCGATCCAGGCGAACCCCCGCCCAATCCTGGGTCGAGTAGAAGCCGCCGGTGCAGTCGAGGGTGCAGGTGAGGCGATCGTCGAAGGCGACGAGCTCGTCATAGGAGAGCTCGCGCCCGGCGACGCGCAGGGTCCAGCTCGTGGAGTCGACCTGGGGGATGGCGTCGAACATCCACGAGCTCACAGGCATGGCGGCAGGTTCGAATGAACCTGCCTCGTAGCTCCCGGTGAACCGGCGCCCGCTGCCGGGTAGGCCGGCGGCGCGGACCGCGAGCTCGGTCGCCCCATAGGCCGCGGCAGCTCCGCCGGCAAGCACAGCGCTTCGGAGAAACGTGCGCCGGGAGAGGTCGGCGGGCCGTAAGCGGATCCGCCGCCTGGCGACATGCCAGACCGCCAGGGGCACGGCGACCAGCGCCGCACCGACGTGCACCTCGATCGCGCTGAGCGGCCCGGCGTATACGAGCAGGCCAGTCGAGTGCGCGAGGCCCGCGCCCAGCGAGACCAGGATCAAGCCGCCGAACAGAACCGATACCGACCGGCCTTTCCACGGCCGCTTCAGCCCGCGCCGCGCGATCAGGGATTTCCACGGCAGGAGGAGGAGGATCGCCACCCCGCTTGTGGCATGAAGGACGAGCGACCAGCGAGACGGCGCGGTGGCGAGGGCAAACGCGAGCCAGCCGGTCAGGAACGCGACAGCGAGAAGCACGAGAAGCGCCAGGTTGGTCCGAGCGCCGAGTCTCAATTCCCCTTCGGCTTCACCCGGCCGACGGCGGTCAGCATCGCGTCCCGGAACCGCGCCTGGTCGGCCTGGGACAAATGGCGGAATGCGTCAGGCGGCTCGAAGAGGCGTCGGACCAGCGCCTGCCTGACCTGGCGGCCCTTGGCCGTCACCGTCAGGATGTTGATGCGGCGGTCGGTCGTCTGCGGCTTTCTGACCACGAGCCCGTTCTCCTCCAGCCTGTCGGTCGGATCGACCACGGTGGAAGGGTTGCAGTGGAGGCGCTTGGCGAGCTCCTTCTGTGAGATGGCGTGCTCAGGGTCGAGCTGGACCAGGACCCAGGCAGAGACTGGCGACAGGTCGGCCGCGACGGCCGCCTCGTTCATGCGGTCCTCCCAGCCCGCGAAGGACTCCACCATCAGCGCCCAGAGCTCCTGGGCGTCGGAGCTGTAGCGCAGGCCGGGGACGAACTCGTCGCTCATTCGCCGCCCGGAGTGTACCCGCATCCGTTCGTGGTGAAATAAATGGAGGCTCCATTCAGTTTGCGATACATCGGCATCTTTAGAACCAGATCACTGCGGAGGTAATTTCGGAAATGGGAACGTGGAAGTTCGATCCTTTTCATACTCAGGTCGAGTTCTCGGCCAAGCACCTCGGGATGATGACCGTCCGAGGCCACTTCAACGAGGTCGTCGCCAGCGGTGAGATCCACCCTGACGACCCCAGCCGGACGAAGATCGAGGCGACCATCAACACGGCCAGCATCCGCACCCACAACGAGCAGCGGGACAAGGACTTGCGGTCGTCCAACTTCCTCGAGATCGAGAAGTACCCGACGATGACGTTCAAGAGCACCAGGATCGAGCACGCCGGCGGCGACCGCTACAAGGTCACGGGCGATCTCACGATCAAGGGCACGACGAAGCCGATCACCCTCGATGCGGTTAAGTACGGCGAGTTCAACGACCCGAGGATGGGTCACCGCATCGGCTACGCCGCGGAGACGAAGATCAACCGCAAGGACTTCGGCATGAGCTTCGACGCCATCCTCGACGGCAAGTTCGTCGTCAGCAACGAGGTCAACATCAACATCGAGGGCGAGATCGTGGAGGCGACCGAGACGAAGGAAGAGGCCAAGCCAGAGGCGGAGTCGGCCAGGAAGAGCTGAAGCCCTCTTAAGGCCCCTGTGGTGACGCCTGGCGCGGACGGCTAGGCGTGCACCACCAGGGTGCGGGCCATCATGTCGTGCCAGCCGCGATGGCGCCCGTCGAACGCGACCCAGACCACGCCCACGAAGCACGCCGCGAACGAGATCCACAGCCCGATCCAGCGCACGATGGCGTCGAGGATCTCGATCCGGCGGCCGTCCTCGTGGACGACCCGGAGGCCCATGACCCGCATGCCGAGCGTGCGGCCGCCGCCCAGAAAAGACCAGAACAAGACGAAGTACACGAGCGAGACGAACACTGACGCGGCCCCGGCGCCGCTACCGGCGCTTCCCGACGATGAGTTGACCGTGTTGCCGGTCGAGATGACAAGGTACGGAAAGGCGCCACCGACCAGGCTCAGGAGAAGGGCGTCTAGCAGGTAAGCGATCGTACGGACGAAGAAGCCGGCAGGCCTGGCCGGTCCGGACGTCGCGGCGATCATGGTGACTCAAGTGTGCCTCTCTGGTCGAGGTAGTAGAGCAGTCCCATCGCCGGTGCGATGACCAGGAGCAGAACGACCGCGACGACCAGGAGCAGGACCTGGGTGGACGGCGGTGCGGCGGCCTGGGCGATGGTCAGACGTCCGGGCACCAGATAGGGCGATTGGGCAAACGCCCAGGCAAAGACCAGCGAACCGACCGCGGCCACGGTCAGAAGGCGATACCAGCGAAAGATCCCCCGCCACAGCAGGAAGCCCACCACGGGCGTGAGGACCATGGTGACCAGGGCAAACGGCAATCCCTTGCCCGCGATCATCGACCTGAACAGCGCCGGGGCCTCGAAGGCGATCGTCGCCAGCGCGGCCGTGCCCACGACGATCAGGGCCAGCGCCGCGACGACCGCCCGCCGGCGAAAGTACGTGACCATCTCCTCGGCCCCATAGCGGCGCGCGTCGCCGACCAGGAATGACGCACCGCTGAAGGCGGTCGCGGCCAGCGAGACGGTGCCGAAGGCGATCGACATCGGGCTTATCGGCTCGAGGTTCCCGGAGGCGATGGCGCCGAGGCTTGCGGCGAAGAAGAACGGTGTCAGGAGCGAGGACAGCCCGAAGACGAGATCGGCAAGCCGGTGGGCGCGGGGCTCGTCCGCGATGTGACGGAAGGCGAAGAACGCGCCGCGAAGGATGAGGCCGACGAGGGCGAACGCGAAGAGCGGGTACAGGCCGGCGAAAACCGTCTGGAAGAGCAGCGGAAACCCGGTCCAGCACAGGACGATCCCGAGCACGAGCCAGACGTTGTTGACCTCCCAGACCGGCGCCATGGAGTGGTCGATCAGCGCCCGCGCCTCGCGGCCCCGCTCCGAGCCGCCGGCGAGCAGGTCCCATATGCCGGCGCCGAAATCCACGCCCCCCGCCGTGCTGTAGGCGGTGATCGCGAGCAGGAGCAGGAATGCGGTCCCTTCTGGCATCAGGCCGAGAACGTCCTGGGGCGGGGCCCGTACGGCACGCCCACCTCTGGCGTGGCCGATTCACGCAGGTCCTCCTGCCTCCAGCGAGCGGCCAGACGAAGCAGCAGGGCGATGAAGAAGAACGCGATCAGGACATAGATCGCGACCAGCGTCGCCAGCATCGACCAGACGAACGCCGCGGGGGCGCTCGTCACCGCCTCCGAGACGCGCATCATGCCGTAGACGATCCATGGCTGCCTTCCCACCTCGGTCGTGATCCACCCGGCCTCGACGGCCACGTAAGAGCCGGCGCCGGCAAGCGCCGCGAGGCGATAGAACCAGCGCGACTCCGAAAGGCGCCGCCGGCGGACCAGCACCCACAGGTGCCACGCGGCGAGCGCCGCGCCGGCGCTGCCCAGGCCGACCATGACGTCGAATGCGAGGTGCGCGATGTTGGCCTCCACCGTGCTCGGCCGGGAGTTGGTCGGAAAGCTCGTCAGCCCCTGGATGACTGTGCCGGGCGAGTAACCCACCAGCACCGAGTCGAGCGCGGGAACCGAGATGCCGAAGTGGACGGTGCCGGAGTCGTCAAGGAGGCCGCCGATCACCTCCGGGTTGTGGTCCCGCGTCTGCCACGTGATCTCCACCGCCGCGAACTTGGCCGGCTGGTCCTCGGCAATGGCTCGCGCCGACAGGTCGCCGACCACGAGCTGCACCGGGGTCAACAGCGCGGCGACCGTGAACGGAACGGCGAACGCCAGCCGCTGGTAGTGGTCGCGCCGACCGCGCAGCCACGCCACCGCATAGATGGACGCGACCACGAACCCGGCGGTCATGTAGATCGCGATCATGAAGTGCCAGAACTCGTAACCCAACGCGCGTGTGAAGAGAGCAGCCATCACGTCGACGTCGGAGACGTTGGCGCCCTGGAACGTGATCCCGGCCGGCGTGTTCATCCATGCGTTCGCCGCCAGCACGCCAAAGGCGCCGAGCAACCCCGCCGGCGGCAGAACCAGGCCCAGCAGGAAGTGCGTGCGAGGGCGCAGCCGGTTCCAGCCATAGAGATAGATGCCGATGAAGATCGCCTCGAGGAAGAAGGCCAGGCCTTCGATCGCGAAGCCCAGCCCGAAGGCGGAGCCGAAGCGGCCCATCATGCGCGGCCAGAGGATCCCGAACTCGAACGAGAGGATCGTGCCGGTGACCGCTCCGACCGCGAACTGGACCGCCATCACCACCGACCAGCGGCGCGCGATCCGGAGTGCGGTCCCATCCTTGCGTGCCAGCCCTATGCCCTCCATCAACAAGGTGAGGGTCGGCAGAGCCACGCCGAGCGGCACCAGGAGGACGTGGGACGCGAGGGTGAAGGCCATCTGGATGCGGCTGGGCAGAAGCGCCGGCTCGATCTCGAGCCACACGGCGGACGTCATCTTTCGGTAGGCAGCACCCTTGCGGAGACCCAGCGTAGCGAAAGCAGAAAGGTGAGCCAGGCCACCGCGATGAGGATCGCGCCGAGCACGTCGGTCGGCCAGTGGGCGCCGGTGTAGATTCGCGCGATCGCGTTGGCGGCGACGACCAGGACGACGGCGGCCCAGCCGATCGCACGGGCGCGCCGCGGCAGGAAGCGGTAGCCGAAGCACAGCATCAGCACGACGGTCACGGTGACGATGAAGATCGTGTGGCCGCTGGGGTAGCTCGAGGCTCCGGGGTGCTCAGTGACCTGAAGCACCTGCGCGGTCGTCGGCCGCGGACGGTTCACGAGGTGGATGCCGATCTCATACCACGCGCCGCTGAGCGCCGCCGCGCCGGCAAAGAGCCAGGCTCGGCGGTTGAAGACGAGGATGCCGAGAAAGATGGCCACCTCGATGAGGAAGCCTTTGGCGTCGCCGATCCAGGTGAAGAATGGGAATGTCAGCGCCAGCGGGCCCCACGGCGTCCCCTGGACGTCCCGCTCGATCGTCGCGTCCTCGGGGATGAACGGGTGGCCGGCGACGTAGACCGACACCGCGACGGCGGCCAACCCCGTGAGCAAGGCCACCGCGAGCAGGGGCCGATTCATGCGCCGGGCGTTAAACCATCGAGATGGGGCGCGCAGAAGCCACGCCCGGCGACTTCATCCTGGCCCACCGGGATCACCTCATCGCACGCCTGATCAGCCAGGCGCAGAAGCGCCGCTTCCGCGGCGGAGATTCCGTCTACGCGCACTGGAGCCATGCCGCGGTGGTGGTGGAAGACGGCTCGGTGATCGAGGCTGAGATCGGAGGCATCATCCGCAGCCCGCTGTCCAGGTATCGCGCGGGAGAGTATCGCCCGGTGCGACTCGATGGACAGCTTGACGGGAGCGGCCGGGAACGCGTGGTCGCCTATGCGATGAGTCAGGTGGGCCAGGCCTTCGGCTTTCTCGACATGCTCGGCGCACTCGTCTACCTGTTGACCGGTCGGCCGGTGCGGATGGTCCGGCACCACCACGAGATCTGCTCGAGCCTGGTCGTGCGCGCCCTTCAAGAGGGCGGCTTGCTCGAGGACCTCGACCCCGCGCTCACGCTGCCCGCCGATCTCGCGAAGCGATTCGACGTCCCCTGATCCACTTCCAGCTGGGACTGGGAAGCCAGCGTTCCGGGAGCCAGACGACGAACGCCGACCACGCCAGGCCGAGAACGAAACCACCGGCCACGTCGCTCGGCCAGTGGTCACCGGCCCAGACGCGTGCGAGGCACGCGAGGACGGTCAGGCAAGCGGCCGCCGACCACAATACCCAGCGCAGGCGCGGCCTCACGTGCGGCGCAAGTGAGAAAGCGAGCATGAAGCTGAGCCACGTGAAGAAGACGGCGTGTCCGCTCGGGTAGCTGTACCCGGGCGCGGGGGTCAGGATGTGGACCAGGTCGGCGCCCGGTCGCTGGCGGGCCATGAGCAGCTTGATCCAGTTGTCGAGCAGGCTCGAGACGCTGCCGATCGCCATCAGGTATCCGGCGCGCCGCTCGAACAGTAAGAGCGCGATCACGGCGGCGACGCCCACCGCCACCTGGAGGTATCCGGCGGTGAGGTTGATGACATCGAACGCGTACGTCACCGGACCCCATGGAAACGTCTGGACGAAGACCGCGACCGGAAGGTCGAAGGGAAGCAGCGGCCTGGTGGCGACAAGGTACGTGTCCAGCGCAAACGCGATCGTCGCGGCGAGGGCCAGCGGCCACAACCAGGCCCGGGCGCTCGCCCGCGGGTCGCCGGCGAGGACTTCCTTCGCGGCCCGCTCGACCGGCTTCGCCTGGCTCACTTCGGCAGCAGCACCTTGAGCGCGCTCGTCTCCGCGGTGATCGTCGCGGGCGTGCGCCCGACGAGGAAGTTGTCCGCGTAGACCCGCACCCGCGGCTTTGTCTTCACCTCGAGCTTGCCGAACCTGAACACCTGGTCCGCTCCATCCCCCGACTGCTTGAGAAGCGCCGACTTGACCGCGCGTTCCACGATATCGGTGCGCGTGCGGCCGGCGTGCACGGAGAACTCGAGGTGTGGGTCGATCGGGGTCCGGTCGCTGATCTGAAGCTGGCTGCCGATCGTGGACGTGTTGCTGAAGACCAGCGACATGGCTGACCCGCCGCCCTCGATGTCACCGGTCAGTTCGTTATGAAACCTGCGGGCGGCGATCACGTCCTTGAGCTTGCCCGCGAGCTTGCCGAACTCCATGTCCTTGGCCTGGTCGCCCAGCGCGATGGTTTCGCCAAAGAGCCCGATCGCGCACGCCTCGACGAAGATCCGGCCGTTGACGCGGCCGAGCGTGATCGCGCGCGAACGCCCGTCCCTGGCCACCTCGATGGCTCGGTCGAGGTCGGTGGGTATGGAGAGCGCGCGGGCGAGGTTGTTGAAGGTTCCGAGCGGCACGATCCCGATCGGGTGTCGCGAGTCGGCGAACTTGCGGACCACGAACTCCACGGAGCCGTCGCCGCCCGCGACGACGATCCGTGCCTTGGGCGAGAGAAGCTTGTCGAGGTCCTGGCTGGGGTCGAAGTCGACGACCAGGTGGTCGGCAAACGCCGTACGGAGCTTCGCCTCGAGCTGGTCGTTCATGCTGCCCGCGCGGCGGCTGACGACGAGCATTCGGGTGGCGCTCACCGGCGGCTGCCGAGGAGCCGGATCCATCGGGCGCACGCGAACGAGTGCAGCCCCAGGGCGATGAAACCGGCCGCGACCGCGGCCAGGAGCACGCGGCCGAAGGGTTCCTCGAGCAGGAAGACGAACGCGCCTCCAAACCCATGGACGCGCGACGGGTCGCGATGCACGCCGCCCTGGAGCACGAACCAGCCGACCAGGGTGAACGTGACTCCGCGCGAGACCATGCCGAGGCGGCCGAGACCATCGACGATCTTCTTCTCGGCCTTGTTCATCTTCGACCGCTTGAGGTCCTTCTTGAAGACGGCCCGGATGGCGTCGGCGAACTGGCCGAGGCCCACGCCGATGGCGACGATGCCGATACCGATCGCCGCCAAATGGCCGAGCGGATAGCCGAGGATCGTGGCGATCGCCTCCTGCGCACCGTCGTGCGCAGTCGAAGAGCCGCTGCCTGCGATCAGGTGCAGCGCGAACAGCACGATGGAGAAGTAGGCGATCCCGCTCCACGCAAACCCCAGGCGCTCGGCGATGCCGACCGGGTCGTCGCCGCGACGCAGCGGATCGAAGACGGCGCGGACGAAGCCCCAGACCGAGTACGCGCTCAGCCCGATCACGACCGCGAACAGCAGGAGCTTGCCGGCCGGCCCGCCGGTGAGGATGACGAGGCTGCCCGACTGATCCGTGGCCACGCCTCCGACTCCGAGCGCCAGGCCGAGCGCGAACGTGCCCATCGCCGCGTAGAGCACGCCCCGGATCACATAGCCGGCGCGTTCGAGGACCTCGAGCCATGGGTTGGCCGCGGTGCGCTTCGTGACAGCCCTGGCGCGTCTGGCGACGTGGTGAGCGCTTGCCATCTGTTGCGTTAGGTCAACGTCCAGGTCAGGTCTGGCACGCTGGGCACCAGTAGGCGAGCCGAGCGTGCTCACCCTGCGCCCGCACCTGGATCCGGGCTCCGCATCTGGGGCATGGACGGCCCGCGCGGCCGTGGACCGCGCCCGAGCCATAACCCGGGAAGTGGCGGCGAGGGCCGCTTCGCAGGTTGGCCCTCATGGCGTGGCGGGCGGCCTCGAACAGTGCCGCCAGCTCCTCGTCGCTCAGCTCGGCCGACGACCTGAATGGGCTGACGCGGCGCTGCCAAAGCGTCTCGCAGCGGTACACGTTGCCGATGCCGGCCGTGATGCGCTGGTCGAGGAGGAGCTCGCCGGCGGGCCGCGGGCCAAGCGTGCGGGCACGGGCGACCACGTCGTCGACGGACCAGGCGTCCCCGAGGATGTCCGGCCCGAGGTGTCCGACCCTGGTGGCTTCGTCCCGCACCAATCCGACGACCGGGGCGGCGAAGCAGACGGCGACCGCGTCGTCGGTCTCCAGCAGCGCCTTCACCTGCCACGCCGGGCGGCGCCACCGCTCCCCGCGCCTGTACACGTGCCAGGCGCCCTGCATGCGCATGTGAGAATGGATCGCGAGTCCATTGTCGAAGCGGATCAGGAGATGCTTGCCGACTGGCTTGACTTCGGTGACGGTGCGGCCCGCGAACCGCTTGAGGGCGTCAGGCCGCGCGACGGTTATCCGTTTGCCCTCGAGGGCGGCGCGCAGAGTCTCGGCCGTGCGCCAGATCGTGTCGCCTTCGGGCATCGCGAATCAACGCTAGAGGCCGAGCAGAAACACGGGCGCGGCGGCGGCGAGCATCGCAAGGCCCTGTAGCCCGAGCACGAGGAGCGTCGGGCCCGGACGCCGCGGCAGGGTCGTGGCCGCGAAGAACGCGATCACGGGCAGCTGTCCCGCCATGAGCAGCTGCCAGAGATGGGCGGCTGCGCCTTCGTCCGCCTCTCGCGCCGTGCCGAACATGGCGATGTGACCGAGCACGATGGCGAGGGCGA
>VBHA01000191.1 GCA_005889495.1 Chloroflexota bacterium
GGTGTGGAAGAGCGCCAGCCACCGGCAGGTCGAGCCGGTGGGAGTCGAGGCGCTGTCTCGAGTCGCCCACGCCGTGCGCATTCCCGTGCTCGCCATCGGCGGCATGACCGAGGACCGGGTCGCACAGGTCCACTCGGCGGGGGCCGCGGGCTACGCGGCGATCGGGATGTTCGAATGATCTCGCTGCAGGTCAACGGCAAGAAGGTCGAGCTTGGCGAGCCGACGCCGCTGCTCGTCTACCTGGAGCGTCTGGGCGTGGACGCCCGCGCCGTCGCGGTCGAGCACAACGGCCAGATCGTCGAGCGGGCTGCATTCGAGAGGGTCACGCTCGATGAGGGCGACCAGGTCGAGATCGTCAGGATGGTCGGCGGCGGGGTCGGGCGCACGAGCTAGACCGCCAGGCGCTCTCTGATCGCAGCCTCGGCCTCCGCTCGCTCGTCCCACGGCTCCGACCCCCGCGCGGTCCGCATCGACCGCTCGTGCCCTTTGCCCGCAAGCAGCACCGTGTCGCCGGGCTGAGCGATCTCGATCGCCCGGCGGATCGCGGCGCGGCGGTCGATCACGACCTCGAAGTCACGACCCGGTGCTTTGCCTTCTGCGCCTGACTGGACGTCGCGCGCGATCTCGACCGGGTCCTCGGACAGCGGATCGTCGGTGGTGATGATGAAGAAGTCCGAGAACTCGGCCGCGGCCCGTCCCATGCCCGGACGGTCGTGGTCGGAGCGCGCCGTCGATCCGAACACCACGATCAGCCGGCCGCGCGTGAAAGGCCGCAGCTCGGCGAGGGCACTCGCAAGCGAGCCCGCCGCGTGCGCGAAGTCGATGTAGACGCGGAAGTCCTGGCCGAGATCGACCGGCTCGAGACGGCCGCGCACGCCTTCGAAAGCCGCCAGGCCGCGCCCGATGTCTTCGACCGGCACGCCCAGCGCCAGGCACACGCCCGCAGCGCAGAGGGCGTTGTAGATGTTGAATCGCGCCGGGACGTGCAGCGTGACCTCCGTCTCCCCGGCCGGCGTCTTCATGCGAAAGCGCGAGCCGGTGCCCGTGATCGCCAGGTCCAGGGGATGGAGGTCCGAGGCGGTGGTCAAGCCGTAGGTCCATCGCCGCGGGATGGCGCGGCGCGCCAGGCGTTCGTAGCTCACGTCGTCCCGGTTCAGGACGGCCGTCTTCTCGATGCCCTTGTCGGCGGCGCCGGCGGCAAGGTCGATGAGACGGCCCTTGGCCTCGAGGTAGTCCTCCCACGTGGAGTGATAGTCGAGGTGGTCGCGGCCGACGTTGGTGAAGGCGGCCACGTCGAAATCGCAAGCCCTGACGCGCTCCTGGACCAGGGCGTGAGAGGTGGTCTCGAGGACCGCGCAGGTGGCCCCGCCCTCCACCATGCGCGCCAGCCAGGCCTGCACCTCGGGCGCCTCGGTCGTGGTCTGGCCGCTCACGTTGTCGACCTCGCGACCGCTGACCTTGAACGCGACGGTGCTCATGGCGCCGGCCACGATCCCGCTCGCCTGCAGCACGTGCTCCGCCATGTGCGTCACCGTGGTCTTGCCGTCGGTGCCCGTGATGCCGGCGAGCTTGAGGCGGCGCGACGGCCGGCCGTAGAGCTCGGCCGACAGCTCGGCCAGGCCGATGCGGGTCGAGGGCATGCGCAGCACGGGAACGCCGGCGGGGATCGTGACGTTGCGCTCGATGGCGACAGCGACGGCCCCTTGCGCGATCGCTTCGCCGACGTAATGGTGACCGTCGACATGGAGGCCCTGGACGGCGACGAAGAGGTCGCCTGCGCCGGCGCGGCGAGAGTCATAGGCGATGCCCGTGACGTCGACGTCGCCGTTGCCGTCCAGGACGGCACCCGCGCCGCGGGCAAGATCGGCCAGCCTCATTCCGAGCTTGAGGATAATCGCGTCGTGATCGCCGACATCGGCGGCCGGCGCTTCGAGTGGGGCGCCCGCACCTACGTGATGGGCATCGTCAACGTGACGCCTGATTCCTTCAGCGGCGACGGCCTGGGAAAGGAC
>VBHA01000063.1:0-9536 GCA_005889495.1 Chloroflexota bacterium
GTCAGGACAGGGATAGAGACCGGCGAGGGCGCCGTGGGCCGCGCACCTACGGGCCAGCTCCTGGTCACCGGGCAGGTGGTCAACACGGCCGCGCGGCTCCAGTCCGCGGCCGACGTCGGCCAGGTGCTCGTCGGGCCAACCACCTATGTACTGACGAACGCGAACGTCGCCTACACGCGCCGAAGGCGCTTCCGGGCGAGAGGATTCGAGGGGCCACTCGAGGCGTACGGGGTCGTCGACCTCTCGCCCCGCTCCGCCCGGCGCACGATCCCGTTCGTCGGCCGTGCCGGCGAGCTTGCCATCCTGGGACAGAGCCTCGGCCTGGCGAGCACCACCGGGCGCCCGGTGCTCGTCACCGTCGCGGGCGAGGCCGGCATCGGCAAGTCGCGGCTCGCGGACGAGCTCGGGGCCGGGGTCAGCGCGGCCGTCATGATCCTGCGCGGCCAGTCGCGCGCGCAGACCGACACCGCCACCTTCTCCCCCGCGGCCGCGATCATCGCCGACCTGGCCGGCATCCGTCCCCACGACGATTCCGAGACCATCCGCCGGGGTCTGCGAGAGCTTGCCGAGCGGACCGGCAGCGAATCGTCCGCCGCCCGCACCGCGCAGCGGCTGGGCCAGCTGTTCGGACTCGGCGAGAGCGGCGACGAAACCGCCTTTGTGCACGAGGTCCAGACGGGATTCGTCTCGGTGATCGACGGCCTCGCGCGGGACCACCCTGTGCTCCTCGTCTTCGAGGACGCGCACACGCTGAAGGCGCCGATGCTCGACCTGATCGAGCGTCTCGGTGTCAAGGGGGCCGGTCCCCGGCGGGCCCTCATCGTGGCACTCGCGCGCGACGAGCTTCTGGACCAGCGGCCCACGTGGGGCGCGGGCGGCGGCAACTCGGTGCTGATCCGGCTCGAGGTCCTCTCGCGCGACGACTCTGTGCAGCTTGCGCGGCATGCCGGCGGCGGCCGAATCGGCGACGTCGAGGCGATGGAGATCGCGGAGCGAGCGGGCGGCAACCCCTTCTTCATCATCGAGACGACCGGCATGCTCATGCCCGCGGTCGCGGGGGCGGACGGCCAGGGTTCCCGCACCGTGCCGCCCACCGTCCAGGCCGTGGTCAGCGCGCGGATCGACGCCCTGCCGCCGCGCCTGCGCGACCTGGCGCGCCGCGCGTCGGTCTTCAAGTACGCGTTCGACCTGAGTGAGCTTGCCGTCGTCGACCCTGAAGCCAACCAGCAGGAGCTGCAGGAGCTCGAGGACTGCGAGGTGCTGGTCCGCGACCCGCAGCCGGGGGTGCCTCAGCGCTGGCGGCTGCGACACTCCACGCTCAAAGACGTCGTCTACGCGAGCCTGCCCAAACGCGAGCGCGAGCGCCTGCACCTCCTCATCGTGGATTTCCTGATCGGCACCGGTCATCCCTCGCTGGCGGCCGACCATCTCGAGCTGGCGGCGTTCGCCGCCCTCGACCTCGATCCGAACGACCGGAGGATTCCCGACCGCGCCGCCGACGCCCTTCTCGCCGCGGGCGACCGCGCACGCCGGCGGATGGAGAGCCGCTCCGCGATCGACCGCTACGAACGCGCGCTGGCGATGGCCGGGCCCGAGGACCGCTGGGGCGGGCGCGAGGCAAGGATCCTGGCCGGCAAGGGCGAGTCCCACTACTGGCTCGGCGAGTACCAGGCGGCCACGCTCGCGCTGACGCGCGCGGTGGAGCTGGGCGAGGAGCATCACGACGCATTCGCCCTCGCCCTGTCGCTGCGCTTCCTGGGCGACATCGCGATCAACTTCGAGGCGGACGTCGACAAGGCGGAGCGACTGCACGATCGATCGTTGAAGGCGGCCGAGGAGCTGGGAGACCCGTGGGCGATCGTGCGCTCGCTGCTCTTCGCCGGTTGGGTTCCGTGGACGCGCGGCCGCTTCGAGGAGGCCGAGGGGACCTGGCGGCGAGCCCTGGAGATGGTCGACGCGAAGGACCACTGGGCGCGCGTCCGGGCGCTGACCGCGCTCTCGATCAACCACTCCGAGATGGGCGACCAGGAGGCTGCGCTGGGCTTGATCGATGAAGCGAGCACGCTCGCCGAAGAGTCTGGGGACCGCTTCAGCATCGCCAACACCGCGGTGCAGAAGGCCCGAGCCCTCGACGACCTGGGCCGCGGCGAGGAAGCGCTGCCCTGGTTCGACCGCGGGGTCGCGATCTTCGGCGAGCTCGGCGCCCGTTGGGAGCTGGCCGACGCACGGGCGGCGCGCGGCATCGCGAAACGCAACCTGGGTCGCCTCGACGAGGCGGAGGAGGACCTACGCGCCGCGATCAGGATCGCGGAGGAGATGGGCGACAGGCAGCTGCCGCCGTGGACGTGGCGCAACCTGGCGCAGGTGGCCGAGCTGCGCGGAGACAAGGCCGCCGCCGAAGAGCTCCTGAAGCGGTCAGAGGACGCGGAGTCGCGCGGTCCACACTGACCGGGCTCAGGCCTTCAGCAGGACCAGCGAGACCTCCAGCGTGATCTGGGGATCGACGCGCACGAAGCCGTCCGCCTCCTGAGGGACCTCGATGGCGAAGTCTCCGGCCTGCACGGTGGCCCGGCCCGCAGCCGCGACCTGCCCCTGTTGCAAGCGGACGTCGAGGGCAAACCGCTCGGGCCTCGTGACGCCGCCGATCTCCAGGTCGCCGGCCAGGGTTACGTGCTGCACGTCCTGAGTCGCGGCGCTCGCCGCGAGCGGACCCGGATAGGGCTGAAAGATCACGTAGGGGTGTCTGGAGGCATTCAGGAAGTCGCGCGAGATGCTGTCGCGGTCGGAAGTGTTGAAGCCAGGCAGCTCGTCGACGCTCCGGAGGGTGCGCACGTCCACCGCGACGCACCCCGTCTCGATCTGGAGCGAACCGCCTGACTCGCCAACCAGCAGCCATCCACGCACCGACTCCGTACGCGCCACCGCCTCGTGCGGCGAGGTTATCTCCGCGAACTTCTCGTGGGCCCGGTAGCCGGCCACCGAGCCGGGCTGGACCACCCACAGTCCAGGCACGCCGGACGAGGCGTCGTGCGCGGGCAGAGACGGCCGCCTGCAGGCGAGCGTGAGCGGGTCGTCAGGGGTGGCGGATGCCGTCGCTCGCGGCGTCACCGACGCCAGGCCCAGCTCCGCCGGACGGGAGTGGTTGACGTACGTGATCACGCCGACGGTGCCGGCGATGCCGATCAGGACCAGGCCCCCGATGACCTTCCCGGCGATCCTGAATCTCATGCGTGCAGTACGCCGCCCGTCGCAGGGCGGTTCCGCTCAGGGCGTGGCGGCGCTCGGCGCCAGGACCGGTTCCACGACCTGGACGGGCTTGCGCGCCGGCACCGCGACGACCGCGATCAGCCCCGCGGCGGCGACCACCAATGTCGAGCCGAGGAACATCACGCGCGGACCCAGCGAGCCGTAGACCACGCCCCCGCCCAGCGCGCCGATGATCGGCGCGGCTCCAAAAAGCACCGACTTGACCAGCGCCTGCCCGGTCGCGCGCAGGCGAGCCGGTGTGAGGTCGTTGACGATGGTCACCGCGGCCACGAAGGTCAGGGCGAAGGCAACTCCGATGACGAGCTTCAGCAGGGCCGCGATGAACGCGCTCCCGACGAACGCCCAGGCCACGAAGATGACGAGGTAGATCGCGCATCCGATCGCGAACAGGACGCGGTGGCTCAAGTGCTTCGTCAGGACGTGGGTGTAGCCCATGGTTGGAATCTCAGTCAACGCCTGGAAGGCCGCGGCAGCTCCGACGAGCAGCGCTCCCCCGCCCAGGCCGCTGATCTGCAGGGTGAGGAAGTTCTGCGTGGCCGCAAGCGATATGCCCAGCAGGAGACAGCTGCCGAGGAACCCGACCAGCGCGACCGGGATCCTGCGCACGCGAGCCGGCGAGCTAGCGGTGTCCAGCGGCAGAGCCGCGGCCTCCGGCTTCAGCCGCCTCCACACCCACATCCCGAGGAGCAGCGAGAGCGGCGCGTACAGGAGTGGGATCAGGCGCATCCCCAGGACCTGGTAGAGCGCGCCCGACACCACGACCGACGCGGCCCAGCCCGCGCTCGTGCGCAGGCGGATGCGGGCGTAGTCGGTGCGACTGGTCAGGCGAAGCTTGCGCAGCGTGATCGGATCGAGCAGGGCGAGCGGCGAGCGGGCGATCGTGAGGACCACGATCGTCACCCCCAGCGCGGCCGCGCTTCCGGGCACCACGATCAGCGCGCCCGCTGCCGCTGACGCGACCGTGGCCATCACCAGGAGGCGCTCCGGGCTGACCCGGCGGTCCGCCAGGTAGGCCCATCCCAGCCCGCCGGCCAGCGCCGCGAGGGCAGACGCGGCGAGGACGAGGCCGATGCCCGAAGCGCTCATGCCTCGCTGTAGGAGGTACAGCGGGATGAATGGCAGGAGCGTGCCGTCGGCCACGCCCATCAGGACGTAGGCCCATCGCAAACCTCGGATCTGGTCGTCCGCCATCGGCCCGATAGCGTGACAAATCCGGGCGCCGAATTTGACCTGTTAGCTCATGGTCTCCGAGACCGATTTAGGCACCACCATCCGCCACGCGTCCTCGACAAGCTCGCGCATCTCTACGTGGTCGAGGGCGGCGAGACGGGCAAGCACCCAGTGGTAGCGCATGTCAGAGCGGCTGGGGTGCATGAACTTGTCGGGAGAGCCGCCGATCAGGAACTCGCGCTCCTCCTTGGGAAAGGCGAAGCCCATCACCGACTGGTCGCGTGAGAATGACAGGTAGACGATGCGGCCGACGCGAAACTTGACCCGGCCGCCGACCAGCGCCTCATAGCTGCGCGGCAACCGTTCGGCGACGGCGCGAACGTCGTCGATCGTGACCATGTCTATGTGCCCGGCATGCTGATCGCGACCATCAATCAGTTTCGCAGGTCGATGCAGACAGAACTCAAGAAAAGGCGTACTGTCGCCACGAGCATCCGTCCTGGAAAGGAAATGCTGGCGCGGGTGTTGGAACCAGGGACCTTCCTCGTTGCGGTGAGCCAGCACGTGACGAGGTCCAGACGTGAATACAGGGAGTCCGCTGATGAAAACGCCAACTGGATTGATCAGGCTCGCGCTGACGACATTCGGGTTCGCAGGGCTGATCGTGATCTTGAGTGCAGCCCCTGCGGCTGCGACACCGCCGAGTAATTTCGGGTCCACGCTCCTGGGTCGGGGGACTGACCAGTCAAACGGAAGCCTGCCCATCCAGGGAGGCCTCGATGTCGTCGTCACTCAGAACACGGTCGCACCCGGTGGATCCTCCGGCTGGCACTCGCACCCGGGCGGAGCGATCGTCGTCATCAAGACGGGACAAATCACAATCTACCGCTCGGTTGGGAATCACTGCGAGATCACGACGTACGTGGCGGGGCAGGCATTCATTGAGCGACCTGGCCAGCCACTGATCGCGGTCAACAATGGCTCGACCACTACGACCAGCTACGCGACCTTTCCCAATGTTCCGGTAGGAGTCCCCGGCGCCCAGAGGACCGACGAACCCAACCCGGGTACCTGTCCCGGCGTCTGACGCGCGAAGTTACGGGCGGCGTTCCTCTCTCGGGGGTGCCGCCCGTAAACAGCCCCGACCTCGCGCCCAACTGAGTCCAGTGGCGGGGATGGATGGGAATCGAACCCACCCAGGACGCCCCAACAGCGCCCCGCAGACAGTTTTGAAGACCGCCGGCTTATGCGTGCGCGACCGTCTGCCCAGGTGCATACACGTTCGATTGGTCAAGTGGTGATTCCGCGCGCGTAACCGTTCGTCCGCGGAAGTCCATGAAGTTGGCTGTCAACTTCGCTGTCAAATGGCCGGCGAGACCTCGGGAACTCCGCTGATTCCTAGCCCGTAATCTAGCCAGCCCGAAACGTCTTGACAGAACCATCAGGCAAATGCATACTCTGCATGCATACTCAGTATGGATCGCAGGAAACGTGTCGCTTAAGTACGGGGTTCTAGGACTCCTGGCCGAGGAGCCCCTCCATGGCTATGAGGTCAAGAACCGGTTTGAGTCGATGCTCGGCGGCACCTGGGAAATCAACATCGGCCAGATCTACACGACTCTCCAGCGCCTCGAGCGCGACGGGTTTGTGCGCCCGGTGGGTCATCGAGGCGACCGCGGCAAGCTCCTGTACGAGCTCTCCGAATCTGGCCGCGACGCACTCAATGCGTGGCTCGCCGAGCCCGACCTCGGCCCCCAGCGCCTACACGAAGAGATCTACGTGAAGCTGCTGCTCGCAACGCGACTCGCCAACGGCGATCTGGGGCAGCTACTTGCCCGACAGAAGCGCGCCTACCTGCAGCTGCTCCGAAACCTCAATCAGCTCGAGAACAGAGCCAAGCGAGACGGACGGAACGACCTGGCGCGCCTTGTCCGCGGCGCCTTACTTCACACGGAGGCTGACATCAAATGGATAGACGAACTTTCGGAGCTGGGCAGTGGTGGGAGGGCGGCCACCGAATGAGCGAGCTCGTGCGGCTGACCGACGTCACAAAGGTCTATCAAGGCGGTGTCACGGGCGCGCTGAGCCGCGTGTCGCTCGCAATTGAGCAGGGCGAGTTCACCGCCATCATGGGGCCGTCCGGCAGTGGAAAGTCGACCCTGCTGAACCTCATCGCGGGACTTGACCGACCGTCATCCGGAAGCGTGGTCGTCGGTGGAACCGATCTCGGCCGCCTCGGGGAAACAGGCCTTGCCCGCTTTCGACGGGATCGCGTTGGGTTCGTCTTCCAGTTCTTCCACCTCCTGCCGAACCTGACCGCGCTCGAGAACGTGCTCATCCCGGCACAGCTCAAAAGCCGGACCAGCGCCGAGGCAGTCGGGCGGAGGCTTTTGTCCCAGCTGGGCATCGACGATGTGGCCGATCGCTATCCGGCCAAGCTCAGCGGTGGCCAGCAGCAGCGTGTGGCGATCGCGCGCGCTCTGATCAACCAGCCGGCTCTCCTCCTGGCCGATGAGCCGACCGGCGCCCTGGACACGAAGAGCGGAGACCAGGTAATGACGCTGCTTGCGCAGCTGCACGAGCAAGGGCAAACGATCGTCCTCGTAACCCACGACGCGAAGCTCGCCACGCGTTACGCCGCTCGGGTGGTCAGCATCATGGACGGGAGCGTCGTGGACGACGCGCGACTGGAAACCGCTGAGCGCAAGCCGGCGGACGTGATCCGCGTGCGGGGTGAGGAGACGGCACGATGAGAGCGGTTTTCGTCAAGACGCTTGCCGACCTTCGGCGGCGCCGGCTTCAGGCGGCGGTGATTTTCATCACGGTGCTGCTGGCCGTCGGCACCGGGATGATGGCCCTCACGCTGTTGACGCAGTCACGCGACCCATATCAGGCCGCGTTTGCGGCCCAGAAGGGCGCGCACCTCCAGGTCTATTACGACGGTGTGACTTCTCGGGAGGCGCTCGCCTCGACGCCCGCGCTCATCGGTGCATCGTCCTTCGGCGGCCCCTATCCGTCGACCACGATCGAGTTTCAGCATGGCAGTCGGAAATTCTCGCTCGATACATATGGCCGCGACAACCCTGGCGGCGATGTCGAGGTGCTGAGGATCACGAATGGACATTGGCCAACGTCCAACGACGAGATCACGCTCACACGATCCTTCGCCGAGCTCAACAACATCTCGATCGGCGACCGGCTCAAGGTGGTAAGCGTTGCGCAGCGGCCCGTCCTGACCGTGGTCGCTGAGGTGGTCGATATCGACGAAGGGAGCGCTGACCTGAGCACCCAGCATGCCTGGATGCTCAGCTCCGCCATCCCCTCATTGACCGCTCCGACTCCGCATTCAGGGTTCTACAAGATGGACTACCGCTTCGCGATGGATCCAAGCACGTCACAGCTGGCGGGCTCCGTCGACCGGCTCAGGGCCGGCCTACCTCCCGGAAGCATCGTAGGGTCGCTCAACTACCTGCTCATCCGAAACATCTTCAACATCACCAACCAGATCCTCACGAGCGTTCTGGTCGCCTTCAGCGTCTTCGCGCTGGGGGCCACCGCCGCGATCGTCGCCAACCTGGTCACCGGAATCGTGGTGTCGTCCTATCGAGAGATCGGGGTCATGAAGGCGATCGGCTTTGCGCCCCGCGAAGTCGTGGCAGTGTTCGTCTTGCAAATCGTCACCCCCGCCCTGGCCGCCTGCCTGGTAGGCATTCCGGCGGGGGCGATCGCCAGCCAGCCTCTCCTTGCGAACAGCTCTCACGCCCTCGGTTTGACCTATGAACCCAGCTTCTCCGTCGGCGTAGGGCTGCTTGCGCTGGGATGCGCCCTGGTGCTGGTCGGGCTGGCAGCCACGCTGCCGGCACTGCGGGCGGGTTTGCTCAAGCCAGTCGTCGTGTTGACGCACGCCATGGCGCCGCGCGGGGCGAGCGGGCGCTGGTTGCGCGGCCTTGCCAACCGAGTCCGGCTTCCGCAGCCGATCGTGCTCGGCGTCGGCGACGCGTTTGCCCGCCCACTGCGCAGCGCACTGACCTTGATCGCCATTCTCCTCGGCGTCGCAACGGTGACGGTGGCCATCGGCCTGCCGCGCAGCTTCCAGAAAATCAACGACAGCGAAACCTCCTCGGGCAATGTGCAGGTGATCGTCACGCGAAGCGAAGGTTTTCCGGACTCGGAGGTCACGCGGATCCTGACCGCGCAGCCGGAGACGTCCCGTGTGGTGGCGCTGACGGGAACGAGCGTCGATGTCCCCGGCATCGGCGACGCTGTCAACGCCCGGGTGTTCCGCGGAGATTCGTCCCATCTGGGGTATCTGCTTGTGGCCGGGCGCTGGTTCAGCTCTCCCGGCGAGGTGCTCGCCCCCAGGGCGCTGCTTCTCGAGGCGCACCTGAAGGTTGGGGATGCCATCGCGGCGACCGCCAACGGTCGGCCGCTTAATCTGCGCGTCGTCGGCGAAGTCTTTGACGTGTCCAACCTGGGCCATGAGCTGTTCATGGATTGGTCGACTTACGCTCAGGTCAGCCCTGAATCAAGTCCTGTCATCTACTACGTCACGCTCAATCCAGGGGCAAACGTCGCTGCATATATGCGCCGAGTCGCAGCAGTGGAACCGGACTTTCTTGACGTGCAGCCGAACAACACCGGACTTATCGCGCCGGTCAAGATCATCGACTCCGTGTTGTTGATCATCGCAGTCGTCCTTGCTTTGATCGCGGTGGGCGGAGTGTTCAACACACTGCTTCTCAACACGCGCGAGCGGGTACGGGACACCGCGACGTTGAAAGCGGTAGGAATGAGCCCGCGCCAGGTCATGGTGATGGTGGCCTCTTCCGCGGGTCTCCTCGCGTTGATCGGTGGGCTCGTAGCGACGCCGCTGGGCGTGATGCTCAACCGCGTGCTTCTTGATGCGGTCAGCTATTCAGCCGGCAATGACACGCCTTCCGCGGCTTACTCGACGTTCAGCGCGGCCGAACTACTTGTCGTGCTTGCGATGGGTGTCGCCGTCGCCGTCGTGGCGGCTTTGATTCCCGGCAGGTGGGCGGCCCGCACGAACGTGGTCGAAGTGTTGCACGCGGAATGAAAGTGGACAACGCTTGGGCACA
>VBHA01000063.1:9701-11510 GCA_005889495.1 Chloroflexota bacterium
GTCGGAATGATCTGGATGCTCGCCCAGGTTGGCTCGGCGCAGGTCGTGGTTCGCGACAGTCCGGGCATGAGCGCGCAGGATTTGAATGTGCTGGGCGCCTCGTCGAGTATTTGGTCGGCCGTCATCAACTGGCTGCAGCGCGGTTATCTTCTGTTCGCAAGCTTCGGCACTCTCTGGACCGGGCGCCTCGCCCTGCAGCAGCGTTCGCTTCCGCCCGGCCTGGGGTGGCTCAGCATCGCCCTTGCGGTCTTCTACTGGCTGGGCCTGGCCAACCTGGTGCTCTTCGACGCGGGCGTCACCTTCGCAAACGAGCTCGGCTCTCCGCTGATCGCCATAGGAGCAGTGCTGGCTTTGGTGTGGTCTGGCTGGCTGGGCTGGGCGATCGGTCGGTCAGGAGGCCAATTCGCAACCTGAATCCCCCCGCATAGGCTTAAGGCCGAAATTCAACTCCCCTCCCGGCGCGAGCAGCCAAGGCCTTGGTAACGTAAGAACTGCTCGGGGGGATTGTTGCTTCTTCATCGGCTTGGGATTGCATCACTAGCAGCCGCACTGTCGGGTGCTGCCGCGCTGGCTGGCTACCAGCCTGTCGCGGCGGTGTCGTCGACCATCCCAATCTCGATCGCGGCAACGATGACTGTGTCCACGTCAACGATCGAGGTGGAGTTTCCAGTGACCGTCACGTGCGACGACATCGGCGCGTTTGACTCCTACGTGTACGTTCACCTCCAGCAGGACCAGACCGGAGCGACCGGTTCCGGCGATTTTCGCCCCTTGATCTGCGACTCCACGCCACATCAATATCTTGTGCACGTCTTTGCCGATGCGCTCGTCTTTCACGACGGCGCCGCCACCGCCAGCTCGGTCGCCCAGAACATTGGACAGAATCTCGTCGAGCAGTCGGGAAGCGTCAGCGCACCCACGACGTTGGTTTTCGGAAAGGTGGACGACCCGGCTACGTCGGTGACCAGCTCGACCACCGGCAGCACCTACAACGTGACCATTGAAAAGAAGGGTTCGCTCTACGGCAAGGAGATCACCGGCGACGGGTATGGCCTGGCACGGATCGACGTCACCGTCACATGCACCCCGCCGACCACCTACTACTCCCCTTGGCTGACGGTCGATATCGAAGCGCCAAACGGCCAGGGTGTTTTGACCGGCTCGAACGCTTTCAACAATCCGCCGAATCCGCAACTTGTCTGCGATGGCTTCGGGCACAGATATGAGTTCACGGTGTTCGCCCAGCTCAATACGGGGCCGCCTGGCGGTTTTACTTCTGGGCGAGCCAGCGCTGCGGCGTACATCGAAGGCTCGTATGGGTCGCCCCAGTGGCCTACAGCACCCAATGCGGACGCCGTGGCGACGATTCAGCTCGGCTGAGTCTTCGGGTACGGGATGTCTCGCCCGAGGCTTTCTACCGTTTCCTCCTGGTCCACGAATGCCTCGCAGGCCGTGATCCGGGGCAGGATTCTCACGCGGCCTCTGGCGCCGACCCAAGACCTGAGTGTGCTTCGCGGAGCGGGTCGGGAATGCGGCCGCCGAGTCGAAGCAGGACTGCTCCGGCCAGCGCCGCGGCAAGCGCGCCACCCCACCAGATGGCGTCTGGCGAGGTCTGCAGGAGGACGCCACCAATCGCCGGGCCGAGCGCCAGTGAGATGCTGAAGGTCAGGCTGTAGAGAGACAGGTAACGGCCGAGAAGATGGGCTGGAGCCATGTCCGCGACCAGTGGCCCGAGAACGTTGGTGTGTACGCATTCGCCGATTGCGAAGACGATCGCAACGCCGGCGAGGAGACTGGTCGCAGCGAGCT
>VBHA01000064.1 GCA_005889495.1 Chloroflexota bacterium
CCTGCATGAACATCACAAGGCAGGCGGCGACGATGACCCAGACGGTGTCCGCGGCCACGCCGGCTGCCGACGTCGCCGTGGTGTCGTCGGCCAGTGCGGCCACCGGATAGAAGGCCGCTAAGAGCCCGGTCGTGAGGGCGAGCAGGCGCAGGTGTCGGATCATGGGTCTGGGCAACGACGTCACCTCCAGGCGTTGATGTCGCTGAGCCTAGGAAGGTCCGGGCTCCCACAAAAACGTGCGAGGGTACCGAATCGGCGCGACGCCCCTCGTGGCTTCCACACAAGGGAAACGCCCCCTTGACCACCCCTTTCTTGTACGGATGACACAGAAAGATGGCCATCGAGTTCGTATCAACTCCACCTGCCGGCGCGGTCCTTCGGTGCCTACCCTGAACCTTGGGCCCGTCAAATTCATGCAATCTCGTGGAGGGTGTTCATGGCAGTAGAGACAAAAGCGGTCAGCAAGACCAGTCCGCGCGAGGTGCTCGAGCGGGCGAAGGCGGAGGGCGTCGAGGTCGTCGACGTCCGTTTCGTCGACCTTCCGGGCACCTGGCAGCACTTCAGCCTGCCGCTCGGCGAGCTCGAGGTCGACAGCTTCAAGGATGGGCTTGGATTTGACGGCTCGAGCATTCGGGGGTTTCAGTCGATCGACGAGAGCGACATGCTTCTCATCCCCGACCCCGATTCGGCGACCATCGACCCGGTCCTCTCGCACAAGACGCTCTTCCTGATCTGCGACGTGGTCGACCCGATCACGCGCGAGCCCTACAGCCGCGATGCGCGCTTCATCGCCAAGAAGGCTGAGGAGCACCTTCGCAAGTCGGCCATCGCGGACGTCAGCTACTGGGGGCCGGAGGCCGAGTTCTACCTCTTCAACTCGCTGCGCTTCGACCAGAACGCCTACAGCGGCTACTACCACATCGACTCGGAAGAAGGCATCTGGAACTCGGGTCGAAACACCGAGCCGAACCTCGCCTACCGGCCGCGGCACAAGGAGGGCTACTTCCCGGTGCCGCCGACCGACAAGCTCCAGGACCTGCGCTCCGAGATCATGCTCAAGCTGATCGAGGCCGGTGTGCGGGTCGAGGTGCAGCACCACGAGGTCGGCACCGCCGGCCAGGCCGAGATCGACATGCGGTTCGACTCGCTGACCAAGATGGGCGACAAGATGATGGTCTTCAAGTACGTCATCAAGAACGTCGCCGCCCAGCACGGGTATGTGGCGACGTTCATGCCCAAGCCGCTCTTCCAGGACAACGGCTCCGGGATGCACGTGCACCAGAGCCTGTGGAAGGACGGCGCCAACCTTTTCGCCGACGCGAAGGGGTACGCCGGGCTGAGCCAGACCGCGGTCTACTACATCGGCGGGCTGCTGAAGCACGCGGCGGCGCTGCTCGCGATCTGCGCGCCGACGACCAACTCGTACCGCCGGCTCGTCCCCGGATACGAGGCGCCGATCAACCTCGTGTACTCGAAGCGCAACCGCTCCGCGTGCGTGCGCATCCCGATGTACTCGACCGACCCCAAGACCAAGCGGGTCGAGTTCCGTTCCCCCGACCCGGCCGCCAACCCATACCTCGCGTTCTCCGCCTGTCTGATGGCGGGGCTGGACGGGATCAAGAACAAGATCACGCCGCCCGAGCCGGTGGACAAGGACATCTACGAGCTCGAGGGCGACGAGAAGGCGAAGATCAAGTCGGTCCCGGGCTCGCTTGCCGAGTCGCTGGACGCGCTGGAGAAGGACCATGGATTCCTGCTCGAAGGCGGCGTGTTCACGTCGGACGTGATCGAGACCTGGATCGACTACAAGCGCAAGAAGGAAGTCGACGCGGTCGCGCTGAGGCCGCACCCGTGGGAGTTCATGCTCTACAGCGACGTCTAGAACGCCGACCATTCACTCCAAGGGCCCGGGCGCAAGCTCGGGCCCTTTCCTGTTTCTTAGACTTCGCTCACTTTGATCGCCCGGTTGTGGCGGCTGGTCGACCGGCGTTCGCTCCTGGTGACCGCCGGCTGCCTGGTGCTCTGGAGGCTGCTGGACCAGATCCCGGTCACGGACGTGGCCGGCAACTTTCTCTCGGCTCGCTTGAACGCCTCGCATGGCACAGGCTTTTTTGCCGCGATCGGTCCGCAGAGCCTGCCCGTCGCCGGTTACAGCGTCGGCTTTCTGGGCATCGGGCCTTACATCACCGCCTTGATGGTCGTCAGCGTCGCCGCGGGGATGTCGAGCCGCATCCGAGCGCATGACCTTCGGCGGTGGACGTGCGGTCTCGCCCTGCTGCTGGCGCTGGCCCAGGCGTACAGCTGGACGCTGCTGGTCGGGAGCGTCGGCGGCATGGCGCCCGGGATCGACTGGTTTGCGCGCCTGACCGTCTGCCTGGAGCTCGTGGGCGGAACGGCGGTCATGATCCTGGTCGCCGGCTTGATGGACGAGCTCGGCGAAGCGCTCTACAGGCCGCTGCTCGTCTGGGCCGGGTTCAGCATCGGCGTCACAATCGCCGGTGTCGCCGTCCTGCTCGCGGTCCGCCGGGTTTCAGCCCCGGCATTGACTGGCTCGGCCCGAGCTGCCGAGACGGAGCTTGCCGTCGTCACGTCCGGCGTCCTGCGTCCATCGGTGTTCGGGTTCGGCATCGTGTTCATGCCGGCTGTGATCGCCAATCAATACGCGTCTGTAAGCGCCGGCGCGAAGTGGTTCGCGGCCAACTGGTTCCCCTACGCAGGAGCCTTCTGGCTCGAGGTCGCCTACCTCGCCCTCCAGGCGGGGATGGTCGTGTTGTTTGCGATCTTCGTGGCCCATGCCGATACGTTCCTGGTGGAGACGCCTAGATGGGCCTATCGCCACATCGTCCGCCTGGCTCTGGTCGGTGGAGTCTTTCTCGCCCTGATCGTGGTCGTCACGCCGGTCGCCGATGATCTCGCGACCGGCTGGGCCGGCACGCTGATCCCGATGAGCGGCTTCGACACGCTGCTGTTGGTGGCGGTGATCCTGATCGTGGTCCGCACGATCGAGGGACACACGCGCGTCGTCCTGTTCACGGCGTCGCCGACCGGCCTGCCCTAGGGAGAGGCTACATCCCAAGCATCGCGCGGGCCCGGAGCGCGATCGAGATCGCCACTCGCGTCTCCGGGTCGTCCAGCTGCAGCCCCGTCAGCGATTGGATCCGCTCCACGCGATAGGTCATCGAATTGATGTGGATACCCAGGTTGCGAGCCGCCGCGCGGCGCACCCACCGCGCCGCGGACAGCGCCTCGAGGGTTTCCAGCAGCGGCGTATCCCGCGACTGCGCGTACTGAAGCAGCGGCCCCAGCAGCTCGTCGACAAATCGGCGCAGGGCGTCGGGGCTCTGGACCTCGAGCAGCAGGCGAAACGCCCCCAGCGAGCGATAGGAGGCGACCCGGCCCCGGCCTCCCGCGCGCCGGGTGAGCCGCAGCGCCTGCCGCGCCTCGACGTGCGAGCGCGCCAGCTCGCCCACGCCGTCGGCCACGTTGCCGATCCCAACCGACGCGGAACCCGGCTTCATCACGGGTGCCGCTGCGGCCAGCACCTGGTTCGCGAGCTTCTCGACGGCGGCGAGGTCGGGCGCCAGGTCGTCTGGCACCAGGAAGACCGCGGACGCAGAGCGCACGAGCGTCAGTGAGCCTGGCAGCCGTGACCGGATCAGGCCGCTCAACGCTCCGTCCAGCCGGTCCTGCTGTCCGCGCCCACCGAGTGCGGCCTCGGTCTTGTCGTCGTCGGGCTCCAGGACCACGACCCATGCTTTCTGCGGCAACCTGTGGCCCAGCCGCTCCGCCTGGCGCGCGATGCGCTCGGCCTCCTCCGCCTCGAGCCCGCCGGCAAGGACCTCCTCCACCAGGTCACCGCGCAGGCGCCGCTCCACCTCCGCCGCGGCACGCTCCTTCGCCAGCTCCAGGGCCAGCACCGTCGACCCATGCTCGAGTGCGCGCAGGCGGCCGTCGGAGTCGACTGTCTCGTCGTCGACGCCGACCACGAGCAGCCCGAGCATGTCGGACCCCGCGCGCACGGGCACCACGTCGAGCGGCCGAGGCGGCCGGCCCGCGTTGACCCTCACCTCGCGCGCGGCGCCGGCGATCGGGGGCACCTGGATCCGCGCCGGCATTCCGTCCGTCGATTCGCCTTGAAGCGCGCCCTGCGCGCGCCCGGCGCCCGCCCCCCGGACCCGGTATCCGTCCGCCGAGTAAAGGGCGGCGCGCCCGCCGGCCAGCGAGCCGATCACCTCCACGATCGAGGCAATGCCGGCCCCATCCAGGGACAGCTTGGTGAGGCGTTCGTGGGTCTCGTGCGAGAGGCGGATCTCGGCCAGCTGCTCGTCGGTCCGCCTCTGCAGCTCGCTGCGCTCCAGGATCCCTGCCACCTGCGCCGCGATCGCGCGCAAGAAGTCGATGTCGCCAGAGTTGAACTCGCGCCTTTCGGTGCTCTGCACGTTGAGCACTCCGACAAGCCGCGGGCCCGCCTCGATCGGCACCGACGCCATGGAATGGAAGCGGTCTTCGTCCAGGCCGGGCACCCACTTCCAGTGCGGTTCCTTGCTGACCTCGGGGACGACCGCGGGCCGGCGCGAGTCGGCGACCCAGCCCGTGATCCCCTCGCCCACCTTCATGGTCACCCTGCCGACCATGTTCTCGTTGAGGCCGTTCGTCGCCGTCAGCAGCAGCTCGTGCCCCGGTGGCACCAGCAGGTACAGCGAGCAGACGTCGGTCCCGATGGCCGAGGTGGTCTCGCGGATGATCAGCTCCAGGAGCTCGTCAGGGCGCTGGGTCGAGGCGGCGGCCTGCGCCAGGCGCACCAGGAAGTTCAGCTCTCGAGCGGCGAGGCTGGAATCGGGGACCTTGCTCTTCATGCCTGGTGTCGTGTCAATCGCACTATGGACAACGCCCCAGCTAGTGTGACCGATACAGGCTCGACCTGCTCCCGGCTTGGGGTTAGATTTAGCCGAACGGTGTCATCACCTCATTCCGGCCAGTGGCGCGAGCACTTTGCCGGGGTCGACCTGCCAGTGCCCCTCTTCGGCGGCGCCACGGTCACGGGGATCAACTTCGACAACGCCGCCAGCACGCCGCCGCTGACCCGCGTGCGCGACGTCGTGAACCGCTTCTCCGACCTCTACTCCAGCGTGCACCGCGGCACCGGCTACAAATCGCGCCTCTCGACCGAGGCGTACGAGCAGTCGCGAGACCTGGTGGCGAAGTTCCTGGGGGTCGACGAGAAGGACCAGGTCGTGATCTTCGTCAAGGGCACGACCGACGCGCTCAACCGGATCGCCGCCGAGGAGGCGCGGCTCGACGGCCGCCAGGTCCTCGTCACCGAGATGGAGCACCACGCCGACCTCCTGCCCTGGCGGCATCGGAGCGGACACGTCATGGTCGGGCTCTCCGACGAAGGGCACATCGACCTGGACGCCATCGAGCAGGCTCTGAAGGAAGCCGGCGGCAAGATCAGCCTGGTGGCGCTGTGCGGCGCCTCGAACGTCACCGGCTTCGTGTCCCCGATTCACGAGGTGGCCGAGCTTGCGCATCGCTACGGCGCGCGGATCTCGGTCGACGCGGCGCAGCTCGCGCCGCACCACCGCATCGAGGTTCGGCCGGCGGACGACCCCGGCCACCTGGATTTCGTCTCCCTCTCCGGTCACAAGATGTACGCGCCGTACGGCGCCGGGGTGCTCGTCGCGCCACGCGACTTCTTCGCCGGCGCGCCCGAGGTCATGGGCGGCGGCGCGATCAGCATCGTCACGTGGGACGACACGGTCTGGGCCGACCTGCCGGACCGCGAGGAGGCGGGGTCGCCGAACGTGATCGGCGCGGTCGCACTCGGGGTCGCCATCGAGACGCTGCGCGAGCTCGGCTTCGACGAGATGCTCGACTACGAGCTCGCGCTGGGCCGCCGGATGCTGGAGGGCCTCAGCCGGATCGAACGTGTGAGCGTGCTCGGCGGCGTCGAACCCTGCACCGCCGCCGGCCGCCTGGCCCTGGCCGGCTTCGTCGTCGACGGCATGCACCACGGCATGGTCGCCTCCGCGCTGAGCCACGAGTGGGGCATCGCCGTCCGCCACGGATGCTTCTGCGCGAACCCCTACGTCTTCCACCTCCTGCACATGAGCAGGGACGACGTCGACGCGGTCGAGGGTGAGGTCAACGCCGGGCGGCGCAAAGCCCTGCCGGGCGCGGTGCGTGCGAGCCTGGCCCCTTACAACACCGAGGCCGAGGTGGACCGCTTCCTCGAGGCGGTGGCGCATATCGCGCGCGGCCGGATCAAGGCGAGCTACGAGCAGGCGGCCGACGGGACTTTCGCCCCGTCAGGCGGCTGGCCGCGCATCCCCAGCCCGCTTCACGCGGTCGTGAAACGATGAGCGCGCCATGTTGAAGCTGGTCGTCGAGATCGTGCTGGCGATCTTCCTGCACCCCGTCGCCTACATCCTGACCGTGGTCGACGTCGTCAACCGCAAGGACATGACCGGGTTCTGGAAGGTGTTCTGGATCATCGTCGCGTTCCCCTGGGGGATCGGGCCGATCCTCTACCTCGTCTTCGGCGGCGGCAAGTTCTGGTGACCTGATGAGAGACCGCGCCGCGAGCCGGGCCCTGGTGCTCGGTCTGCTGGCGCTGCCGTTCGGAGTCCTGGCGCCGTTTGCGATCTTCAGCGGGACTCGGTCGTTGCTGCGTATATGGGCGTCGGGCGGTGAGCTCCGCGGAACCTCGAGCGCGGCCGCCGGGCTAGTCGCCGGCGTGGTCGCCCTGGCGACCATGCTCTTCGGGATCGGTTACTGGCTGCTCGCGTCGTGACCGCGAAAATCGCGGTCGCGCTGCTCGTGATCGTGGTCGCGGCCCTCACCTACCCGGGCGCCCTCCTCGTCTCGCTCGCGGTCATGGCCACCCCTGCGCCGGCGGCGCCGGCCGGTCCGCCAGGCGCGCTGTCCTGGCTGCATGTGGCCCATCCAGCGCACGCCAGGCCGTTCATCGCCGACGACCAGGGCCGGAGCGTCCTGCTCCACGGTGCGATCCCCGCCAGCCTCAACGACTACTGGTCGGGGACGAACAAGCAAACCGATCCGTTTCCCGGGCCCTTCTATCCGACCGACCCGGCCGTGTACGACGGCGCGTGTCCCGCCAACTCGGCGCTCGCACCGTACCCGCCGCTCTGCCGCGAAGACATCGACGAGATGGCGGGGCTCGGATTCAACGCCGTCCGGCTGCCCCTGGCATGGAGCTTGATCGAGCCGCAGCGCGGCCGCTTCGACACGACGTACCTCGACCGCGTGGCACAGGTCGTCGAGTGGGCGAAGGCCGACCGCATGTACGTGATCGTGGACATGCACCAGAACGCCTACTCGCGCTTCATGGACCACCCGGCGAACCCGCCCCTGCCGGGAGGAAAGCAGATCGACCTCGGCAGCCACTCCGGAGCGCCCGCGTGGGCGACGTTCACGGACGGGTTTCCATCCGAGGACTATGCCGGACACAGGGAGCTGAACCCCGCCGTCCTCGAGGCGTTCAACAACTTCTGGTACGACCGCGCCGGGATCCAGGACGAGTACATCAAGGCGGTCGCGTTCCTGGCCAATCGCTTCAAGGACGACAGCACCGTCGCGGGCTACAGCATCTTCAACGAACCCCTGAACGGCTGGAACCTGCCTCCGGGGTTCGACGACCTGCTCCTCTTTCCTTTCTATCGGCGTGTCATCGACGCGGTGACCGGCATCCACGACGGCCTTCCGTGCTGGACCGGCTTCTTCATGCCGGCGGTCTGCGGGTACCAGGACCTTGGCGTGCATGCGGTCCGGCAATTGTTCTTTCTCGACACGGGCTTGCTGCGCGAGGTGACCGACTTTCCGACGCACCTGTCGATGCCCGTCAGCTCGTACCCGAACGTCGTCCTGGGCGTGCACGCCTACACCCACATCTACACGTTTGACACGTTCGCCGGCCAGCCTCCGGACAAGGCGAGCTACCCATGGGGCGGGTATGAGCAGGGCTTTGCCTCCGCGGACCGCGAGGCGAAGGCCATGAACGCCGCGCTCCTGGTGATGGAGTTCGGGGACTCTCCGGAGTGGGATCGCGTGATCGTGACGAACGTCCTGCTCGAAGAGGAGAAACACAAGGTCGGCTTCATGTTCTGGACCTGGAAGGAGAACGGCGGAAGCGGCAGCTGGGGGATCTACAGCTCACCGCCCGGCGGGACGGCATGCCTGCGCGCGCCCCGAGAGCAGCTCCTGGCCAGGGTCTACCCGAGGGCCAGCGCCGACCCCAATGCGACGTTCCACTACGAGCCCGCGGACGGTGGCTTCACTCTGCACGCGACCGGCCGGGCGGGCGACCCAAGCACCGAGGTCTACGTGCCCCGCGAGGTGACCGGCCAGGTCTCGGGCGGCGGCGCGGCCGGCGTTGTGGTCAGGGGCGGACCCGACGGCAGCAGGCTCGCCATCGCCTCGCCGACCGGCGGCGCGTTCACGATCGCGGTCTCGCCCGCACCCCTGCGACTGAGCGGCTGTCCATAGGGACTTCTGACCCATTTCTTAGACAACCCGCAGCACCCAGAATTAAGTTGGACCGGTCACCCGGCATGGGCTAATCTGGATTAAAGGGTGGGAAGCCGACCAGCCACTACTGGCCGCGCTCGCGCGCACCAAAACGGCAACGGCACGAAGGCGGTGCGAGCGCAGAAGATCGGAGCGACCAGGCAGCGCCCTGGGACAAACGGCGAGCTCGTAGCTGAGCCGGCGGTCAAGCTCGTCGGCGTTTCGAAGTCGTATGGCCGCAACCCCGTGCTCAAGTCGGTCAACTTCACGGTCGGGCAGGGCGAGCTGGTCGAGGTCACAGGCCCGAGCGGGTCGGGCAAGACGACCCTGCTGCGCCTGGTCCACGGCCAGCTCCGCCCGAACAACGGCGAGCTCTGGGTCCGTGGGCGCGGGCTGCACCGCTGGTGGCGGCGTGGCCTGGGCGGCCTGCGCCGCGAGGTCGCGTTCGTCTTCCAGGAGCAGCGACTGCTGCCCCGCCTGAACGCCTTCGAAAACATAGTCCTCGCACTGCAGCTGCGCGACCCGCAGGTGCCGAACCGAGCGATCGAGGAGCGCGCGATCGAAGCGCTGGAATCGGTCAAGCTCGCGCACCGGCGGCGGGCGTATCCCCACCAGTTGTCGGCCGGCGAGCGCCAGCGAGTCGCAGTCGCGCGCGCCCTGGCGACCCGACCCCGCGTCCTGCTCGCGGACGAGCCGCTGAACTCGATGGACGAGGAGAACGCGGCCATCATCACCCGGCTGCTCGAGGACGCGGCGGCGAAGGGAACGACGGTGATCATCGCCTCGCATCGGCACACATTCGCGGCCAGCAGGATCCTGCGGCTTCCTGGCGAAAAGGTGATGACCAACGGCGCCCGCCGGCCCTCCGTGAACGGGAACGGGCATGCGAGTCCGGTCGCGAGCGCCAACGGAAACGGCCATGCCAACGGGAACGGGCATGCGAATGGCGCCGCCGCCGCGCGCGCGTGGTGGCGCCTGGTCATCCCCCCGCGCCCCCGGCCTCATCACATCGTGAAAGTTCCGCGCCTTGCGCTGTGGAGGCGGATGGGAGCGCTGCTCCCGGCAGGTTGCGGACCAGGCAGGCCAGGCCTCGATCGTCCGCGTCTACCTGGCCGGCGGCGCGACCCAGGACTCGATCTCCGCGCTGGAGGCGAAGCTGAGCGCCGACCCGCGGGTCCAGTCCGTCACCTACCTCACGCCCGCGCAGGCGCTGGCTGAGGCGGCCAGACGTCCCGGGCTCGACAACCTCGCCAGCCTGAGCGCGACGAACCCCTTCCCCGCCAGCCTCGACGTCAAGGTCCGTCTCCCGACCCAGGTGCCCGCCGTCGCGGGCTTGGTCAAGGGTGACCCGGCGGTCGACCCCGCCTACCCCACGTCCTACGACCCTGACACTTACTCGCGCCTGCGCCACTTCGCGATCGTGGCGGGCGCGATCGCAGCCGGCATCGTCCTGATATTCGCCTTCGTCGCCTACGTCGTGATCGCCAACTCGATGCGCGGGATCGCGGCCTCGCGCCGCCAGGAGGTGGCGGTCACGCGCCTGCTGGGGGCGCGCGGCTGGATGCTGCGCGGGCCGTTCGTGGTCGAGGGACTCACGACCGGCGCCATCGCGGGCGCCGTCGCGGCGGGGCTCGTCGCAGCCGTCTACCTCTTGGCGATGCGTTTTGAGTCCGCGGTCTACTTCCAGGTGCTGCCGGGCGTGGACGGCACCGCGGTTCGGTACGTGCTGGCGGCGGTCATCACCGCGGGCCTGCTGCTCGGCACCGCGACCGCGCTTCTCGGATTCCGGAAGGCTCGGGTGTGAGACGGGCGCTCAGCGCCGCAGTAGTGTCCGCCGCGCTTCTCGCCCTTCAGGTGTCCACCGCCGGCGCCACCGACACTGCCTCGTGCGTGGCCACGACCGCCTCCGGCTCCCGCGTCACGTGCCCCGCGGCCACTCCCGACCCGAACCAGGCCGCCTACGACCAGCTGAAGACGCGCCTGGGCGGAGACATCGCCAACGCGCTCAGCGCTGAGCAAAGGCTTTCGATCACCCTCGACCAGTTCGCGGGCATCGAGCTTTCGCTGACCGCCGAGGTCGCGCAGGAGGAGGCCACGATCTCGAACCTGGAGGCCGAGATCGCCCGGCTCGACACCGAGATCGCCGACACACAGGCGCGGATCGAGGTCGAGAAGCAGGAGCTCGCCGTGATGTCGCGCGCCATCTACCGTCAACCCTCGTCGTTCTGGCTCCTGATCGCGCAGTCGGGCAACCTGCATGAGGCGCTGG
Organism: Chloroflexota bacterium; assembly: GCA_005889495.1. Taxonomy (GTDB): domain Bacteria; phylum Chloroflexota; class Dormibacteria; order Dormibacterales; family Dormibacteraceae; genus 40CM-4-65-16. The sequence goes on from VBHA01000064.1 coordinate 10,796, forward strand.
TCGCCACCGCCGACGCTGTGGTCGCCGGCCAGCGCGCGCATGCGCTGCAGGACCGGCTGCAGGCCGACCTGGTGAAGCTCCAGGCCGACCGCGACGCCCGCCAGACCGACCTCGACCACGAGTCGAACACCCGCGACCTGCTGGTCGCCAACCTCAGCTCGCTGCAGGAGGTGATGGGCCAGCAGACGGCCGTCAGCGGCCAGCTCACCACTCTGGTCGCGCAGCTGCAGACGGCGAAGAGCCACCTGCGGAACCAGCCGCCGACCGTGACGACCAACCTCGCCCAGCTGCTCGAGGCCCAGGAGCAGGACCTGATCCTCCGCTCCTACCAGACGGCGTGGGCGCAGGCCGAGGTCGGCACGGGCCTGGCGATCGTCAACCACGCGCTCCCGCTGGGCAAGACCATCGCGGGGCTCAAGCTGTCGTATCCGATGACCCAGTTCACGGTCACGCAGGGCTTCGGCCCGACGACGTTCGCGCTGGAGCCGCCGCTTGGGCCGTACCGGCACTTCCACACCGGCATCGACCTCTCCGCGCCGCTCGGCGCGCCCGTGATGGCCGCGGCGGACGGGGTCGTGGTCGCGGTCGGCCACAGCGCCCTCGGCTACGGCAACTACATCGTGATCGCGCACGGAGGCGGGATCGCCACCCTGTACGGCCACCTGCTCCAGACCACCGTGAGCGCCGGCCAGAAGGTGGCCAGGGGCCAGTTGATCGGGCTCGAGGGATCCACCGGCTACTCGACCGGACCGCACGTCCACTTCGAGCTGCGGGTCAACGACCAGGTGACGGACCCGATGCCGTACCTGCCAGTGCCGGGGACGAACTGGACGGGCTGAAAGCCGTCTCGCGGAAAGTGCCCCCGGAGGGAATCGAACCCCCGACCTTGACGTTAGGACCGTCCTGCTCTATCCCCTGAGCTACGGGGGCGTGGTCTGCAAGAGTCTACCCATCGACTGACGCTCGGCTCCCAGCAACTTCTCAGCGGGCTCTTAGGTGCGGCTTGGCACCCTTGGCCAAGCTGTAGCCCATGGACAAAACAGACCAGACCGCCGTCCGGGTGCGGGCCCGCGACGCGGCGATGCGACTGCTCAACCGCCTGACCTTCGGCGCCGCGTTTGCGGCTGTGGCCGGTGTCGGAGTCTTCGGCGCTGTCAGCGCCGCGACCATCCCCGGCACCAGCTCCTCGTCCGCGTCGAGCGAAACAGCGACGTCGGCGACCTCCAGCACCTCGACCTCGTCGAGCACATCGACGTCCTCGACCTCCTCGTCCTCCTCCTCCTCGTCGAGCGGGCTGCAGTCCTCGAGCGGAGTCAGCTCCTCGTCCGGCGGTGGCGTCGCGGTCTCGGGCGCCTCCCACTGACCGGTGTCCAACAGCGTCCTCTGGTACACCACCCGCGGCGCCGGCGCCGTCACTTTGATCCTGCTCAGCGCGGTCGTCGTCCTGGGCATCCTCTCCGCGCTCCGTATGCAGAGTCCCGGCTGGCCGCGATTCCTGACCACCAGCCTCCACCGCAACCTGGCCCTCATGACCATCGTCTTCCTCGCCCTGCACATCGTGACCGCGGTCGTCGACCCATACACCAACCTCGGCTGGGCGGCGGCGCTGATCCCCTTCTCGTCGGCCTACCGCACGATCTGGCTCGGCCTGGGTGTGATCTCGTTCGAGCTGCTGGGGGCGATCGTGATCACGAGCCTGTTGCGCGGCTACCTCGGGCACCACGCGTGGCGCCTGGTCCACTGGCTCACGTACGTGGCATGGCCCGTCGGCGTGGTCCACGGCCTCGGCACGGGCACTGACACCTGGTCCGCCTGGATGCTGGCGATCACCGGGGCGTGTGTCGCCGCGGTCGCGGTGGCGCTCGTCTGGAGGGTGGCGGCCGGGTCGACCGACCCGCTGGCGGGCTCACGCACGTCGTTCCGCGCCGCCGTAGATCGCCGCGAGGCGCGCTGATGCGCCTGCTCGAGAGCCCGGACCAGATCGCTCCGCTGCCGCCGGTCGGCCCGGGCCTCATCGACGCGATCCAGCGCTCCGGCCTCGCGGGCCGCGGCGGCGCCGGGTTTCCGACCGCCGTCAAATGGCGCGCGGTGGCGCAGCGCTCGCGCGGCGACGCGGTCATCGTCGTCAACGGCGCCGAGGGCGAGCCGCAGAGCAAAAAGGACCGCGTGCTGATGGGCGCCCGTCCGCACCTCGTCCTCGACGGCGCGTTCATCGCGGCGCGCGTGCTCCGCGCGCGGCGGATCGTCCTCTACATCGGCGAGCGCCACACGGCGGCGCGGGATTCGATGCTGCGCGCACTTGCGCAACGCACGGAGCCTGAACGCGGCCTTGTGAGCGTGGCGGCCGCGCCGCCGCGCTACGTCGCGGGCGCCGAGGCGGCCGCCGTGCACCTGATCAACGACGGCGTGGCCACCCCGACCAACGTGCCGCCATATCCGTTCGAGCGAGGGGTCGACGGCGCGCCGACGCTTGTGCAGAACGTGGAGACGCTGGCTCATGTCGCCGTCCTGGCGCGCACCGGAGCGATTCCCGGCACCATGCTTCTCACCCTGGCCGGCGGCGTGTCTCGGGCAGGCGTGGTCGAGGTCGAGACCGGAACCACCGTCGCCGACGCGGTGGCGCGCGCCGGGGGTCCGAGCGATCTTCCCCGCGGGGTCCTGGTCGGAGGCTATTTCGGGCGCTGGATGAAGGTGGAAGACGCCCTGCCGCTGCGGCTGACGCCCGAGGCCGGCATCGGTTGCGGCGTCATCGGCATCCTGCCCACAAGCCGCTGCCCCGTGTGCGAGACCGCGGCGATCATGCGTTACCTCGCCGGCGAAAGCTCGGCCCAGTGCGGTCCCTGCTTCTTCGGCCTTCGCGCCCTCGCGGACGCGTGCACACGCATCGCCTCGCAGGGCTCGAACGCCGCTGACCTGGCGCGCTTGCAGCGCTGGAGCGCCGAGGTCCGGGGCCGCGGGGCCTGCAAGCACCCGGACGGCGCGGTCATCTTCTTGTCCTCTGCGCTGACGGTGTTCGCCGGCGATTTCGAGCACCACCAGTCACACGACGTGAGGCGCACGGCGTGAGCACAGAGCATCACCTCGTCGTCGATCGCATCAAGTGCGATGGCCGCGGCCTTTGCGCCGAGCTCCTGCCGGAGCTGATCCGGCTCGACGATTGGGGCTATCCGATCCTCAGGCCCGGGCCCGTGCCCGAGCACCTACTCCCCCTCGTCCAGCGGGCGGTCGAAGACTGCCCGGTGCTGGCGATCGCGCTGCGGCGCAGCGAGCGGCGGGAGTGACGGCCACTGTCCTCGGCATCGCCGAAGGCCGCGCACTCGGGGGCTCGCTCCGGGTCGTCGTCACCCGGCCGCGAGCGCTGACCGCGGCCAGGGCAGCCGTCGAGGAAGTCGTGGCCGCGATCGACGTTGCCGCGAGCAGGTTTCGAGAGGACAGCGAGCTGAGCCGCCTGAACGCCTCGCCCGACCGCGTCGTCAAGGTCGGCCCCCTGCTCGCACGCGCGATCGAGGCCGCGCTGCGCGGCGCCGAGCTCACCGAGGGCGCGGTCGACCCGACCATAGGCTTCGCCGTCCGAATCGCCGGCTATGACAGGGACTTCGACTCGGTCCCCGCGCGTGGAGGGCCGCTCCGCCTGGTCGCCAGCCGCGTCCCGGGCTGGAGCGCGGTCCGGTTCAGCGCGGCGACTCGGACCGTGGTCATCCCGCGAGGGGTCGAGCTCGACCTCGGCGCCACCGCCAAGGCCCTCGCGTCGGACATGGCCGCGGCTGCGGCCGCGCGAGTGATCGACGGAGGAGGAGTGCTCGTCAGCCTGGGCGGTGACATCGCGGTCGCCGGCGAGGCTCCCGTGGGGGGCTGGACGATCCAGGCCAGCGAGGACAGCGGCGCAGAGCTTGCGGACGCCGAGGAGACGGTGAGCATCGCCTCGGGGGGGCTCGCGACCTCGGGCACCACCGTCCGGCGCTGGATGCGCGGCGAGGTCACCCTGCACCACATCATCGACCCCGCGACCGGGCTCCCGGTCGACTCCGTCTGGCGCACCGCGACGGTGGCCGCGGGCAGCTGTGTCGACGCCAACATCGCCTCGACCGCGGCGATCGTGATGGGCGAGCGCGCCCCGCGGTGGCTTCGCGAGCGTGGGATGGCCGCGCGCCTGGTCGACCGCGACGGGGTGGTCCACCGCCTCGCGGGCTGGCCGAAAGCAGCAGAATCGAAGCTGATCCCCACCATTCTCTGAGCAATTCCCCAGGAAACTCGATCAGCATGGTGACCGTGGACAAGAACGGCGCCCGGGTGCTCGTGGTCGACGACGAGCCGAACATAACCGAGCTCGTGGCCATGGCCCTCCGCTACGAAGGCTTCACCGTCAAGACGGCCGCGACCGGCCGCGGAGCACTGACCGCCGTGTCCCAGTTCTCCCCCTCGCTCGTGATCCTCGACGTGATGCTGCCCGACATCGACGGCATGGAGGTCATGAAGCGCCTCAACAGCTCGGGCGCAAAGGTGCCGATCATCTTCCTGACCGCCCGGGACGCGACCGAGGACAAGGTCCACGGCCTCACGATCGGCGGTGACGACTACGTCACCAAGCCCTTCAGCATCGAAGAGCTGATGGCGCGCGTTCGCGTCGTGCTGCGCCGCCATGGCAACAACGCGGAGACCGGCAAGATGTCGCTTGCGGACCTCGAGCTCGACGACGAGGCTCACGAGGTGCGCCGGCACGGACGCGTCGTCGACCTGACCAACACGGAGTACCGGCTCTTGCGGTATCTCCTCATCAACGCCGGCCGCGTCCTCACCCGCAGCCAGATCCTCGACCACGTGTGGCACTACGACTTCGGCGGCGACGCGAGCGTGCTGGAGACCTACATCAGCTACCTGCGGCGCAAGGTGGACCGCTACGATCCGCCCCTGATCCAGACCGTGCGCGGCGTGGGGTACGTCCTCCGAACGCCCAGAAAATGACGCTGTCGCTTCGTGGGCGGCTCCTGATCGGTGTGATCTCCCTCGTCGTCCTCGGCCTTCTCCTGTCTGACGTCGCCACCTATGTGTTGTTCCAGGACTCCCTGACGGGGCGGATCGACAGCCAGCTGACAGCGCGAACCACCGTCGACGCCGCCTTCAACGTCATCCAGCGCGACTGCCGTCCCGGACCTGGCAGCGCGGGCGGCTTCCCCACCAACACGGTCACCGAGCTGCTCAACAGGGACGGCTCTGTGGCGCTCGCGTGTCGCGTCGGGGGCTTCGGCAGTGCGCAATCGACCGCTGCCCCCGTGCTCCCGCAGACTCTGCGGACGGCTGGACCCGACCAGCCGGTGAGCCCGTTCACGGTCCCCGGAACGGCAGACGTCCACCAGTACCGGGTGACGGACTGGGCGGAGAACTCATTCGGCGGCCAGACCATCGTCTTTGCGATTCCGATGGACGACGTGTCGGCCAACCTTGCGCAGCTGCTCCGGCTCGAGCTCTTCATCAGCATCGGCGTCGTCGTGGGCACGGCCTTCCTCGCGTGGTTGATCATCCACGTCGGCCTGCGGCCGCTGCAGCGGATGGGCGCCACCGCCGGCGAGATCGCGGCCGGCGATTACAGCCGGCGCGTCGAGCCCGCCACGCCAAGGACCGAGATCGGCCGCCTGGGGATTGCCCTGAACGCCATGTTGAGCCAGATCGAGGCGGCTTTCGCCCAGAGCAAAGCGTCGGAGCAGCGGCTGCGCCGGTTCATCGCCGACGCCTCGCACGAGCTGCGGACGCCGCTGACCTCGATCCGCGGTTATTCGGAGATGCTGCGTCGAGGTGCCGCCGAGTCGCCCACGGATGCCGACCTAGCCCGGCGCCGCATCGAGGAGGAATCCGTCCGCATGTCGACGCTCGTCGACGACATGCTGCTCATCGCCCGGCTCGACCAGGGCCGGCCGCTCGAGGCGAAGCCCGTCAACCTGCAGGTGATCGCCCGGGACGCGGCGGCGGACGCGCGAGTGGTCGCCCCGCTGAGGGAGATCACGCTCGAGGCCCCCGACAACATCGTCGTCTCCGGCGACGACACCCGCCTCCGCCAGGTGGTCGGCAACCTGGTCCGCAACGCGCTCGTGCACACGCCGGCCGCGACGCCGGTCGAGATCGCGGTCACGAGCCAGAACGGCACGGCCCGGCTCTCGGTCACCGACCACGGCCCGGGCCTGCCGGCCGGCGACCGCGAGCGCATCTTCGAACCCTTCTACAGGGCCGATGCGAGCCGCAGCCGCGACAGCGGCGGCGCTGGCCTTGGGCTGTCGATCGTCAGCGCGGTCGTGGCCGCGCACGGCGGGCGGGTGCAGGTGAAGGAAACCTCGGGCGGCGGCGCCACCTTCGAGGTGCAGCTTCCGCTCGGCTCGGCTACGAAGGCAAGCTGAGCCGGAGCGCGATGATGTCTCCGGCGTAGTCGCCGGCGACGGCGAGGTCGCCAGCGACCGCGGGCCCGCTCCGCACCCCCGAGTGGGTGTCGTAGCTCCACCGCTCGTGACCATCCGCGGCGGAAAGCGCCGTCACCGAGCCTGCGTTCAGGTCTCCGAAGACGGCGCCGGTGCCGAAGACGACCATCCCATCGGCCACCGCCGGCGCTGAGTACACGGGCAGGGGCGTCGCGTGGCGCCACACGACCGCGCCGTCCGCCGGCTTCAGCGCGAAGATCCCGTTGGGCGGGCTTGCCGATGCGGCGTAGAGGTTGTTTCCGTCGAAGGCAGGCGACGCGATGAGGCCGTGCACGGCGCTGCCCTTGACGAGCGCCCGCGACCACACGACATCGCCCGTGGCAGCGTCCAGGGCGGCAAGTGTTCCCTCGACCCCCGGCTCGGCCACCAGCTCACGCCCGCCCGCCATCACGACCACCGGCCTCGCGCCGACGTCCAGGTCGCGCTGGTTGTCGGCGTAGAGGCTGGACATCCATTTGCGCCGGCCGCTGACCGGATCGAACGCCAGCACCGCGTCGTCGGGGTTGCCGACACCGACGAACGCTGTCCCGGCGGCGTCGATGGCCGGCGTCGACCAGACCCCGTCCCCGGGTGCGCAGCTCGGCAGGAGGCACATCGTCCAGCGCTCGCGCCCGGTCTGCGCGTCCAGGCCGACCAGCCGGCCCGGCACCAGCGGCTGGTCGCCGTACGGCGAGGCCACCCCGACCAACACCACACCCTGGTGCACGACCGGCGACGACCACAGCGCCGCGTCCGGAGGTCCGGCCCAGTCCCACACGGGGACTCCGTCCGAGGCGCGAAACGCGCGCAGATGCGCCGTGAGGGTGCCCACGAACACGCGGCCCGAGTCCACCGCGGGCGAGTCCGAGATCGCGCCCAGGCCCCGCTGCAGCCAGACCCGCTCCCCGGTCTGGAGGTCGAAAGCCGCCAGCTCCCCACCCGCGCTTCCGGCGAAGACCATGCCGCCGGCGACCGCGGCCGTTCCATCGACGGCACCGTCGAGGTGCGCACGCCAGGCGAGGTGGAACTGTGCGGCCTCGGGGGGTGTCGGCGACGAGCAGCCCCCAAGCACGAGGAGCAGCACGGCGGGTGCAAACGATCTCTGAGCAATCTCCAAGTTTCGTCTCAGGGCCCTTTGAGCACCCGACCTCATCGTTGACCTTGCGCCCGATGCCACCTCGGGCCTTCCCCCAAAAGCGTAGGGGCCGTCCCTAGCGGCCCCTACACCCCCGCTCCGGCTAGGTCAGCTTCCAGTGCACCGTGGCAAGCACCGGCTTGGCCACCTTCAGGTAGTTGGTGAGGTCGCCCTGGCGCGTCAGCACGATCACCACGTAGTACACGCTGCCGTTGCTGTTCGCGCCCGCGAAGATCGACGCCTCGGCCGGGACCGAGTGCACACCGTCGGTCAGGGTCATGCACAGCGTCCACGAGATGCCCTTCGCGCCGTTGAAGGCACCGTTGGTGGTCGTGGTGCCGGGGCAGTTCCGGGTGTCGGGATACTTGCTCTTCAGCTCGGCATCGATCGAGCTCTTGTTGTCCTGCGCCGTCTGGGGCGGGCTCGAGGCGCCGCTTGCGACCGTCACGTCCCCCTCGTTGTTCGGGTCGCTCAGGACCAGCGTCTCGTTGTCCCTGTCGGCCA
>VBHA01000195.1 GCA_005889495.1 Chloroflexota bacterium
TCCGGAGCGACGTCGCCGAGGGCATGGAGAAGACCCAGCGCGAGTTCCTCCTCCGCCAGCAGATGGAGGCGATCAAGAAGCAGCTCAACGAGGGCCAGACCGACGTCGTCTCTACGTACCGCGAGCGGATCGCTGCGGCCGGCATGCCCGAGGCAGTGCTCACAGAGGTCAACCGCGAGCTCGACCGCCTGGAGCGGACGAGCGAGCAGAACCCCGAGTACGGGTGGATCCGCACGTACCTCGACTGGATGCTCGACATCCCCTGGAACGTGCGCTCAGAGGACAACTACGACCTGGTGAAGGCGCGGCAGATCCTCGATGAGGACCACACCGGCCTGGGCGACGTCAAGGACCGGATCATCGAGTTCCTCGCGGTGCGCAAGCTGCGGCAGGAGCGCGGGCTCGAGGTCCTGGGCGGCCGCGGTACCGGCGCCATCATCACGCTGGTCGGACCTCCCGGCGTCGGCAAGACGTCGCTCGGCGAGTCCGTCGCGCGTGCCCTGGGCCGCAAGTTCACCCGGGTGTCGCTGGGTGGCATCCGCGACGAGGCCGACATCCGCGGCCACCGGCGCACCTACGTCGGCGCCCTGCCGGGCCGGATCGTCCGCGCCCTGAAGGACGCGGGCACGAAGAACCCGGTGATCATGCTGGACGAGATCGACAAGGTCGGCAGCGACTGGCGGGGCGACCCCTCGTCGGCGCTGCTCGAGGTCCTCGACCCGGCGCAGAACCACACCTTCCGCGACCACTATCTCGAGGTCGACCTGGACCTGTCGGAGGTGCTGTTCATCCCGACCGCCAACGTCTCGGAGACAATCCCGGCGCCGCTGCTGGACCGGATGGAGCTCATCCGCCTCGACGGCTACACCGAAGAGGAGAAGGTCGCGATCGCGCGCGACCACCTGCTCAAGCGGCAGGTCAAGCAGGCGGGGCTGAAGCCCGAGGAAGTGACGATCGACGACGCCGCGATCATGAAGGTGATCACCGACCACACGCGGGAGGCCGGCGTGCGCAACCTGGAGCGCGAGCTCGGCAAGATCACGCGCAAGGTCGCGACCAAGATCGCCACGAGCCAGCTGACGCCGCCGGTGGAGATCACTCCCGAGCGCGTGCGCGAGTTCCTCGGCAAGGCGCGGTTTGACAATGAGGTCGCGGCCCGGACCGCGGTGCCGGGTGTGGCCACCGGCCTGGCCGTGACCGGGATCGGCGGAGACGTCCTCTTCGTGGAGGCGACGGCGACCGAGGCCAACGGCAACCACGGCGGCGGGCTGACCCTGACCGGCCAGCTGGGCGACGTGATGAAGGAGTCGGCGCAGATCGCCCTCTCCTACGTCCGGTCGCACGCCGGCGAGCTGGGAATCGACCGCGAGGGCATCAACAGGTCGTTCCACATCCACGTCCCCGAGGGCGCGGTGCCGAAGGACGGGCCGTCCGCGGGCGTGACGATGACGACCGCGATCGTCAGCCTGCTCACCGGTCGTCCGGTGCGCAACACCGTGGGCATGACCGGTGAGGTCACCCTCCAGGGCTTGGTCCTGCCGATCGGCGGCGTGAAGCAGAAGGTCCTCGCGGCCCACCGCATGGGCCTGAAGGAAGTCATCCTGCCGAAGCGAAACGACAAGGACCTCGACGACGTGCCTCAGAGCGTGCGTGAAGCGATGACGTTCCACCTCGCGAGCCGCGTGGACGACGTGCTGAAGTTCGCGCTCGAGCCGACCGCCAAGCCGAAGTTCGAGGTCGCTTAAACACTCGCGAGTGCCCGGCACTCGGACGTAATTTGTTGCTGTCAATCAGCCGACCGCCGGCAGTCGCGTGAAATCGGGTCGCAGGAATATTCGCAGCCTCGATCGGCTTGGAAGGATCGTGCCGAGAAGCTCGCACGAGATCCTCGAGGGCGCGACCACGATCGCCGTCGTCGGCGCCTCGCGCGATCCCGCCAAAGCCGGCGGATCAGTGCCCGCGGGCCTTCAGCGCCGTGGCTTCCGCATCATCCCCATCAACCCGTTCGCGGACGTGCTCTTCGGCGAGCGGGTCTACCGCTCGCTGCTCGACGTGCCGGATAAAGTCGACATCGTTGACGTCTTCCGGCCATCAGGCGACGCGCCGGAAGTCGCGCGACAGGCCGCCGCGATCGGCGCCAGGGCGCTGTGGCTCCAGCTCGACATCCGCTCCGAGGAGGCGCGGCGCATCGCGGAGTCGGCGGGCATGGATTATGTCGAGGACGAGTGCACCGCGGTGGTCGCTTCGCTCTACAGGATTCGCAAGACGGCGGCCTGAGCGCGGCAGAGCAGGTACTCTCTCGGCTCGTGGCGAGGCCGAAGCGAGACCGAGCGATCGAATCCGAGCTCAAGTTTCGCCTCACCGGGCCCAACGATCACGCCAAGCTGCGCGCGATCCTGCGCGAACGCGGGGCGCACATGAGCGCCCGTTATCGCGAGGAGAACTTCCGCTTCAACGGCCCGGGCAAGTCGACGCGCAACACGACCCTGCGCCTCCGCGTGCTGAACGGCGGCCCGCACGGCGTCCTCACCGCGAAGGGGCCGGCCAGGTTCGACGATGGGGTCAAGACGCGCGAGGAGACGGAGATCGAGGTCAAAGACGTCCATGCGATCCTCGACATGCTGGAGCAGCTGGGATTTCGTGTCGGCTGGACCTATCCCAAGCGGCGGACCCTCTGGATGCTTGACGGGGTGGCCGTCACCCTGGATGTGCTCGACTTCGGTTGGTTCCTGGAGCTCGAGGGTCCGGCCGGCGCGCTTCCGGACATGGCGCGCAGCTTCGGCCTCGACCCCGCCCACGCCCTCAAGGA
>VBHA01000183.1 GCA_005889495.1 Chloroflexota bacterium
CCCACGAGCTTGGGATTCGAATCCGGGCCGGCCTGCACACGGGAGAGCTCGACATCATGGAGGCCGGCATCGCCGGAATCGCTGTGCACATCGGGGCGCGCGTCATGAGCCTCGCGGGCCCGGACGAGGTGTTGGTTTCGAGCACGGTGAGGGATCTTGTCGCCGGGTCCGGACTTGCCTTCACCGACCGGGGCACGCACGAGCTCAAGGGCGTGCCGGGCACGTGGCGGATCCTCCGTGTCGAGCCGCCGGCGACGTGACCCCGCCTTTGAGGATGGTGGGGGTGTGATTGGAGGAACGCAGCCTCAGCCGCTCCAGCCTCCGGCGCCGTCGAAGCCTTTGTAGGACGGGTAGACGTCCGGCAGTCCGACTGCGCGCCAGTGGGCACCCCAATCGCTCGTCGCGGACGCGAAGATCCCGGGAGCGACCACGATCACGGTGGCCGCTGGGGATCGCACCAGCTCCACGTCCGAGGCCGTCTTGCCCGGGTTGGTCGTGGCCGCCCGCTTCCAGGTGGCGCCGGCGTCGGACGTGAGGTAGACGGCGCTCCCTTGCGAGAGTCCCGAGACCGACGTCGAGTAGGCGACCCAGCGCTGGTCGTCGAGCAGGACGAGCTGCCCATTGCTGCCACACGGCGCGCAGCCCTCGATCGGAACCGGCGCGGACCAGTTGACTCCCCCGTCGTCGGTGCGGCTCAGATAGATGCCATTGGGCGCCTGGATCGGCAGGGCGCCGTGATTGGTGTCGAACATGGTCGGGGCCAGGTCGTTGACCGGCTGGTCCGAGCCGACGCCGGCGATGTTCAGGTGCACGGCGCGCCACGTCCGGCCGTCGTCATGAGTCAGCTGCAAGGACAGGCCGTTGGCGATCATCCCGCTAGTCGGGCTCCAGAAGTAGATCGAGCCCATGCCCTGGCTGAACGTCCCCTGCCAGACCATGCGCCAGCTTGCGCCGCCATCGCCGGTCGACCAGAGTGCGGTCGGCACGCAGCCCTTGTCCTGGCATGCGCCGGTGCCCGCACTGCCACCCTTGCCGCCGGAAGAACCGGTGCCGCCCTTCCCGCCGGAAGAACCAGTGCCACCCTTGCCGCTCACAGTGGGAACAGGAGAGGGGGACGTGAAGGGCTGGAAGCCGTAGAGCCAGCCATGCACGAGGTCGGGCAGAAAGGTCACCGTGGCGGCGTCACCGGGCATCGTCTTGATGGTCCAGCGCGAGCCGTCGGAGCTTCGCAGGAGCTGGTTCTGATAGGTCAGGACCGCATCGGTCGTCGTGAAGCCGGCGGGTGACCCCGCCTCAGGCGCGATGCCCCAGATCCGCCAGTGTCCGCCCCCATCCTCTGTCCGCAGAATCACAGTCCGGAGGGCATCCGGAGGCTCCGTGACCTCCCAGCCGACGCTGTCGGAAACGAAGAAGAGAGATCCATGGCTGCCAACCGTCGTGCTCGCCGCCAGCGAGCCGGGGCTCGGAGTTCCTGCAACGGGTGAGCCGGCGCACGCCGCGATCAGCAGGACGGCCACTGGCCAGGGAATACCTCTCATGAGATCTGCACCTTCAAAACCCTCCAGGTGTGCCCGCCGTCCGACGTGACCAGGATCTCGGGTGCGAAGTTCTGGTCGGTCTGCAACGCGAAACCATGAAGCGGATCGGTGAAGCTGATGCTGGTTGGATAAGAGATCGGGGTGTTGCGCTGCACCAGCTGCCACGTGGCACCTCCATCCGCGCTGTGATACAGCCAATCGGTCACGACCCCTCCCTTGGCACATACCGAATCGCATCCCGGCGGCGTGGCGAACAGCCAGAAGTCCTGCGCGTCCTCAAAGCTCGGGTTGACGTTGTAGGGCTGGAATCCACTTGGGACGAAGGTCGACCCGCTCGCCGCCGACGCGGTCTGCCGCCAGGTGGCACCGCCGTCGGAGGTGACGTCGATTGAATACCCGTCGCTCTGGTAGACGACAGTCGCACCGTGAACCGAGTCGAAGAAGACCGGCTGGGCGACCGACTCTTGGGATGACCCCAAGACCGATTCGCGCGACCACGTGACCCCTCCGTCCTTGGTGGAGAGGAGTCCGCTCGAGCCGCCATTGAATTGACCCCCGCAGGCTGAAAAGCCTTTGGTCGCGGAGATGAAGGCGATGGAAGCGCAGCTCGGACCTGCGCTCGATATCAGCCGCCAGCTCTGACCCCCGTCGGTGGTTCGATACACGAGCGACAGTGAAGGCGCAGGCGACGTGCCGCGCCGCACGGCTGAACCCACTGTGAGTACGAGCC
>VBHA01000178.1 GCA_005889495.1 Chloroflexota bacterium
CATTCCGCCGGCAGCCGTGTCGACAGGTACTCGATCTCGTCGGCGTCCCAGTGCGGATAGTCGGACGAGTAGACCAGGCGGTCCTCCAGACCCATCGAGCGCAGCAGCTCGACCACGTTCTCCTTCCTGGGCGCGATCTCAAGGGGCTGCGTCGTCACCCAGACGTGCTCGGCGAAATATTCGCTCGGGAGCTTCTTCAGCCAGGGCACCTCACGGCGGAGACCCTTGTATTCGGTGTCGAATCGCCACAGCAGGCTGGGCAGCCACGCCGACCCGGCCTCGATAAGAACTAGCCGGAGGCGGGGGTACTTCTCGAACACGCCGTGGGCGATGAAGCTCACGAGGTGGGTCTGGATCGCCTGCGGCCACAGCACGTGCGTCTCGAGGTAGGTGCTGACGCTGCCGCCGCCGGTGCTCGGCGGGTTCGCCCAGCCGCCGGCGCCGCCGTGGATGGCCACCGGCCGGCCGGTCTCCTCGGCGGCGGCGTAGATGGGATGAAACACGGGGTGGCCGAAGCCGCGGTTGAACGGGTTGTCGACCAGCATCACCTGCACCATGCGCAGGGTCTGGGCGTGCCGTCGCACCTCCGCCGCCGCCACGTCGGGCAGCTGGCTGCCGACCATGATCGAGGAGCAGAGGCGAGGGTCCTGGCTCAGCCAGCGCTCGACGCTCCAGTCATTCATAGCCCGCGCCAGCTCGGCCGCGAAGTAGGGGTTGTGATGCCCGGCGACGTGGCTGTCGTCACCGAACGTGAGGACCGCACGCCTGAGGTCCGAGGCCGCGAGCAGCTGCTCGAGCATGGTCGCGTAGTCGGAGCCGGGTTCACCGCCGTTCTTCGGATACGTGTCCGCGCGCATGAACCCATGTGGGTTGGGAAAGCCATCCTGGACCGTGAGAGGCACGTTGCCGGCCGGTCCACGGTCGGTCACGTACTCGCGCCATCCCTTCGACAGGTACTGGATCAGCTCGGCGTCGGTGTTCCGAGCGTGGTGGACGTCACAGTCGATCACCGGCCCCGAATACATCAGGTCAGCATCCTCTTCCGTTCGGGATGATGGGGCAGGGCGGACGCGGCCGCCCTGCCCGGTTGTGTATGACTACGTGAGGGTCTCCACCTGGTCCGCCCCGACCTGGTTTGCGACCGTGTCGTGCAGGATCTTGATCGCCTGGTCGACCGACGTGTTCGGGTCGGTAGCGATCTGGCCGGTGGCCTGGCCGATGCCCTGGACGTAGGCGGGATAGCCCTCCTGTTCCGACGGCATCGGTTTCGAGTTCGGCAGCGCGTCGCCGAACGCCTTGTTGAACGGCGGCGCGAAGTTGAGGAAGCCGGGCGACTTGGCGACCGTCTGGCTTGGCGGCACGAAGCCGGCCCGGTTGGCGATGAACACCTGGTTGTCATCGCTTTCGATGATCTTGAGCAAGCCCCAGGAAAGCTGCGGGTGTTTGGTCGCCTTCGAGATGGCCACAGCCCAGCCGCCGAGCGTGCTTGCGCTGCCCGGTGCCTGGCCCTTGGACGTCGGGATCGGGACGGCGCTCGCCTCCTGGGCCGCGGTCGCCCAGTGGCGGTTCTGCTCGGTCCACGCGTCGGCGAACCAGTTGGAGCCGATCGCGATCGCCATCTGGTGGTCCTTCAGGAGCACGACCGGCCTGCCCACCGCTTTGGGCGAGAACAGGTCCGAGGTCGAGCCACCGAGGTGCCCCGAGTAGATCGTCTTGTAGAACTGCATGACCTCGCGCAGGCCCGGGCTGTCCACCACCCACTTCTTCTTGCTGTAATCGAAGATCGTCGGGGTCGAGGATGCGTAGACCATGTTCGCGCTGCCCTGCAGCACGCCGCCCGCGCCGGCGCTCGTCCCGGCCGGTGCCCAGAATGCGACGACGTTCTGGCCGCTCGCCTTCACGGCTTTTGCCGCGGTGATCAGGTCATCCCAGTTCTTTGGCTGCCACGGTAGCTGGATGCCTGCCTTCTGGAGCATCGAGTTGTTGTAGTAGAGGGCGGAGTTGTTCTCGCCGGTGTTGACGGCGTAGACCTTGCCGTTGATCTTGCTCTCGTCCTGGATCACCTTCGGGAAGGCTCCCCAGAAGGGCGCCTTGCCCGAGTCGCTGGTGAAAGAGTCGAGCGGAAGCAGGTAGTCCGACCCCACCCACTGTCCGACGTAGCCGGTCGGCAGCATGAACACGTCGGGGGTCGTGGACGGGTTCTTGTACTCGAGCGCGACCTTGTTCACCAGGTCGACGTCGGTGCCGTTGAAGCCCTGGAGGTTGAGCTTCGCGTTCGGGAACTGCGTCTCGAACTCGCTCTTGACCTTGTTCCACCAGATCACGGATTGATCGTCGGAGTCGAATACGTACGTCGTCGAGTAGGCGACGGTGATCGTCCCCTTCATGTCGTCGCTGAGGTTGTTGGACGTGTTGTTGTTGCCTCCGCCGCAGCCCGCCAGCACGGCCGTGGACAGGAACATCAGCAGCACCGACAACCGTCCGAATCGCTGACCAGGATTCCTCAATGCCTTACCTCCTCATGAAACTTCTTCTGATCTCGATGGCACTCCGCGTGTGCCGCTTGGCTTTGGTAGCTCCGAACGCCCTCCCGCCGCGTCTTCGGTCCGCGCCTCCCTCACGGACCTCTGAGCGCCGGCTGTCCCGGCCGACGGGCGCTGGAGGATGGTGTTGCCCGACCGGGGGTCGAAGAGATGCAGGCGCGCGGGGTTCAACGCCAGCTCGACCCGCTCCCTGGTCTTCACGCCGGACCGCGGCGGGAAGCGGGACGTGACCGTTTCGCCTGCGCACACCACGGTCACGTAG
>VBHA01000177.1 GCA_005889495.1 Chloroflexota bacterium
AAGGGCGACGTTTTCACGTTCGTGGAGCTGATCGAGAAGACGGACAAGCGCGGCGCGCTGCAGATGCTCGCCGAGCGGGCCGGCGTGGAGCTGAAGAAGCTGAGCCCGGAGCAGAAGGAGCGCTCCGACCTGCGCAAGCGCGTCCTCGACATGCTCAAGCTCGCCGCCCGGTACTACGAGCACGTGCTGTGGAACAGCCCGGCCGGCGAGTCCGGCCGCAAGCTGCTCGAGTCCAGGCGGGTGAGCGAGGAGACGGCGCGCAAGTTCCAGCTCGGGTTTGCGCCCGCGGGCCGCGGCTTCGCCGAGTACCTGCGGGCCAAGAAGCGCTCGCTGCTCGACGCCCAGGAGGCAGGCCTCATGCGCCGGGACGGGGCCGACTTCTTCGCCGAGCGCCTCGTGATCCCGATCCGGGACGAGCGCGGCCAGACGCTTGCGTTCACCGCCCGGACGGTCCGGCAGGACGAGCAGCGCAAGTACATCAACTCGCCCGAGACACCCGCATACATAAAAGGAAGAGTGGTCTACGGCCTCGACCTGGCCCGCGACGAGATCGCCCGGCGCGGCCACGCGGTGGTCATGGAAGGCCAGTTCGACGTCATCACGGCCCACCAGTTCGGGGTCGCCAACGCGGTCGCGAGCTCGGGTACCGCGCTGACCGACGAGCAGGTGCGCCTGCTGAAGCGCTTCACCGACGAGCTGCTCCTGGTCTTCGACTCCGACCGCGCCGGCCGGGAAGCGACGCGCAAGGCTGCCGTCCTGGCCGCCGGCCACGGCCTGCGTACCCGGGTGGTGTCGGTGCCCGGGGCGAAGGACCCGGACGAATACCTGCGGGGCGCGGGACCTGACGCCGCGGCGCGTTGGGAGGAGCTCGTGGCGAAGGCGCCCTCCGGTTTCGAGGCCGGGATGGAAGAGGACTCGGCCGGCCTCAACCCGAGCAAGCCGAACCAGGTCGAGCTGGTCGCGGGCCGGCTGCGGGAGTGGATCCGCCAGTTCCCCGCCGCCCTGCACGAGGGCTACGCCGAGGCGGCCGAGCGCCACACGGGCATCTCGCGCCATCTGCTCCTGGAAGACCCCGAGCCCAAAGCGGTCCGGCCGCCGCAGAACGGTTCGGGTCATCGGGGACCGGTCCGGAAGCTGACCGCGAGCGACTACCTGGTCCAGCTGCTGGCGGTCCGGCCGGGCGCTTTCGACCGGATGCGAACAAAGATCACGGCTGACGAGTTGGATCCAGACGACCGTCCGATCTACGTCCGTATGCTGGGGAGCTACGAGCGCGGGGGCCCGGCCGGGCTCGAGGCCGATTTGGCCGGTTATCCCTCAGAGGAGCAAGACCTGATCAGACGCGCGTGGGCGGCCCCGCCGCCGAATGTTGATGACGAAGTGGCCGTGGAGCTCGCCGAGAGAATCCGCCTGGAGCACATGAAGGGTATGCACAGTGGGATAATCCGCGAGCTGTCCGAGGCCGAAAGAGGCCTGGACTCGGAGAAGGTGGTGCGGTTGGAAGCCGAAGCCAGGGAACTGGCCCGCGCCATCAAGGACATGGAAAGGAGAGGGTGATATCGCGCGGGTTGTGAAGCAGGCGGCGACGCCAAAACCGGCAGTGGCCAAGAACGCGGTGGTCAAGAGCTCAGCGATCAAGACCGCGGTGGTCAAGGCGGCGGCGGCCAGGGCGGAAGCCGCAAAGCCGGCCCCGGCCAAGCCGGAGCTCAGCAAAGCGCCAGTCGCACCGGCCGCATCCGTGGCTCCGGTTGCGCCGGTTGCACCGGCCGCACCGGCCGGCAAGGCGAACGCGACCAAGCCGGGCAGGGCAGGCAAGACGGCGGAGAAGCTGGAGCCGAAGTTCGAAGACGAGCTGATGGCCGTCGCCGAGCAGCTCATCGTCAAAGGCAAGGAGCAGGGCTACCTCACGCCCGACGACATCCTCCAGGGCTTCCCCGAGATCGAGGCCGAGCCGGACCAGATCTTCCGCATCTTCGCCGCCTTCAAGGAGATCGGGATCGAGGTCACCGACGGCGAGAAGGACTTCGAAGAGGTCGAGCAGATCGACGACGAGATGCTG
>VBHA01000028.1 GCA_005889495.1 Chloroflexota bacterium
TGGAATACGTACCGGCCCCATCCCCGGCCTTCGGCCGGTACTTCCCCATAAATGGGGAAGACAGTTGGGCTTTAAACCGGTACTTCCCCATGAATGGGGAAGAAGGCTTCAGCCGATTGGGGCCGTTTGGGACTCCGTGGCCCGGCGAATCTGCCGCTCCAGGCGGCGCATCTGCACGATCCCGTAGACGATGTTGCCTCCGCCGCCGAACAGGATCACGAACAGGACGCCCTGCCATGCGAACTGCACGCCGCTCATCACCCAGGCCACAAGGGGCAGTATCAGGACGGTGGATGCGATCACCACGAGATAGAAGCGTTTGAAAGTGAGGAGCAGGCGGATGAAGGTCGGGCTTTCGCCCTCGAAGCGGCCCACGGCATAGACCAGCGAGCTCTCTGAGCGGGCGAGGTCGAGCCTGAACAGGTCCGGTGTCGCCTCGCCGCGAAGGCCCGGCCAGCGCGCGAGGCGAGCCGCGCATTCCGCCCGGGCGAGCCGGGTCTGGAGCACCACCGATCGCGACAGCGGCGCGGGTAGCGGCGCCTGCTCGAGCGTGTCGTCGCGGGGCCCGCCGCTGACGTTGAGGAATCCGCGTCGGACACGGTCGACCTGGTAACCGAGGGCCGCGCTCGCGGCGTAGAAGAAGAGGGCGTGCCCCGTGAACAACCTGGCCGTGTAGATCGGGTCCTCGGCGTGTGCGCCCTGCAGGAGGCGGAACGCGATCGCGAAGTTGACAAGCACGTACCCCAGGAGGATCCCGCCCGCGATCTTCATGGGCCTGGGCAGGTCCGAGATCAAGACGTCGAGCGGAAGGTGGCTGCCCGCGAGAGCGAAAGCGACGAGGAGGTACAGGGGAAATATGCCGAAGAAGAGCAGCGGCCAGATCGCCGACAACACGGGCGTCCAGTCCTCTGGGCCGTAGGTCGCGAGGTGGACCCCGGCTGCGACCAGAGTGGCCGCCGCCGCGAGCACCACGTACGCACGCGTGATCGCGGGAGGGATGCGGCTCACGACAGAAGAAGCGAGGCGGCCCCATCCCCGGCCTTCGGCCGGTACTTCCCCATAAATGGGGAAGACAGGCCTGGAGGAACAAGCGAGGCGGCCCCATCCCCGGCCTTCGGCCGGTACTTCCCCATAAATGGGGAAGACCCATCCCCGGCCTTCGGCCGGTACTTCCCCATGAATGGGGAAGACAGGACAAAAAACGAGGCGGCGCCTGCAGCGGACACCGCCTCGACCGGGATACCACCGGGTGACACGCTTATGGTTTTCTGCGCCGCTTTACGGCCGTTGCCTACTTTTGGAGGCCAACCTTTGCGTGGACTGTCGGCGGACCCGGACGGAGAACGAATTGCCTCCACCTTGCAACGAACCGAGGACAATGTCAAGGGGGTAAAGCAATGACTCAATTGAGCTACGTGCATGGGGCAAACGACAGGCCCCTCCTGGGCGAGCCGATCTTCAGCAACCTGCGCCGGACCGCCGCCCGGGCCGGCGACGGCGAGGCCCTGGTGGTCGCGCAGCAGGGCTATCGCGCCACCTACCGCGAGCTCGTCGAGCAGTGCGAGCAGGTGGCCCGAGGGTTGATGGCCCGAGGGGTCAGGAAGGGGGACCGTGTCGGCATCTGGTCCCCGAATCGCTACGAGTGGGTCATCGTCCAGTACGCGACCGCGGCCATGGGCGCGATCCTCGTCAACATCAACCCCGCCTACCGCACCTCCGAGCTCGAATACGCGCTCAACCAGTCCGGTATCAGCCTCCTGGTCCTCGCGGCGGGATTTCGCCAGGCCGACTACCGCGCCATGCTGGCCGAGGTCAAGGGCAGGTGCCCCGGCCTCCGCGAGGCGCTGGTGCTCGAAGACGGCTGGGAGGCGCTGAAGCGCGACGCCTCGAAGGTCAGCGCACAACAGCTCTACGACGTCGAGGCCACGCTGCAGTTCGACGACCCCATCAACATCCAGTACACGTCGGGCACGACCGGTTTTCCGAAGGGCGCGACCCTCACCCACCACAACATCCTCAACAACGGTTTCTTCATCGGCGAGACGCTCAAGTACACCGAGCACGACCGAGTCTGCATCCCTGTGCCCTTCTATCACTGCTTCGGCATGGTGCTGGGCAACCTCGCGTGCACGACTCACGGCGCGACCATGGTCATCCCGGCCGAAGCCTATGACCCGGTCGTGACCATGCAGACAGTCCAGGACGAGCGCTGCACCTCCCTCTACGGCGTCCCCACCATGTTCATCGGCGAGCTCGACCACCCACGTTTCAAAGAGTTCGACTTCAGCTCCCTGCGGACCGGGATCATGGCCGGCTCTCCCTGCCCGGTCGAGGTGATGAAGAAGGTCCAGACGGTGATGCACATCCCGGAGATGACGATCGCGTACGGCATGACGGAGACCTCGCCGGTGTCGACGCAGTGCACCACCGACGATCCCCTCGAGCGCCGCGTGTCGACGGTCGGCCGGGTGCACCCGCACGTCGAGATCAAGATCGTCGATCCGAGCACCGGCGCGGTGGTTCCCCGCGGCACGCCGGGCGAGCTGTGCAGCCGCGGCTACATCGTCATGCTCGGCTACTGGAACAACGAGGAGGCGACGCGGCAGGCGATCGACCCGGCGCGCTGGATGCACACCGGCGACCTCGCCACCATGGACGCCGACGGCTACGTCAACATCGTCGGCCGGATCAAGGACATGATCATCCGCGGCGGCGAGAACATCTATCCGCGCGAGGTGGAGGAGTTCCTCTACGGCCACCCCGACGTCGCGGACGTGCAGGTCATCGGGGTCCCCTCCGAGAAGTACGGTGAAGAGGTCATGGCATGGGTCAAGCTGCGCGAAGGCGCGCGCTCCAGCGGCGAGGAGCTGGCCGCGTGGTGCAAGGGCAAGATCGCGACTTACAAGGTCCCGCGCCACTGGAAATTCGTCGATGCGTTCCCGATGACGGTCACGGGCAAGGTCCAGAAGTTCAAGATGCGCGAGACCGCGGTCGAGGAGCTTGGCCTGGAGAAGGCGGCGGGGGTGAGAACGGCCTAGGCCAGATTCTCGTAGGGGAAGGCCGAGGCGAAAGGCTCGTAGAGGAGCAGCACCTTCTCGACCGGCAGCGCGTCGCGCATGAAGATGGCGCCGGCCGCGACACCCGCGAATCCGACGATGCCCAGGCCGTCGTGCGGCGCCGCCTGCTCGGCGCTGTCCTGCATCGCCCGAAAGGCCTGCGTGCGCCCGACCTGGTTGGCGGTTGCGATGACCTGCTTCCACGCCGCGGTGTAGTTGGCCGACGGGTCGAGCCCGGTGGGGGCCGCGATCACCGGCACGCCGCCGGCCGCGCCCGGCGTGGCAGCCCTGGCCGGCTGGCTCAGCGACCTGGCGACGGCGGCCACCTCGGCCTCCACATCGCCCTTGAGCGTGGGGAGCATGCGCAGGAAGGCGGCGATCTGCTGGTCGATGGGCGCCGGCGCGCGATAGGTCGGTCCGGGCAGGATCGATGCGAAAGGCCGGTAGACCGCCTCGAACTGGGCCGGCTGCAGCTGCTCGCGGACCAGGATGCCGAGGGCCACGACCTGGGCCGACTCCAGCGCCGCCGCGGTCGCGGTCGGGTCGGGCAGCGACTTGCTGATCGCGGTCTGCACCTGGGTGACGCGAAACCCGCTGGTGAACGCGTTGACCATGGCCTGGTCGGCGCCCGAGAGGAGGCCGTCCAGGACTTCCTCGACCATGCCCGTCGATTTGCGCTGCCGCGAGACCGTGCGCGCCGTCGCGACCCACTCCCACTGCGCCGGCCCGAGGGCCTTCGCCGCGGCAGTCAGGAACTGCCCCGCCTCGGTTGCGCTCAGCGGACCCGGACCTGCTCGGGCAGCAGCCCCTTGACCCGGAGCTTGTCGATCGGGTGGTACGCGTCCACGATGCGCATGGTGCCTGATGCGGACCGCAAAACCATCGATTGTGTGTACGCGTAGACATCCTCGTAACGGACGCCTTTCAGGAGCTCACCGGTCGTGATCCCTGTGGCGGCGAAGAAGACGTCTTTGCCCGAGCACAGGTCGTCGATGCAGAGGACGCTGTCAGGTTTGTGGCCCTCCTCGACGGCCAGGGCACGATCCTTGTCGCTGCGTAAATACAGCTTTGCCTGCATGTCGCCGCCGACCGTCTTGAGGGCGCAGGCCGCGAGCACGCCCTCGGTGGCGCCGCCGGAGCCCATCATGCAGTGGATCCCGAAACGCGTCTCGAGCGCGGCTTCGAGGGCGCCGGCCACGTCACCGGCGGAGATCAGCTTGATGCGGGAGCCGACATCGCGGATCTGGGCGATGACGTCCTTGTTGCGGTCGCGCTCGAGGACGACCACCGTGAGCTCCTGGACCGGCAAGCCTTCGGCCTTGGCGATCCGGCGCAGGTTCCATTCGACCGGCATCTCCAGGTCGATGACGCCCCGCGCCTTGCGGCCGACGACCAGCTTCTGCATGTAGTGGACGTGGGTCGTGAACATGGTCCCGCGCTCGGCCAGGGCGACGACCGAGATGGCGCCGGGCAGACCCGAGGCGGTCAGGCTCGTGCCCTCGATCGGGTCGACGGCGACGTCGACCTCGGGCTCCAGGCCGTTGCCGATCTGCTCGCCGAAGAACAGCATCGGCGCCTCGTCCTTCTCGCCCTCGCCGATCACCACGGTCCCCTTCATGTCGACCGAGGAGAGCGACTCTCTGATCGCCTCGACCGCACGCCGGTCGGCCGCTTCTTTGTTCCCGCGGCCCTGCAGCGGCGCCGCCGCGAGCGCGCCGGCCTCGGTCACGCGCAGGAGCTCGAGCGCGAGGTTGCGGTTGATCTTGGGCTCTTCGATCATCAGGTAGAGAAGAAGTTAGCTCAGGCCGCGCCGCCGGATGGGCAGCTTGTCCGCCTCGACCACCAGGTCTTCCTTGCGCGCGAGCTTGCGGTCACCGCCCTTGTCCACGTAAACGCAGGTCCTCTCGAGGACGGCGGTGACCCGTACCTTCTCCTCGCGCAGGAGCGCGTCGAACCCGTCGATCAGCACCTCGTCTTCGTCGAGCTCGACCTGGCTCAGCGGACGAGGCCCGCCGGGCCGCACCTTGGTCGACAGCTGAAGCTGTGGCCGCGGGCCGGTGGTCGGGCTCGGCTTGATGGTCAGCCGCGAGGAGGCTGAACCGGCCAGGCGGATGCCGGGGCGCGGCGCCGGGACCGCGGGTTTCGCCGGCAGCGGCCTGGGCGTCGGCAGCTCGAGCCGGCGCACCTCGACCTTCGGCGCGGGCTTCTGCTGGGCCTTCTGGACGGGCTTCGACGCCGCCGCCCGGGCACGGGGCGCCTGGCCTCGAGCCCGGGACAGCTTCTTCGCCGGTCTTCTAGAAGAACTCACCCCAGAATTTTCTGACCCTTCCCACCGCGTTGGGGGCAGGTCTCAAAGTTACGACGGTCGACTGGGCCGGGACATGCGACATCCGCTCCGGCGGCGTGTCGGGGATGCCTTCCGGGTGAACCCGGATCACCCCGTAGTGCACGCCTCCCTCCTGGACGACCAGCGCCCCCACCGTGGCGTCGCCCTCGAGGCGCCCCGTGCTCGTGATCTTCAGCCGGTTGCTGGCGATCACGTTCCCGCGGACCAGGCCGGACACGGTGATCCGGTTGCCCTTGATGTCCGCTTCGACCTCTGCCTCGGCCCCGATCAGCAGGTCACCGTCGCACTCGATCTGCCCGCTGAAGTTGCCGAGCACCTGGCCCGGCCCCTTGAGGACAAGCTTGCCCGAAAGGCTGTCCTCCCTGGCGATCACGGTCGCCCTGCCGTCCAGCCCAAGTGGGTCCGTGTCCCCGTTCGCGCCGGACACAGGCGCAGTCTCCACCGCACTCTCAGGCATCGCCAAACCTCCCCAGGTGCCCGCCACTTCCCCATGCGGCGGCTCCCTCCTATCGCAGCATAGCGGGTGCTGGGATTTTCGCTAGAGGTTCGGGTGCTTCGTCAGGTAATCGACGACCGCGGCCGTCTCGGGCGCGACCTCGCCGTCGATCACGAGCTCCTCGAGCTTCCGCTTGATCCTGCCCACCTCAGGGCCCGGCCCGATGCCCCGGGCGCGCATGATCTCGTCGCCCGTGATCAGCGGCGCGAGGCGCGAGGGGCGCTCTTCCCGGACGGCGTCGAGCCTCGCCTGCAGCTCGTCCAGCTTCTCGGGCTCCGGGTAGGCGGAGGCGGCGATGTCGGCGCGCGCGAGCGCCATCAAGCGGCCGAGCTCGGCCCCGGCGTCGCGAGCGAGGCGGCGGACGGCGCCGTCGGTCCACTCCGACCTGTAGAAGACCGGCCGGAGGTGAAGCCGGACGAGCCTGGTGACCACCTCGACCTCGCGCTGGGAGAAGCGCAGGCGTTCGAGCGCCCCCCGGGCGATCTCCGCGCCCACCTCCTCATGGCCGATGAAGGTGCCGTCGCCCTTGGCGGTCTTGGGCTTGCCCACGTCGTGGAACAGGGCCGCGACCCGGAGCAGGAGGTCGGCGGTCGTGTGCTTCACCGCCAGGAGGGTGTGGCCGTAGACGTCGTGGGTGTGGTAGCCCGTCTGGGCGACCCCCTTGCAGGCCGCGATCTCGGGCAGGATGACCTCGAGCAGGCCGGCCTCGTCGAGGAGCTCCAGCGCGAGCTTCGGCCGCGGTGACTCGAGCATCTTCCGAAGCTCGTCGGCGATCCGCTCGACCGAGATCACCGGCGGCGCCAGCCGGTTCCGCAGCTCGCGCATGGTGGGCAGGAGCTCCGGCGCGAGCGTGAACCCGAGCTCGGCCGCGAACCGGATGCCGCGGAGCATGCGCAACGGGTCGTCGGTGAACGTGCGGGCTGGATCGGTCGGGGTGCGCAGGACCCTGGATTCGAGGTCCTTGCGCCCGCCGAGCGGGTCGTGGACGTTGCCGTCCAGGTCCATGAGGAGGGTGTTGACGGTGAAGTCGCGCCGGCGAAGGTCTTCCTCCAGCGTCGCCCGGCGCACGTGAGGCTTGCGCGAGTCGGAGGCGTAGGACTCGGCCCGCGCGTTCACGAACTCGACCAGCCGGCCGGGCAGCGTGACCTGGGCGGTGCCGAAGCGCTCGAACGTCACCGGCGGTGCGGCGTTCGCCGCGGCGGCGAAGCGGCGCGCCAGCTCCAGCGCGTCGCCGTCCTCGACCACGAGGTCGAGGTCCAGGTGAGGGCGCCCGAGCAGACGGTCGCGCACGTACCCGCCGACGATCCAGGCCTTGACCCGGAGCTCGGATGCGGCGCGCTCGAGAAGTCCGAGTAGCTCTGCCTCGTCTACTGGTTGATGCGCGCCCATTCCACGGCTCCCACCTGCCCGGCGCGATCGCCCAGGCGAGCGCGACGCAGGCGAGGCCGGCGTGCAGGCTTGATGAAGGGCGACGACCGCAGCGTCGCGATCATGGTCGGGTAGATGAGGGCCCACGACCGCGACACCCCGCCGCCCATGACGAACATCTCGGGGTCGATCGCGTTGGTGAGGCTGATCAGGGCGATGCCCATGTAATACGCGGCCTTTTCCACCGCGGCGAGGGCCTTGCGGTCGCCGGCTGCGGCGCCGGCGAAGAGCTCGGCGGCGGTTCGCCCGGTCTCGCGAGCCAGGGCGGTGCCGCTGACGAACGCTTCGAGGCATCCGCGCTGCCCGCAGTTGTCGAGCGGGCCGTTGGGGTCGATGATGGTGTGCCCGATCTCGCCCGCGGTGCCGTGGGCGCCCCGGTGGAGCTTGCCGTCGATGATCAGGCCCCCGCCCACGCCGGTGGACCAGGTGATGTAGACCATGTTCTGCGTGCCGCGGCCCGCGCCGTGGTGGAACTCGCCCAGCCCGGCCATGTCCGCGTCGTTGGCAAGATGGACCCTGGCGCCGGTGGCGCGGCTCATCATCGCGACGAGGGGCACGTTCTGCCATGGGAGGTTGGGCGGATTGACGAGGGCGCCCCGCTTGAGGTCGATCGGGCCGGGCGCGGCGATGGTGATGCTGCGGACCTTCTCGCGGCCGCGATGGCGGTCGATCTCCCCCGCGGCCCAGTCGACCATCGCCTGGGGAGTCGGAAGCAGGTGCGTCCTGGTCTTGATGCTGGCGACCAGGCGGCCGTCCGAGCGGGCGAGGGCGACGCGGACCTGCGTTCCACCAAGGTCGATTCCGGCGAGCATGGCGCGATTAGGGTAATCGCGCCGCGACTCAGGACGCGATCAGCTGCTGGCCCCGGAGGGCGGCGAGGATCTCGATGGGCGCGGCGCGGCAGGTACGGTCGCCCCTGACATCGCGGTCATCACGCCCAGCGAACGCCGGCTTGGGATCGGCATCAGTCCCGGGACGATCGGCGCCGTGATGCCGGCGGCGCGCGCCCGCGCTACGAGGTCGAGATAGAACCTGTTGTCGAAGAACAGCTGCGTGATCAGGAAATCCGCTCCTGTCTCGACCTTGTACCTCATGTACCGAAACTCGTGTTCCACATCCGGGCTCTCGGGGTGCTTCTCGGCGCTGCAGGCGGCCCCGATGCCAAACCGGTAGCCGCTGCGCCGGACGAGCCCGATCAGGTCGCTCGCGTGCGTCAGCTGCGGGTCCGCAGGAGTGAACGGCTCGCCCGAAGCCGGCGAGTCGCCGCGCAGGGCCAGCACGTTGGCCACGCCTTCTCTCTCCATCCAGTTGAGGATCTGCCGCGTCCGGTCGGCCGTGTTCGCGCAGGTGAGGTGGGCCATCGCCTCGATGTGGTAGTGCCGCTTGATCCGAGTCACGAGCTCGAGCGTCTTGTCGCCCGTGCGCAGCCGATAGGTCACGGAGACCCAGTCGGGCGCATGCCCGGCGAGGGTGGCGACTGTGCGTTCGAGGGCGTCGACCTCGCTCTCGTCGCGAGGGGCCATGAACTCGAACGAGACGGTCGGCTTGCTGCGCGCCAACATGTCGGCGATTCGCATCGGTTCGGGAACTTTACCTCAGTACTCGGGCGTCTCCGACGCGGCGCGTCACGCGCTCCGAGTCGAGGTGCTCGAGCAGCGCCAGCACGGGACGGCGGCTGGCGCCCATTCGGTCGCGAAGCTGCGCGACCGTGACCGAGCCGTTCGCGGCGACCAGCTCCCTGACCAGGTCGACCGCGGCCGCGTAGGCATCACGCGTGAAGGCGACATCGTCGCCCACCCGCACGATGTCCCCGCCCTGGACCATGGCGCGGACCATCTCGTCGCTCGCGCCGGCCTGTTTTGCGGCCTCGGACAGCGACGGCGGAGCGAAGGGTGTGTGACCCAGCAACCGCAGCAGGGCAGACACCGCTCCACCGGCGGTCTCGATGGCCACCCGGTGCGCCGGCGCGGCGATGGAGCCGTTCCGCTCGACGATCCTGCCCTCGTCGGTCAGCCCCTGGACCACCGCGGGAAAGGAGGCCGGAGCCACGCCCAGGCGGCTGCGCAGCTCTTCGCGCGCCATCCCGGCGCGTAACGGATAGGCGCCGTGGAAGGCCTGCAGCTCGAGTGCCGCGCGGCTCGAGATGGATTCCCACGCTTCCTCGCTGAAGATCCAGTCTCCGAACCGGCGGGCCTGCAGCTTCTCGACGTCTGCCTCCACCGCCACGGTCGCCTTGAGCAGCGCGGCCACGCTCACACCGCGCGGATACTTGCGCAGCTCTTCCTGGAGGACGTCGCCGGAGGCGCGGCGCGACAGGGATTCGCGCACGGCGGAGTCGTGGCGCGGATGCTTGCGCGGCGCGACGTCGACGAAGCTGCCGCCGCCTACGGTCGTGGGCGGGCTGGGCACCCGCAGCACGAAGCGGTCGTGGTCGGCCGCCGCGATCGAACGCTCGAGGTACAGCTGCACCCATCCTTCCTGTCCGGGCCCGACCTCGTGACCATCGAGGACGATCACGCGGCCCGCGACGTCCGCCGTGCCGGTGTGGACCAGCACATGCGATCCATGGCGCACTGCCTGGGGCGCAGACGCGAGGACGCGGAGCTTGGCGTCGACGCGTCTCGTCGCGCGC